>CAJXYV010000001.1 GCA_913063525.1 uncultured Verrucomicrobiota bacterium
AGCGTCAACCGGTGCCGTTCGAGCGTCAACCGGTCCTGTTCGAGCGTCAACCGGTGCCGTTCGAGCGTCAACCGGTGCTGTTCGAGCGTCAACCGGTCCGGTTCGCGCGTGGCAAAAGACCTCAATCGAGGGGTGGGAGTTTCCCCCAAAGCCATGGAGAGTCACTTCAGGACGCAGAAATGGCGCGGATGCTCCCCCAGCGGAAGTGTGAAGGGGCGATCACTCGATGATGACGCGGGTGCCTTCTTTGACTTTGGAATAGACGACTGGCATGGTGGCGCTGGGGCCGCGGACACAGGCGTGGGAGGCCGGGCGGCGTTTGACAGGGCCGATGTGGTGGCCGACGCCGTCGTGGGTGAGGCGCATCCAGTAGCGCATGGAGGCGCCTTCGAAGCGGCCGCCCTCGGGGACGGCGTCCATGGAAAGATCGGCGTTGTTGTTCACTTCCGCACCGGTGGCGTCGTAGATGTGGCCGTATTTGTTGGATCGTTTCTCAACGATTTTTTCGAGAATATAGAAGGTGCCGGTGGGTGTGGGGCGGACGGGGATGCCCGAACAGATCGGGTAGTCGAGCACCACTTCGTCGCCATTCATCAGGAATCCGCGTTGTTTGGCGAGGCTGATGAAGAGCGAGGAGTTTTCGGAGTTCGTTTGGGCGAGCAGGGCGTCGTTTTTCCAAACGGCGTAGGTTTTGGGGTAGGTCGGCTCTGCCTTGAAGTGCTCGTAGGTGCCTGCGGCGAATGGATTGATCGGCTTGCCGTTTTTGAGGGCGACAGCGGTGGACTTGTGGCTGGCGCAGCTGGCCAGTAGAAGCGTGGCGACGGCAAACTGGGCAACAATTCGGAGCGAGATCATATGGGAGACGCAGGTGGCAAGGAGATTTAGAACGGATTTTGCGGGATTGCAATGCTCATGCGTTTTTCACGGTGGCACCATCGACCCAATGGCTGCCGATGAGGGTGGCGCGCGGGTGCTCGGGGACACCGCGTTCGTTGTGATGGATCATGGAAATGAGCATGTCCACCGCGGCCGCGCCGACCAGATCGTTGCGCTGGTCCATGCCCGCCCAGGCGCCGTGGTCGGCCCGCCATTCGTATTGGATCAGTCCGACGTCTTGCGGCACGCGCAGACCGAGGTCTTCAACCCAGCGTTTCACTTCGTGGTAGAGGGTGAAGATGACGTCGGGCTGATTTTCAGCGAACCACTGAGAAAAGACGGCGCGATCGTGGCGGGCGGCGGCGACTTCGTAAAACGGCTGGGTCCGCTGTTCCTGCGGCAAGAGGCGGCTCTGGCCGATGAGGAATCCGGCGGAAAAGCGCCCTTCGATCAGGTCGTCGATCACGCCGTCCAGCACCAGCGCCGGCCGCCGATAGCCGAGGGCCACGGCCTTTTCGAACGCGACCAGTGCCAGCGTGTGCTGATCGCTGCAGGCGAAGGAGAGCGCGGGTTCGCGGGTGCGCACGCCTGTGACGAGGGCGGGAAACTCATCCCACAGCGGGGCGAGGTGGGCGGGCAGGCGGTTGCGTTGCATCAGCCCCACAATGACCATGCCGCGGATATTGCGCGCACGGAACATCGAGAGCCAGCGGGCGACGGGCATGTTTGGCTCGTGCAGCCAGAATTCTTCCAGCTGATAGCCAAGCCCTTTGGCGCGCTGGTGGCAGCCGGCGACGTAGGCGGGAATGGTGGGGTGCCGGGAAAGGGCGTCGCGGCGTTCATGGGCATTGATGATGGCTAGGCTCGCTTGGAAACCGGGCGAGCGGTTTTGGCGGAGTTCTGCCATTAGATGCGCGACGGTGGGATTGAGCCGATAGCCCATGGCGCTGGCGATCTCGGCGATGCGAACGCGGGTGGTCTCGGAAATCCTCGGACTCCCGCGCAGGGCGAGGCTAACCGTGTTTTTGGAAACGCCGGCAGCTTGGGCGACCTCTGCCATGGTGGGCTGCGTCATGGGGCGGATTTTCCCCAGAATATCCGGGGAGTCGAGCCCGGAGTATGACTGTCATACGATTTACCGCTTCCCGTTGTGGGCCGGCTTGTTCATGAAGGGTGTCTCATGCCATTCACCATCGGACTCGACTACGGTACCAATTCCGCCCGCGCACTCGTCGTGGACTGCTCTAACGGCCGCGAAATCGGCACGGCGGTGGTGAATTACCCGTCGGGGAATCAGGGGATTTTGCTCAACCCAGCAGACCACTTGCTCGCCCGCCAGAGTCCTGCGGATTATGTTTTTGCGGTGGAGCAAGCGACCTTGCAGGCACTGGCCCAAGCGCGCGAGACGGAGCCATCGTTTTCTAACGACCAAGTGATCGGCATCGGCATGGACGGTACGGGCTCCAGCCCATTGCCTGTCGATGCCAACAATGTGCCGCTGTCGTACAACCCCATTTTTGCCGACAACCTGAACGCGCAGTGCTGGCTGTGGAAGGACCACACCAGCATTCCCGAGGCCGCAGCGGTCACTGCCACTGCGCGCGAACTCCGCCCGCAATACCTCGCGAAAATCGGCGGCACTTATTCTTCCGAGTGGTTCTGGGCGAAAGTCTGGCACTGCCTCAAGGTTGATCCTGCGGTTTTCGATGCCGCTTATTCGTGGGTCGAGCTGGCGGACTTCATTCCTGCGGTGCTTGGTGGAGTCACCGATCCAACGGCGATCCGCCGCGGCGTTTGCATGGCCGGCCACAAGGCGCTCTATGCCGAAGATTGGGGCGGCCTTCCCGACAAGGAATTCCTCAGCGCGCTCGATCCGAAACTCGCCGCGCTGCGCGACCGACTTTACACCGAAGCCTTCGACGCATCCGCCATCGCTGGCAATCTTTGCCCCGAGTGGGCGGCTAAACTCGGATTGCCCGAGGGCATCCCGATCGCCATCGGCGAGATGGACGTTCACTACGGTGCCATCGGCTGCGGCGTGGATGAAGGCACGCTGGTCAAGGTCATCGGCACTTCCACCTGCGATTGCGCGGTGGTTTCTGCGGACAAGACGGTCGCCGATATCCCAGGCATCTGCGGCATCGTCAAAGGCGCGATCCTTCCCGGCTATTTCGGCATCGAGGCGGGCCAATCTGCCGTCGGCGATATTTTCAAGTGGTGGGTGGAAGGCGTGCTTGGCGATGCTTCGCTGCACGGTCCACTGACCGAACAAGCGGCGACGATGAATCCCGGCCAATCGGGATTGCTCGCACTGGACTGGAACAATGGCAACCGCACCATCCTCGTCGATCAAGGTCTAACGGGACTGCTGCTCGGCCAAACGCTTTACACCACGCAGGCGGAGATTTACCGCACGCTGATCGAGGGCACGGCCTTCGGCGCACGCGCGATCATCGACCGCATCCGCGAGTACGGCGTGCCCGTGAATCGCATCGTCTGCTCGGGTGGCATCGCTGAGAAGAATCCGTTGCTCATGCAGATTTACGCGGACGTCACTGGCTGCGAAATGCGGCTTTCCCGCTCGTCCCAATCCTGCGCCCTCGGTTCCGCCATCGGTGCGGCGGTGGTTGCAGGTGCGCATCCCGACTTTGCCGCGGCTCAAGCTGCAATGACTGGACTACAGGAAATCACCTATCGCCCGATCGTTGCCAACCAAGCGATCTACAACCAGCTTTACGCGCTCTATCGCCAACTGCACGACGCATTCGGCGGTGTGACACCCAACAGCGATCTCGGCCGCGTGATGAAGGATCTTCTCGCACTGAAAGCCCAACAATCTCACTAACTTTTACCCATCATACCCATGTCTAACATCAATTCCTTCGATCATCTCGAAATCTGGTTCGTCACCGGTTCCCAGCATCTTTACGGGCCAACGGCTCTCGCCCAAGTCGATGTGCACGCCAAGGTCGTCGTCGATGCCCTGAACGCATCCGGCACCCTGCCCCACAAGGTCGTCTTTAAACCTGTTCTTAAATCCTCCGAGGAAATCACCGAGTTTGCCATGCAGGCGAACGCCGCGGTGAACTGCATCGGCATCATCGCCTGGATGCACACCTTCTCGCCCTCGAAGATGTGGATCGAAGGTCTGCAAATTCTCCGCAAGCCGCTGGCCGATCTGCACACCCAGTTCAACCGCGACATCCCATGGGAAACCATTGACATGGACTTCATGAACTTGAACCAGACCGCCCACGGTGGTCGCGAGTTCGGCCACATCGGTGCCCGCCTGCGCTTGCCGCGCAAGGCCGTCGTCGGACATTGGCAAGATTCCGAAGTGCACGAGCGCCTCGCTGCATGGGCCCGCGCGGCTCGTGGTTGGTACGCATCGCGCCGCCTCAAGCTCGCCCGCATCGGCGACAACATGCGTTATGTTGCCGTCACCGAAGGCGATAAGGTTTCCGCCCAAATCCGTTTCGGCTGGGAAGTGAACACTTACGGCATCGGCGATCTCGTTGCGAAAATCAACGCCACCTCCGACGCTCAAGTCGATGCGCTCTGCGCGCTTTACGAAGAGAAATACCGCGTCGCTCCCGAGCTAAAAAAGGGTGCTGCCCGCCACCAATCTCTGCGCGATTCTGCCGCGATCGAAATCGGCCTCCGTGCCCTGCTTGAAGAAGGCGGCTTCACCGCGTTCACCACGACCTTCGAAGATCTCCACGGCATGAAACAACTGCCAGGCCTGGCCGTGCAACGTCTGATGGAAGACGGCTACGGTTTCGCCGGCGAAGGCGACTGGAAGACCGCGGCCCTCACCCGCGTCATGAAAGTCATGGCCCACGGTCTGCCCGGCGGCACTTCCTTCATGGAAGACTATACCTACCACCTCGATCCTGCGAACCCGTTGGTTCTCGGCTCCCACATGTTGGAGATCTGTCCATCGATCGCTTCCGAAGTGCCGAAGATCGAAATCCACGCTCTCGGCATCGGTGGCAAGGAAGATCCATGCCGCATGGTTTTCGACTGTCCCGCCGGTGCTGCGGTGAATGCCTCGGTGATCGATCTGGGCAACCGCCATCGTTTCCTCGTCAGCGAAGTCGAGTGCGTCGCGCCAGTCCAAGATCTTCCGAAACTTCCCGTTGCCCGCGTGTTGTGGAAAGCGCTTCCCGACCTCAAGACCGCGACGGCCGCATGGATCTACGCCGGTGGCGCCCACCACACGGTGCTTTCCTACGCGCTCACCAGCGAGCACCTCGAAGACTTCACCGAAATCGCCAAGATTGAACTCAGCGTGATTGACGAAGAGACCCGCCTCCGCTCCTATAAAACCGAGCTTCGTCAGGCCGACCTCTACTTCCACCTCGCCCAAGGCATCCAAGGCTAATTCTTAACTCTCTCCTTCATGTCCGATTACCAAGCGCTCAAGGAAGAATGCCTCAAGGCGAATCTCGACCTGCCCAAGACGGGCTTGGTCGATCTCACCTTTGGCAATGTTTCCGTCGCCGATCCGGAACGTCGCGTTTTCGCGATCAAGCCCAGCGGCGTGAGTTACGACGAACTCCGTAGCGAGCATGTCGTGGTGTTGGATTTTGAAGGCAAAGTGATTGAGGGAACGCTGCGACCGTCGTCCGACACACCCACCCATCGCCATCTCTATCTCCACTTTGCGGGGATTCGTTCCGTGGTGCACACACACTCGCGCAGCGCGGTTGCCTTCGCCCAAGCGGGGATCGACTTGCCTTGTCTCGGCACCACCCATTGCGATTATTTCAATGGGGCGGTTCCCGTCACGCGGACGATGACTCCCGACGAAGTTGGCAGCGAATACGAATGGGAAACTGGCAAGGTGATCGTCGAGCGCTTCGCTGGCCTTGACCCGTTAGAAGTCCCTGCCGTGCTCGTCAAAAACCACGGCCCCTTTGCCTGGGGCCCCAGTGCGGCCAAAGCCGTGGAAACCGCGCTCGCGCTTGAAATCGTCGCCGACATGGCGATTAAGACGCTTTCGCTCAACCCCACCGCAGCACCTGCACCCGCCCATCTCCTCGAAAAGCATTTCACTCGCAAACACGGTCCAAGCGCCTACTACGGCCAATCCAAGTAATTCTCCAGAACCCAACACAAAATCCAAATCATGAAATCACCCGCATTACGCCTGTTCTCCGCCGCCGCCATTTGCTCACTCGCCCTCGTTGGCTGTGGCAAAAACGACTCATCGTCCGGCAAAAAACTCAAGCTCGCCTTCGTGAGTAACAACGCCGCGACCTTCTGGACGATCGCCCGCTCCGGTTGCGAAGACGCCGAAAGAACCCTCGGCAATGTCGAAGTCGACTTCCGCATCCCTTCCACGGGTGGCGCTGCTGAACAACAGCAAATCCTCGACGACCTCCTCGCCAAAGGTGTGGACGGCATCGCGGTGAGCCCAATCGATCCCGCGAACCAAACCGCGTTCCTCGACAAGATCGCTAGCCAGACCCTGCTGATCTGCCACGACAGCGATGCACCTGCCAGCAAGCGCGTCGCCTACATCGGTACCGACAACTTCGCCGCAGGTGAAGAAGCCGGCAAGTTGATCAAAGAAGCTCTGCCAGAAGGCGGCAAGATCATGGTATTCGTCGGCGCGACTGATGCAGAAAACGCCAAGCAACGTTTCGGCGGCATCAAAAAGGCGATCGAAGGATCCAAGGTTGAAGTCATCGACGTCCGCACCGACGACACCGACACCGTCCGCGCCCAGAAAAACGCCGAAGACACCTTGGTGAAATATCCCGACATTGCAGCCCTCGTCGGACTTTATAACTATAACGGCCCAGCGATTCTCAACGCCGTCCGCAGCGCCGGCAAACAAGGGAAAGTCAAAATCGTCTGCTTCGACGAAAACGACGAAACCCTCGAAGGCGTTTCATCCGGCGACATCTACGGCACCGTGGTCCAACAGCCCTACGAATTCGGCAAACAAGCAATCACCAAGATGGCTCAGCACCTTGCTGGCGACAAAACGGCTCTTGCCGAGGTCAAACAAATCGTTCCGACACGCAGCTTGAAGCAAGCCGATGTCGCCGACTTCAAGGCGAACTTGAAGAAGATTCTTGGCAAATAACTCCCTTCGATGTCAGAGCCGATCCTCACTCCCCAATCACCTATCATCCACATGGACTCCACCCCTCTGCTTGAAATGCGAGGCATCTCCAAACGCTTCCCCGGTGTGGTGGCGTTAGATGGAGTAAGCCTTAGCGTTGGCAGAGGAGAAGTCCTCGCGCTCTGCGGTGAAAACGGCGCAGGTAAGTCCACTCTCATGAAAATCCTGGGGGGAATTTACCAACCCGAAGAAGGGGAGTTATGGGTCGACGGTAAGCCCGTGAAGATCCAAGACGTCAATGATTCGATGCGCTTGGGGATCGGCTTCATTCATCAAGAGCTCAATGTCCTCGATAATCTCGACATCGCAGCGAACATCTTCCTCGGCCGCGAGCCGTTGGTCACGCCGTTCAAGCTGATCGATCGCAAGAAGATCCACGCCGACACCGCGCCGCTACTCAAGCGGCTGGGCTTGGACATTCCTAGTGACACCCTGCTTCGCAATCTCTCCATCGCCCAACAGCAGATGGTGGAAATCGCCAAGGCGCTTTCATTGAATGCCCGGCTTATCATCATGGATGAGCCGACATCCAGCCTCACACTCACCGAAACGGATTGCCTGCTCGACCTGATCGCCGGGCTTCGTGCCGAGGGTGTTAGCATTGTTTACATTTCCCACCGCCTCGGCGAAGTCAGCCGCTGTGCCGACCGCGTGGTGGTCCTGCGCGACGGCAAAAACGCCGGCGGCTTGGATCGCGCTGACATCAATCACGACAACATCGTCGCCAAGATGGTCGGCCGCGAAATCAAGAACACCCGTCTGGCCTCCGACGCACCCAAAACACCCGGCTTTCTCAAAGTGCGCAACGCGCGCTCCAGCCGTTATCCAAACCAGAGTGTTTCGTTCGACGCCGCTCGCGGCGAAGTTCTCGGCTTCGCAGGACTCGTCGGCGCGGGCCGCTCGGAGATCATGAAAGCCTTGGTCGGGCTGGACGAACAAGGAGCTGCCGAAGTCACGCTAGGCAACCAATCATTGCGCATTCGCCGCGCGAGCGATGCGATCGACAATGGCATTTTCCTCGTTCCTGAAGATCGCCGCGGAGAAGGTCTCGTCGTCGGAATGTCGGTGAGGGAAAACACCACCCTACCCTCTCTCGCAACTTACTCGACAGCGGGTATCATCAGCAAAGCGCGCGAGACGGCCATCACCAACGAGCAGATTGTTTCGCTCAAAATCAAAACCCCCAATGCGGAATCGCTGATTCGCAATCTCAGCGGCGGCAACCAGCAGAAAGTCGTCATCGGCAAGTGGCTGGCGATGGGACCCAAAGTATTGATCCTCGACGAACCGACTCGCGGCATCGACGTCGGCGCCAAGGCCGAAATTTACAAGCTGATCCGCACCCTCGCTGACAACGGCGCAGTCATTCTCATGATCAGCAGCGACATGGAAGAAGTGCTCCACGTCAGTGACCGCATCGCGGTGATGCATGAAGGCCACATCACCGGCGTGCTTGATCGCCCAGACTGCGACGAACAAAACATCATGCAGCTCGCCGTCGGTCGCACGTCGCCAGTTAGCAAGCCCGCCTTCGTCGCCTAATTTTTCCAATCATCCTAGTAACACATGAAAAAAGAACTCGGGATTTTCTCCCTCCTCGTCGTCCTCTGCATTGTCACCGCCTCGATCAACCCGCGGTTCATCTCGCCGACGAATTTGACGAACATGGCCAACCTGATCGGCCTCTTCGGCGTCTTTAGCATCGGCCTTGGCTTGGTCATTATCACGGGCGGGATCGATCTTTCGGTCGGCTCGATGTTTGCACTGTGTGGCGTGTTATTGCCTTTAGCTCTGACCAAATGGGGATTCTCTTGGCCCTTGGCCGCTTTGTTAGTCATCGCCATTCCAATGGCTCTCGGCTGGGTCCACGGCGCGCTGATCACGCGGATGAAAATGCAGCCGTTCATCGTCACCCTGTGCGGCCTGATGATCTATCGCGGTGCCGCCCGCTTCATCGCAAACGATAGCACCCTCGGGTTCGGCGCCGGATCGGGTTTCGAAACGCTGCGCAGCATCGCCAGTGGTAAATTTCTCGAAGTCCCCATGCCATTCGTCATGCTCGTCGTGATTGGCCTGATCATGTGGGTTCTCTTGCACCGTTCGATCTATGGCCGCTACCTGCTGGCCGTGGGACGCAACGAGGAAGCCGCGCGCTTCTCGGGCATCAATACGCGGATGGTGATCACTGGCAGTTATGTCATCGCCGGCCTGCTTACGGGGGTTTCGGGCATCATGCTCGCCTTCTACACCAACTCGGTTTCCCCGTCGAACTACGGCAACTCCTACGAACTCTATGCCATCGCAGCCGCGGTGCTCGGCGGCTGCAGCCTGCGCGGCGGCGAAGGTTCCATCGTCGGCATCATCATCGGCACCGCCCTTCTTCAAGTCCTCCAAAACCTCGTTAACCTGCTAGGCATCCCCAGCTCGCTCAACTTCGCCGTCATGGGCACCGTTGTTCTGCTCGGCGTCATGGCCGATCAAATGCTCCAACGCCGCGCCGCGGCAAAACTGGTGGCGCTTTAAGTTCCTCCACGCATCGATTCGCGGCTTTTCTCTTGAACATCCAGCAGGCCGCGCTAAGAAACCTTCTGTCGATGACGTCGCTATTCAAATGCCTCATGGTGTTCTGCGTGCTGGCTGGGCTACACGCCTCGGCCGTCGCTAGCGATGTTTGCCGTTCGACAGCTTGTTCAGAACCAGCCGCTCACTGCGGCACCACAGGGACTTGCAGTTCAAGTTCGCCAAAAGATATTCATCACGAAGGCGATTCGTGTCCGCTGGATCACCATCACCACTGCGGCTGCTGCACCCACGCGCTCCCGATGACTGTTGAAAACGAGCCCGTTTGCCAAATCGGCATTGCGGGAACTTTGCTTTCAGGGGCCTTTCACGAGAGTGACTTGGTGCCCGAAGAACCCTTTTTGAGTTCGGAAAAACCGCCGTTGATTTGAGCGCCCTTTGATGCAGCTCCGGCGTGCCCTTATGGCCCGCCGTTTTCTCTTTCGATGGCACCTTTTTTGCCATTGAAAGGTCTTCGTTAGATTCGTTTTTCCATGTTCTCCGTCCTTTTAAGGCAAGAACGACCCACTCAAATTCCATGCCTAAAATTTCTCCACTGGCCGTGCTGGCACTTGCCGCGATGGCTGTTTCGCTGCGCGCGGAAACCGTCGTCGTCTCGCTCGCGAGTGTCGGCAACCGCATCCATGCACAAAACCCCGATCTTGCGGCGGCACGCATGGGTATCCGCGAGGCCGCGGGTCGACTGAAACAGTCCGGCCGCCTCGCCAACCCCGATCTGGAAACCGCCTTCGAACGCCACTCAAACTCACGGGAAGGCAAAGTCGAAATCGGCTTTGCACAGCGCTTCCCAGTCACCGGGCGCTTGCGTTTGGAAAAGGAAGTTTTGCTGACTGAACTCAAATCCGCCGAAGCTGAAGTGCGCGAGGTCGAGCGGCAGCTCGTCGGCCAGGCCCGTGAAACCATGGTGAAAGTGTTGGCCACGCGCCAGCGCCACGAGCTGCTGCGTGACCAGTCCGGCGTGACCACTCGCTTTGCCCAGTTCCTAGCCGACATTGCCGCAAAAGGCGAAGGCTCTACCCTCGACGCCGGCCAAGCCAAACTCGAAGCCGCCAGTCTCACGATCGAAATACACCAGCTCCGTGCGAGCGAAACTACACTCGTCGGCGAACTAAAACCCTTGCTCGGGATGCGCCCGGAAGAAGACCTGCATGTCGATGGCAGCCTACCGGAACCCTCGCTTCCCAGCCTCGCAGCCGATCCCTCATCTCGCCCGGATTTCCAAGCCGCTACGCTGGATGCGCTCGCCGCGACGCAAGGTCTCGATCTCGAATCATTACGCCGCTACGACGACGTCGAAGGCGGACTATTTGCTGCGGCAGAACGGACCAAAGATGCACCAGAGGACTACAAGGACGAAGCGATCATCGGCCTGCGCTTCAAAATATCACTCCCGTTCTGGAACCGAAACGAAGGCGCAATCGAAGAGGGGCATGCCAAGAAAGCGCGAAAAGAAATGGAGGCCATTGCACTGGCTCGCAAGATCCGGTTGGAGGTGGCCGCCGCCCGCGCCGAGATGAAGGAGTGGGACGAAATGATCCGCGAGATCAACACGACGCTGCTGCCTTTGGCCGTCGAACAATCCTCCCTGGCGGAAACCACCTACCGCAATGGGCAAGGCGAAATCCAGTCGGTGCTCCGCTCGCACGAAAAGCGGTTTCAGCTTGCCGCAGCCCGCCTCGATGCGCTGCGCGAATTCCACCTGGCACGGGTGCGCTACGAAACCGCACTGGCCAAACCCTAACTCTTTCTCATTCCATGAAACTTCATTTGCCCCTTTTCTGCTCCTTGCTGTTTGCCTTCGCGGCTCACGCCGCCCCCGACTCGAACACCCTCGTGCTGGATGAAGTCGGCGTCAAAAACCTCCGCATCGAAACCGTCGAGGCCGAGGAAACCGACTTCGAAGAAACGGTCTTCGCCCTTGGCCGCATTGCTGAAATCCCCGAACGCCACGCCGTTGTCAGCAGTCGCATCGCTGGCCGAGTGATCGGCTTGAGCGCGCAGGAAGGCGACACCGTCGCCGCCGAACAAGTCCTTGTCCGTGTCGAAAGCCGCCAACCAGGAAACCCGCCGCCCGCGATCGATCTCAAAGCCCCGATCGGCGGGTTGTTAGTTGATTCGCACATCCGCCTCGGCGAACCCGTGGAGCCCGACAAAGAGCTGCTCGACATCTCCGACCTCAGCGAAGTTCTGGCGATCGCCCGCGTGCCCGAAGATCAGGCGAGCAAACTCGCCCCCGGCAGCAGGGCGCACATCCACGTATCCGCGCTCGGCGATCAGCCGCTGGAAGGTGAAATGATTCGTTTTGGCACATCGGCCGACCGTGAAAGCGGCACGATCGATGCGGTGTTTAAAGTCGCCAACCCAGACCTGCGGATGCGCCCCGATATGCGGGCCGAGTTCTCCATTGTGATGAGCAAACGCGCCAACGTCATCGGCATCCCACGCTCCGCGCTGCAGGGCGATGCCAGCAAGCGTTTCGTTTACGTCAAACATTTCGAGCTTCCGAATGCATTCATCAAAACGCCCGTTCAGGTCGGACAAATGAACGACCGCTACGTCGAGATCATCCGCGGCCTCTTCCCCGCCGACGAGGTGGTCACGCGCGGGGCCTATTCTTTGTCCTTTGCAGGTGGCGGCAGCGTCTCACTCAAGGAAGCACTCGACGCGGCTCATGGCCACGAACACGCAGCCGACGGCAGTGAACTCACCCCTGCGAAAAAAGCGGCGATGGATGCTCCCAAAAACGGCGGCACGACGACCGACGACGGCCACAAGCGATGGATGTATATTAGCGGAGGTCTTTTCATCCTGCTGCTCGCGTCCATATTCCGCAAAAGCCGTGCCACGATCGAACCCAACGCCCGCTGAACCATGCTCAACAAACTGATTCACTGGTCGCTGGCCAACCGGGCAATCATCATCGGCCTTTCCCTGATTCTCATGGTCACGGGACTGCGCACCGCTACGGAGCTTCCCGTAGAAGTGCTACCGGACCTTTCGAAACCCACCGTCATCATCCTCACGGAATCCGCCGGACTTTCTCCCGAAGAGGTGGAAATGCGTGTCACCCAGCCGATCGAAAGCGCATTGATGGGCATCGCCGGACTCACCCGCCTGCGGACCAATAGCGATGTCTCGCTTTCCCTCGTCTATGCCGAGTTCGGTTGGGATACCGATATTTATAAAGCCCGGATGCTAGTCCAAGAGCGCCTACAAGGCGTGCGCGAACAGTTACCCAGTGGCGTCCAACCCTTCATCACACCCGTCGCCTCGCTGATGGGAGAAATCCTGCTAGTTGGTGTCCGCTCTAACCTCAAGGAGGGAGAACCCGGCTACCTGCCACCCAGCGAAGTCCGCTCCATCGCGGATTGGACGATCAAGCGCCGCCTGCAGAGCATTTCCGGCATCGCCGAAATTCTCAACATGGGCGGCGGGGTGAAGCAGATCGAGATCCAACCGGATCCCTACAAAATGCAGGCCAACGGCGTCAGCTTCGAGGAGCTCGAAAAAGCCGCCGCCGCATCTGCCTCCACCACCACCGGCGGCTTCATCAATACTGGCACCACCGAAATCATGGTGCGGAATCTCGCCATGACCGTGCAGCTCGGCGACATCGCCAGCACCATCGTCAAGAAAGTCAACGACCGGCCCATTTGCATCGGCGACGTCGCCAGCGTCGTGTGGGGCATCGAGCCGATGCGCGGCGATGCCACCGTCAGCCAGAGCCCTGAAAAAACGCCGACTTACGGCGTGATCATGTCCATCACCAAGGCTCCCGGCTTCGACACCCGCGCGCTCACCGGTGAAATCACCAAGGCGCTCGCGGAGCTCCAGCCAACCCTACCCAAGGGCATGGAAACCACGCTGCTATTCCAACAGAAGGACTTCATCGACCACGCAATCGGCAACCTCACCGAGGCGATCCGCGACGGCGCGATCATGGTCACCATCGTCCTCTTCATCTTCCTGCTGAACTTTCGCACCACCTTCATCACGCTCATGGCGATGCCACTTTCCTTCGGCATCACCCTGCTGATTTTCAAATGTTCTGGCATCAGCGTGAACTCGATGACTCTCGGTGGCCTCGCCGTCGCGATCGGCATGGTGGTGGATGACGCGATCGTCGATGTGGAAAACGTCTTCCGCCGCTTGCGCGAAAACGCAGCCCGACCCACTCCCCAGCCGAGACTCGCGGTCATCGCCAAGGCCTCCGGCGAGGTGCGAAACTCGATCTTCTATGCCACCATCCTCATCATCCTGGTGTTCCTGCCGCTGCTGGGCCTCACCGGAGTCGAAGGAAAACTCTTCGCACCCATCGCCATCGCGACCATCGTTTCGATGATCGCATCCTTCATCGTGTCGCTCACGGCGATCCCGGTGCTCTGCTCATTCCTCCTCCACCCCAAGGCCAGCCATGAGCACCAAGACGGCTTGGTCACCCGCGGTTTGAAGTGGGTTTTGGAGCATGTCTGGCTTCGCTTCGGCCTGAGCCAACCTTACCTCCTGCTCGCCACGGCTGCGGTGATCGTGGTCGCTGCGTTTTCGCTCTATCCGCAGATGGGCAAGGATTTCCTTCCCAAGTTCAAGGAGGAAACCGCACTCGTCGCCGTCACTTCCGCGCCCGGAACATCGCTGGAGGAAATGAACAAAATTTCGGATGTGGTCGAGATGCAGATCCTCTCGGTGCCGGAAGTCCGCAAGGTCGGGCGCCGCCTTGGCCGCGCTGAACGCGGCGATCACGTCGTGCCGGTTTCAACCGCGGAGTTCGACGTCGACTTCCGCGAGGCTAAAAACGAAACAAAGGGCAAAGCCCGCGACCGCAACGAAATCACCGCGGACATCAGTCGGCGGCTGAAGACGATTCCCGGGATATTCACCGTCGTCGGTGGGCCGCTAGCAGACCGCATCGGCCACATGCTCAGCGGCGTGTCCGCGCCCGTCGCCGTCAAAATCTTCGGCCCCGATCTGGAGGAGTTGAGAAAAATCGGCATCGAAATCCAGACGATTTGCAAAACTATCCCCGGCTTCGAGGACGCCAAGCTCGATGTCCAATCCACCATTCCCCAGCTACGCATCGAAGCAGACCGCGATCGCGCCCGCGCCTACGGCATCGCCCCCGGCCATTTGAATGAGCAGCTTTCCGCACTCATCGGCGGCAAGGAGGTCGCCGAACTCCGCGATGGCCAGCGCACCGTCAACCTCGTCACCCGCCTGCCTCTGGCTTGGCGCGATTCGCCAGAGAAAATCTCACAGATCCCCATCGAGATGCAGAACGGCCAGCACGTCCCGCTCTCCCTCGTCGCCGACGTGCGCGAGGCCAAAGGCCCGAACGTGATTTTCCGCGAAGACAGCCAGCGCCGCTACGCCTTGGCGATCAAGCCGACCACCCGGGACGTCTCCACGCTCGTCGAACGCCTCAGACACGAAGTGACGAACAAGGTGAAATTACCCGAAGGCTACTTCGTCAAATTCGAGGGCGAGTTCCAAGCGCAGCAAGACGCGACCCAGCGCATCGCCCTGTTTACCTGTGCCATTCTGCTCGTGATCGGCTTTCTGCTCTATGGCTACTTCCGCACGCCGTTTTTCGCCATCCAAGTCCTCTGCGACATCCCGCTGGCGATGGTCGGCGGGCTCGTATTGACCTATTTTATGCTCAACAACATCAGCATCGCCACCCTGGTCGGCTTCATCGCCGTCGCAGGAGTCGCCGCGCGGAATAGCATCATGCTGATCTCCCACTACCTCCACCTGATGCAGCACGAGGGCGAGGAATTCACCCAAAAGATGATCATCCGCGGCACCAAGGAGCGCCTCGTTCCCGTGCTGATGACGGCACTCGCCGCCGGCATCGGCCTGATCCCGCTCGTGCTCGCCGCCGATCAACCGGGCAAGGAAATCCTCCACCCCGTCGCTGTCGTCATCGTCGGGGGGCTGATCACCAGCACCCTGTTAGGCTTGGGGGTCACCCCCACTGTCTTTTACGCCTTCGGCCGTAGGGCCGCTGCAAAATCCATCGAACTCGATTCTCCCGCCTCTCACTAAAAATCTCCCAACCACACATCCACCATGAAAACCAAAATCGTCGCACTCATCCTCGCCAGCCTCAGCATCGGCAACGCTGCAGAAGCTCTAAAAACCCCAAACCGTGGCCGTCTCATCAACGCGATGGAGTCGCCAACCGAGTTCCTCGTCAACCCGGAGAAAAAAATCGAAATCCGCTTCTTGGATAAAGCTGGCAAAGTCATCGCCCCCGCCGGACAAGTCGTCACCGTCTCCATGGGCGACCGATCGAACCCAACCAAACTCACCTTCAAACAAGACGGCGACAAAATCGTCTCCGAGCAAACCATCGCCGTGGGCGACAATCTTCCGCTCGTCCTCCAGATCCGCGCCAAAGAAGGGGCCAAAGCCGTCACGCAAAAGTTTAACCTGAACTTCGCCATCTGCCCGACTTGTAAAAATCCCGAGTACGCCTGCTCCTGCGATCACCACCATTAATCACAAATTCTCGCCCATGGGCGAACGCCCCCCAGTCTCCGTCTACTCAACGGCAGGTGAATGCACTGCAACGCTGGGTGAATGCACTGCAACGCCGAGTGAATGCAGTGCAACGCCGAGTGAATGCAGTGCATCGCCAAGTGAATGCAGTGCATCGCCAAGTGAATGCAGTGCATTAGAAAGTGAATGCGGTGCAACGAGGCAGCTAATGCAAGCCTTCAGTCGAGGATGCGGTGCACGATTTTGATGCGGCTCGCTTCGGACTGACGGAGGTTTTTGCGGAAATCGGCGACGGTTTGGCGGCGCTTGATAGCGTCGATGGCGGTGAAAATCTCGGGTTTCGCTTGTTCGTAGGTCTGCGGCCCGGCGGGTTGGCGGGCGGTGACTTCGGCGAGGTGCCAACCGAGGTGGCTGCGGATCAGCTGCGGGCGGTTAGGCTCCATGGCAAACAAGGGCGAGGCGAGATCGGCAGGCAGCCGATCGCGGGTCATCCAGCCGAGTTTGCCACCATTGTCCTTGGTGGCGGGGTCTTCGCTGACCTCGCGGGCAAGGGCGGCGAAGTCTTTTTGTTGAGATTTGAGGCTGGCGAGAGCAACAGCTAGTTTGTCCTTCGCAGCCTCAGGCGATCGATCGAGCGTGGGAATGAAGAGCTGACGGACTTCGATGCGCTCTGGCTGAGAGACGGACTGTGAATTTACCGCGAACCACTGGCGGGCTTCGGCATCGCTGACTTGGACGGCGGGGGCGATGCGTTGGGCGATGAATTTTTCCTGGCGGATCTGCGCCGTGAGGCGTTCGCGGAGATCTTTGGTCGCGGCGACGCCCTGCGACTGCATCGCGGTTTCGAGCGCTTCCTGACTTTCAAAGCGCTTGGAGAAACGCCGCAGCCGCTCGTTGATTTCCGAATCGCTGACGGGGAGCTGAGCAGCATCAGCGCTGACTTGAAGCCGCAGCAGTTCGTGGTCGATGAGTTCGTCCAGCGCGGCGGCGCGATCGGTCGGGGTTTGGCTGGCGGGAGATTTACCAACCCGCCAGAGACGCGCGGCCGTGGCGCGGTCGAGCTGGCTGCGCAAAATCGGGTGGCCCGAAACCGTCGCAACGACGGCCTTAGGATCGCGGGGAATGACAGAACTCAGCCAGCGCTGGACGGGTCCGCGGAAAATCAAAACGTCGCCGATCAAATACAACGCGGCCGCCAAAATCGCGGCAGACAGCAGTTTTTTGAAAAATCGGATCATGGATGATTTCGTTTCAAGAAACTCGGCTCGTCGTTGGCTTCTCCCACGCCATCGCCAGCTTGCGCCCTTCTCTCGCGCAATCCATCAGATAGAGGTTGATCAGATTCTGGTAAGGAATCCCCGTTTCAGGCGAAAGCGACTTGAAATAATCAATCACACTCGGATCAAGACGGATTGTAACAGCCTTCTTGATGCCCTTTGCGTAGGGATTCTTGGTTGCTTTTGAAAAATCGTATTCCGCTTTCATATGCAATTAGCAATACGCCTTATTGCATGCTGCAACAAGCGTGATTCTACGCAGCTCACGCGATTTCCCCGCCAATGAATCAGCGAATTTCGACGGTGGTGCCGGGGCGGATGAGGGTGGGCAGGCGGACGGCGTCCCAGTTGGCCATGCGGATGCAACCGTGGCTGCGGGCGCGGCCGATCGTTTCGGGGCTGGGCGTGCCGTGCATGCCGACGCCGGGCTTGGTCAGGCCGCACCAGAAAATACCGACAGGACTGTTGGGGCCGGGCGCGATGTTGAGCGCCTCGGATTCGCTGCTGCGCTTGCCGGTTTCCAGCAGCTTCAGGTCGTAGCGCCAGTGGGGCAGCTCGACGGCATTTCTGACTTCCCAAGTGCCGAACTGGAGGAAGCGATCTTCGCCCGGAGTGATGGGGAATGAGGCGATGAGCCCGCGATTGGGGCGGGTGACGTGGGTGATCGGCAGCGTCGCGCCCACTTCGGAAACGACGAGGGCGGCGGGCTCGGCTTCGTAAATGCGGGCTTGATTGATTTTGGTATCCACCACGACGTGGCGTTTGCTGAGGACACCATCGTTTTTGTAGCCAGCGCCGGTGAGGGCTTCGATGCAAAAAGGCTGCACGTTGGGAACGGTGAGACTATCGCGCGGCTTGAGACTTTCGATTTTCGCCTCGCCGTTGAGTGTCGCGAGGTAGGGGACGTCGCAGTGGTAGCGCTCCGCCATGAACTCGGCGACGCTGCGGTAGCTCATGCGCTTGGCCTTGGCTTGGAGCTCCACTTTCGTCGGTAAATTTTCGTTCACCCAGTCGATGACCAGATCGGGAACGACGGCGGTGGCCAGCGGATTCAGCACAGCCTTGCGGGCGGCGGTGTTGGCGGCGACCCAGTCTTCGAGCGGGTAGCCGTTCACTTCGTTCCACGATTGCACGGCCAACTCGGTGAAGCGGCCGGGTTTGGCGTCGATGATGCCGGGACCAAACTTTGCCTCGTCGAGGAAAATTTGCAGGCGCAGCGCATCGTCGCCCGTGGGTTTCACATCGAGCGGTGAAACCTTGGGCAATGCCGGCGTGGGAGCGGGCGGAATCGTCTTTGGATGGACTTTTTCGTCATCGAGCGGTTGAGCGCGCAGGACGGGCCGGGCAGAAACGGGCGGCTTCGGCGCCGTAGGCTGAGCAGAACCCAGCGTGGCGAGGGCGATGAAAATGGATGAAACGAGACGAATCATGAATGGATGAATGGAATCGGCGGGCGTAAATTACTCAGGTTCGACAGCAAAGGATTCGAGACGCCCGGCGATCAGCGCAGGCACGACGGCGCTGACGAGGATGTCGTCGCCTTCGTAATCGGTGGTGATCACCTTGGCCTCGCGGTGCAGCAGGCTGACCAAGTCGGCGCGGTTTTGCGGGATGCGGTAGGCTTGCACGCGGACGCGGTGGGCCAGTACTTCGGAACACGCTTGGAGCAACTCCTCCAGCCCTTGCCCCGTGACGGCCGAGGCGTGCAGCGCGTGCGGGTATTTCTTTTCCAGTGCGATCAGCTCGAAAGGGTTGGTGACTCGGTCGATTTTGTTGAGGACCGTGATGATCTCTTTATCGGCAGCACCGAGCTCGGCGAGGACTTCGAGCGTGGTGTCGTGCAGCCGTTCGATTTCGGGAGAACTCGCGTCGAGCACGTGGATGATGAAGTCGGCGAGGGTCGCTTCTTCCAGCGTTGCTTTGAATGCCTCGACGAGGCGATGGGGAAGATTGCGGACAAAGCCGACGGTGTCGGTGATCAGCAGCGGCTGGCCATCGGGCAGCTCGATGCGGCGGGTGGTGGTGTCGAGCGTGGCAAACAGCATGTCCTTGGCCATCACGTCGGCGCCGCTGAGGATGTTGAGCATCGTCGATTTACCCGCATTGGTGTAGCCGACGATGGCGGCGTGCGGCGTGGCGAATTTTTCGCGCTCCTTGCGCTGGGTCTTGCGCTGCTTGCGGACGGTTTCAATTTCGCGCTTGGCGCGGTCGATGATCTGATACGCAAGCCGGCGGTCGACCTCGATTTGTTTTTCGCCCATACCGCGGGAGGCACCGCCGCCAGCGCCGCCACCCGATCCCGCAGATTCGCGGTCAAGGTGGCCCCACATCCGTGCCAAACGCGGAAGCGCGTACTGCATGCGGGCCAGCTCGACTTGGAGGCGCGCTTCCTTGGTCTGGGCACGCTTGGCAAAAATATCGAGAATGACTTCCTCGCGGTCGATCACGCAGAGGTCGGCGAGCTTTTCCCACTCGCGCTGCTGGGATGGAGCCAGACCGTTGTCGATCACGATCACGTCGCACTCGTGGGCGCGGGCCAGTTGGACGAGTTCGTCGGCCTTGCCGGTACCGCAGAGGAATTTTTTGTGCATCTCGCGGCTGCGATAAAGCACCGACTCGACCACCTCGACGCCGAGCGTTTTCACCAGTTCGCCCAGCTCTTCGAGCAACGACTCCGATTCCACCCCGTCGCGGGCATCAAAATAGAAACGCACCAACAAGGCGCGCTCGATCATGTCTGGCTTTTCTCTGACTTCGAACATCCGCGAGAAGAGGTAACACCGAAGAGTTCCTTTCGCTATGTGAAATTTCTAGCGATTGCGGGCGGTTGGATTTCAGATTTGAACCACAGATGGAAAGGATTCGCACTGATGAAAGATGGGATAAGAGCAAGATTTCGGCCTTCTAAATTACACCCTGCCTATTTCTCAATCCGCGTCCATCCTGTCCATCTGCGGTTGAATGAATCCGAATGACGCGACGTGGGAGGGACGTTGAATGTCAGATATCGAAAAAATTTCAACCACAGATGGACGTTAATGAACGCAGATGGAAGAAGGGATTTAAGACGGGATGCTTGTTTTTCGGGCTTCTGGAATAGCCTCTTCATCTCTTCCGATCTGCGTCTATCCTGTCCATCTGCGGTTGAATGAATCCAAATGAGGCGTCCCGGCATTCGTTCATTTGCAGGGGATTCCACGTGCAAAAACGCGAATGATCCGCCCGATTTCGTTTCAACGCTTGCGAGTTGGCCGCCTGCGGCTTAATTCCGTCTTCGACATGAGTGAAGCCGTCACCCCGCAGCAGCCGCAATCCACCGAAGCAGAACTGATCGCCGTCCGCCGCGAGAAACTCGCGAAACTGCGCGAACTGGGCATCGATCCGTACGGTGCGCGCTTCGAAGTCTCGACGACCCCTGCCGATCTGCGGGCGAATTTCGCCGAAGGCCTGCAGGTGAAGGTCGCTGGCCGCATCACCGCGCTGCGCGACATGGGCAAGTCGTGTTTCTTCCAATTGGCCGACGTGCACGGCACGATCCAAGGCTACGTCAGCATCAAGAACCTCGGAGAAACCGAAGCCGCGGCCTGGAAATGCCTCGATCGCGGCGACTGGATCGGCATCGAGGGCGAAACCTTCCTGACCAAAACCGGCGAGCCGACGGTAAAACTCGACAAGTTCACCGTGCTTTCCAAGTCCCTGCGGCCGATGCCCGACAAGTGGCACGGCCTAGCCGACCGCGAAATCAAATACCGCAAGCGCCACCTCGACCTGATGGGCAATCCCGACAGCGCGGCGCTGTTTGTGAAGCGCTCGCAAATGATCGCGGAAATCCGCCGTTTCCTCCAAGACCGCGGATTCCTCGAAGTGGAAACGCCGATGCTCCACGACGTCGCGGGTGGTGCCGCCGCCCGCCCGTTCGAGACGCACCACAACGCACTCGGCATGCCGTTGACGCTGCGGATCGCGCCCGAATTGTTCCTCAAGCGGCTGCTCGTCGGCGGCTTCACCAAGATTTTCGAACTCAACCGCAGCTTCCGCAACGAAGGCATCTCGCGCCGCCACAACCCCGAGTTCACGATGCTCGAAGCGTATTGGGCATTCTCGGATTTCGAGGAAATGGCCGATCTGGTCGAAGAACTGACCTGCCACCTCGCCGAAAAATTCTGCGGCGGACTCCAGATCGAGCACAAGGACGAGGAAGGCAACGTCACCCGCACCATCAACCTCGCCCGCCCTTGGAAGCGCGCCAGCTACCACGACCTCATCAAGCTGGCCGCGGGCGAAGATTTCTTCGAGATCGACGCCGCTGGCCGCCGTGCCCGCTGCGAAGAAAAGGGCATCCAGATTTCCGCAGGCATGGAAGACCACGAAGTCATTCAGCAAGCGTTCGAGAAGTTCGTGGAGGAAAAAACCTTCGATCCCTGCTTCGTCACCCGCGTTTCCAGCGAGCTGGTGCCGCTGGCCAAAGTCAGCCCCGGCGGCCAAACCGTCGAAGTTTACGAGCTCATCATCAACGGCCAGGAAATCTCCCCAGGCTATTCCGAGCTCAACGACCCCGACGTCCAGCGCCAGCGCCTCGAAGCCCAATCGGGCGAAGAGACACAGAAAGTCGACTACGATTTCATCGAAACCCTCGAACACGGCATGCCACCCGCAGGCGGCATCGGCATCGGTCTCGACCGCCTCTGCATGATGCTCACCGGCGCACCCACCATCCGCGACGTCGTCCTCTTCCCGCTGCTCAAGCGGAAAGACTGATCCGCCAAGCAGTGGCCGCCAAGGGGGCTTTGGAGTACCGACTTCAGTCGGATTGGCGCGAGGTGATCAAATCCAGAGGGTCTCGCGCAAAGGTCCGAAGGCGCAAAGGGATGCTGAGATGAGGCGGGGTAGAGGCCAGATTTTCGGAGGTCGGATTTTCGGTTCCTCGACGGGCAAATCAGTCTGTTCGATTGGCAAAACGAGCTGACTCACTCCTCACGAAAGCCAACTCACTCCTCGCGCGAGCCAACTGACTCCGCGCGGAAGCCAAGTTCCACCGCACACAAGCCAAGTCCCACCGCGCACAAGCCAAATTTTACCTCCCGCAAGCCAAGTTCCACCGCGCACAAGCCAAGTTTCACCTTCCGCGAGCCAAGTTCCACCGCCCGCAAGCCAAGTTCCACCGCCCGCAAGCCAAGTTCCACCGCCCGCAGGCCAAGTCCCACCGCCCGCAAGCCAAGTCCCACCGCCCGCAAGCCAAGTTCCACCGCCCGGCGACTGAATTTGGCCAAGTCAATCGCTCTTGCGACGCGGTCGGAATGGGTTTCGACCGTGCTGGAACGTGTCCAAGTCGAGCTATCTTTTTCAAAAAATTCGCGCTTTCGTGAGTTCGTGCGCGATTTTTTTCTCCGCCTTACGAAAATTTTTGCGTGTAACACATTCGCATCGAAAAGGGAGGCGATGTCGCATAATCGTAGTTGGTTACAATTAGAAAAGCCATCGCCTTCCCATGAAAACCTTCCCTCTGCTCTGGGGCCACCAACGATTACTCAGCCATTACCCAGCATTGTCGCCAATGCAGGAGAAACGGTGATTTTTAACGTGAGCGCAAAAAGCCCGGTGCCAGCGACCTTGACCTATCAATGGCAAAGGAACGGTGTTGTCATCGCTGGGGCCAATGACGCTTCATTGACCTTGAGCAATCTGCAGCAGGTGAATACCGGCAGTTACACCGTGGTGGCGAGCAATGACTATGGGAGTGTGACGAGTAGTGCCACTTTGACGTTTTCGCTGGCGTACACGCAGGTGCAATATGAAACAGCGCTTCAGTTGGGCTATGATCTCGGGGTGCAGTCTGGGGGAGGATCCGATGTACTCACTAACCCCAACAGTTACGACCTCTACACCCTCGACCAAGTGCAGGCGCTGAACGTGGGCACGCCGCTGCTGGCGCGGGATGCGGTGAGCGGGAAGTTCAAGCTGACAGTGAAGGCGAAGAAGAGCATGGATTTGAAGACCTTCACGGATCTGCCGTTTTCGGCGGGGGACGCGGTGATCAACAGCAACGGCGAGATGGAGTTCCAATTCGCCTCGCCAGACAATGCGGCGTTTTTCCGGATTGAATCGCATTGAGGAGGGGCAGAGTAGCTGGGGCCTCTGGCCGCAGACCATTGTTTGGGCGTCGCGCCCAAAGGAATCTGGCGGGAAGCGAGATGCCTCCCCCAACGGTCTGGAGCGAGACGCACCAGCTACTGCAGCAAGGGGGGCGGCGGTCAGAACATCGAAACTCCGTGGAAGTGTTGATGCGAAATTTTACGCGATCACAGCCTTGGACATTCTGCCCCGCCTGCGCTAACACGTCGGCGTGAATGCATGGTACCCCGCAGTCGAATTGGTCAAAACCTGCCTCCGCGCAGGCGTTAGCGAGTACGTCGTCTGTGCTGGGGCGCGCAATGCGGCGCTGCTCGAAGCGCTGGCCCGCGCCGAGGCGGCGGGACTCGTCCGCGTCTGGCGCCACTTCGAAGAGCGCAGTGCGGGCTTTTTTGCCCTCGGCCGCACGATGGAAACTGCCAAGCCCTGCGCCGTCATCACCACCAGCGGCACCGCGGCGGCGGAACTGCTGCCCGCCATCATCGAGGCCCACTACCAAGGTCGGCCGCTCGTCGCGATCACGGCGGACCGTCCTGCGGCGTTTCGCGGCACGGGTGCCCCGCAGTCGATCGAACAGCCCGGGATTTTCGGCGGCCACGCTTTCCAAGGTAGCTTCGCCGACTGGGACGGCAGACAACCGCTGCACCTCAACGCCGAGTTTGAGGAAATCTTCGAGACGGGCGATGAGAATTTTTCCGCAGAGCAAATCGGCGAGTTCTCCACCGCCAAGGATCGCCTCGACGTCGCCGCCCTCGCCCGCTGGCTGCGCGCCGATCTTTACAAAGGCCTCGTTGTCATGGTCGGCGGACTGGAACCCGACGAGCGCGAGGAAGTCTTCCACTTCTGCCAAGACCTCGGCGTGCCCCTCGTCGCCGAGGCCACCAGCGGCCTGCGCGAGGCCCTGCAATCGCTGGCCATCCACGATGCCGACCGCGTCCTCAAAGCCCGCCCGCCCGGCAAAATCCTCCGCCTCGGCGAAGTCCCCAGCGGCCGCTTCTGGCGCGACCTCGAAACGCTGCCCAACGTCTCCGTCTGGTCCATCTGCCGCAACGGCCTGCCCGGGCTCGCCCGCGAATCGAACGTCACCCGCGGCCCGCTCGACCGCGTCATCTCCGCCCTCGGCCCGATCGAGTTTGCCGACGACGCACTGGACTACCTAGCCGGAGCCGCCAGCCGCGCGGTGAAAATCGACGAACTGCTCGAAATCTACCCCGACAGCGAGCCCGCCCTCCTCCGCACCCTTTCCCACTACGCCTCCATCGGCGGCGGACTTTTCCTCGGCAACAGCATGCCCATCCGCGAGTGGAACCTCTTCGCCCAGTGGGATCGCCCCGTCCCCTCCGTCCGCGCCAACCGCGGGGCCAATGGCATCGACGGCCAAGTCAGCACCTGGCTCGGCTGGTCTGCCGAGGTCAGCGAAACCTGGGCCGTCGTCGGCGACCTCACCGCCCTCTATGACCTCGCCGCCCCCTTCGTTTTGGAGCAAATCGACTGCCAAGGCCGCGTCCTCACCGTCATCAACAACGGCGGCGGCAAAATCTTCGAACGCCTGCCGCGCCTCCAAACCATGAGCCCCCGCGCCGTCGAGTGGATGACCAACCCGCAGACCGCCGACCTCTCCGGCCTCGCCA
Organism: uncultured Verrucomicrobiota bacterium; assembly: GCA_913063525.1. Lineage (GTDB taxonomy): Bacteria > Verrucomicrobiota > Verrucomicrobiia > Verrucomicrobiales > Akkermansiaceae > Luteolibacter. The sequence continues at coordinate 25,128 of CAJXYV010000001.1, forward strand.
CCCTCTGGCACATGGATCACCTCCGCATCCGCACCGTCGACGACTTCGACCACGTCCAGCCCGGCGAAAAAACCCTCCTCCTCGAAATCGTCCCCGACCCCGCCCAAACCACCGCCTTCTGGGCCGCCTGGGATCGGATGCACGGCTGATTCCCGACGAAATCCCCGCTTCGCCCATCCTTCTCCTTGCCAAGCCGCGCAAGGCCCGATAAGCGTTTCACCTCTCAGCGCAAGCGCACTGGTCCCGTGGTCCAATGGATAGGACGATGGCCTCCGAAGCCGTAGGTGGTGGTTCGATTCCACCCGGGACCACTTTACATAATCCTCTAAAAATAAGAGGATAATAGCCTCAAAAGAAGCCGAAAGCTAGAAGAAGGCTGCACGATACGCGAATCGGCGGCAGCGGTCGGGATTTCACGCCATGCGGTACTTAAGCGGCAGAACGTATTCCCTGAGTTCGCCCAGGCGGTGACGGCAGCGCGCGAGGCGGACAAGGAAGAGCGGACCTACCGTTTGTGGCTCCGTCATCCGTTCAGGGGCATGCGTCTGCCTACGGGCAAAGGACACGGTGGTAAGCCGCGTTTTAGCTATGGACGGCGGTGAGGCCGACTCGGTAAATCTCCTGCAAAAAAAAGCTGCCCGAGTCCAGAGTCACTGCAACAGGCTGGAATTGAAGGTGCTGGATTTTTAGCACCTTTCAAAATGCCGGTCGGCCAGACGGCGGCGGTCTACAGTTCCCGCCGCGAGTGCGACTTTAAGGAGGGAATTAACCCTCTCAAATTTGAGGAGGTCTACAAAGCAGGTAACGGACAGGAGCAACCCTGCTACCAGCTCCCCCGCCGCAAATCAACTAACCAGAAAATATCCCTTTTGCTAGCGTTGATTAAATGTTTAATTATTCGCTTGAATTTTTGATTTCGTTACCTAGTTTGAACCGCAGATTCCATCAGGTCAGCCCTCCAGAGAACGCAACTAGCGCTACCTATCGAACCATCCTTGCAAATCCAAATCCGAGTGAAAAAACCCAATGAAACCCCGACCCATATCGCCACGCTGTCCTAGCTCCCCCACCAACCTCATCGTCTTTTGCCTCGGCCTCGCCAGCGCAGCAGTCACGATGCCGTCCGCGCAAGCGGCAAGCGCGACTTGGAACACTTCTCCGACGAACGGCATCTGGGAGGCGGCTGGTACTGAAAACAATTGGAGCACGGGGGCGGGCCTTTTCCCAGGCGCGATTGGCACCACGAATAACACGGATACCGCGACCTTTTCCAGCACCAGTTCCACCACCTCGATTTCAATAAACTCCACGGCTGGCAACACCTCGGCACTGAACGTTGGCAGCATTGTCTTTACGGGTGCAAGTCTTTCCGCCTTTACGATCGGAAGCACGGGCGGCAACACATTGCTCTTTACCGCCAACAGCACCGTGGCAAGCAGTGGCACTCCCAATGCCAATATTTATTACAACACATCCGTAAACAGCCTCAACCAAACGGTCAGCGCCCCGATCAAATTGCAGGGGAACGCCTTCTTCAGCAATCAATCCACTGGCACGAGCAGTTCGCTGATCATTGATGGAGCGATCAGTGGCAATGCGTCCGGCAACTTCACCTTGGCTTTACGGGCCAACGCCACAACAGGCCAAAGCAACTTCATCAACGGTAATATCAGTAATGGCAGTGCGACAAATTTGGGAATAACCACATACGCCGGCCCATGGACGCTTGCTGGATCAAACACCTACACAGGCCTCACCACCGCAGGCGGCCTAGTCACCGTTATGGGTTCCAATTCCGGTAGCGGCGCTTACACGATAAACAGCGGCGGCAACTTTGTATTTAACACGAGCGGAACTATCGTAGCGAGCGTGGTGGGCAGCCAGTCTGTTAGCAGCACACGAGGCGTGACCTTAACCGGGGGCGTGATCCTACAGGTTAATACCGATGTCGGTGCCACCGGCTCTGGCAACGATTTCGCGCCTGGTCTCATTTTCAATAATGGCACGCTGAAAAGTGGCAATGCGAGCGGCATCACCGTTGACGCTACGTCGGTCAGCACAACTCCGGACCACAAGGCTACGGTTCTAGCCGGAGGCGCGACGTTCGACACCACGACCGGCAGCATCAACGGGGTAACGGGCTTCTTTCTCAATGGAACAACTGCTGGCGCAATTACCGTCAAAGGCGGAAATACGCTGAAGGCGGGTGTCACCAACACCGGCCTGCTTGCGCTACAGGACAACTCAACTTGGAACACCAACGGCGTCGCCTCGTCGGTGGCAGGGCTTTCCAGCACCAACGGCACGATCACCAACACCGGTTCCGCTTCAACCCTCACGACCAATTTCAGCGGTTCGCAGACCTTTGGAGGCATCATCAGCGGTGCAAGCAACCTCTCACTAACCAAATCAGGTACAGGAAATCAGATCCTGACCGGAACGAATACCTATACCGGCGCCACTACGATCAGCACTGGTGGCACCCTGCAACTCGGCAGCGGCTCGACCACGGGTTCCTTGTCCTCCAGCAGTTCAATCACCACCAATGGCACGTTCGCGGTCAATCGCAGCAATGCGGTAACTCAAGGAACCGATTTCGGCACCATCATCGCCGGCACCGGAGGCGTGACGCATAGTGGAGCAGGAACGCTGACGTTGAACACCGCCAATACTTACAGCGGCACCACTCTGATCAGTTCCGGAACGCTCGTTGCCTCTTCCAGCGGTGCCCTTGGCTCTAGCACGGTCAACAATAACAGCAAATTACAGGTCACGGGTGACATTACACTCAACAACGCCATCACCACACGCGGCGAAACGAACTCAAATCCCAGTGCGAGTGCAGGAGCGATCGAAAGCACGGGTAACAACAGATTGAACGGAAACATCAACTTTGGCAACACGGGTGGTTTGATCACAAACGTGATCTCCAAATCAGGATCATTGACCATCGCCGGAAACGTGAGCACCACCCTCGTCAGCGGCCGCACCTTCAATTTCGGTGGTGCTGGTAACACCACTATAAGCGGCTCGATCAGTGACGGCACATCTGCTGTGTCTGTATCAAAAAACGGAGCGGGCACGCTAACACTCGCTGGCACCAACGCCTATACTGGCACAACCACCGTTTCCGCAGGCACCCTTTTCATCAGCGGTGAGCTAGGCAACTCTGATGTTTTAGCCTTAAACAATTCAGTAATCGGTGCGGGTGATGCCAGTGGTGCCATTGGTGGAAACCTGCACTTCGATTCCGGCTCGAAGCTTGACGTCTCGCTGGGCGTCCTCACCGTGAGCAGCACGAAGACAGTTTCATTCGGGGGATTCGACTTTACCAGCCTAGTTGGCTTTGACGTCGAAAGCGCCGCCATCGGCACTTACACGCTGATCGCCGGCAATTTCTCCCTCAATTCCAGCAACATCGCCCATTACGGCACCGCCAACGCCTTCACCCGACTCGATGGAAACAAGGCTTACTTCGACCAAGGAAGCCTCGCGGTAACGATCGCCGCCGTTCCGGAACCCATTGCTACCTTGTTTGGTGGACTCGGCATGCTCGTCCTGTTGCGCCGTCGGAGATAGATTCGATTTCACTGGGCGTATTCAAGCGGCTAGCGCAATTGAGAAACTTGTCAGGGCTGAGTGAGGCATCTGGTCAGGGTGGCTAGCCGGCAGAACTGCGATGCCGGCTGAAAAAGAAAAATGCCATTCTGGCTAAACATGGAGTCCTATTTTTGCATGGTGGGTGAGTCATGACTTTCACAAGCCTATATCCTGCAAATCTTCACGCTGAAACGGTCATCGGCACTCGCAATGCCACGGTGTCTCTTGAAATTAAACGTTCTATTTACGCTTGCAAACTCCGTAGCAAAGGCCAATAATAAACCTGAAACAATTGATTTTACCGACGTTACGCTAGCTATTTTAATTCGCGATTCTGCCAAAATCCGCGCAATTTTCATAAACGACCGTTGGATGACCTTTTCTCATCACAAAAAGCCCAATCACTCGATCCGGGCCTGCTGGCAGAACCCTGTTAAAACAAACCACAATAACCTCCTGAACAGGCCCAAAAGGCACACCAACATTTAGGACGATACTTCCTCACAACAAAACCACGAATCACCCAAACAGCATGAATATCCCAAAACTATCCTTTGTAGAAAAAGCCGGGTACAGTATGGCGGACGCCGCTGCGAACTTCGTTTTCATGACGATGATTCTTTTCCAGCTGAATTTTTACACTGATGTCTTCGGGTTGACGGCGAGCGCTGCTGCAGCCGTGCTTCTCTGGCCGCGCTTGTGGGACGCGGTTTTCGACCCGATCATGGGAATTCTCGCCGATCGAACGAATACCCGTTGGGGTAAATTCCGGCCGTGGATCCTGTGGACTGCCGTGCCGTTTTCGGCGATGATGATTTTGGCCTACACGACGCCGAAAGGCTGGAGTCTCGCCGCGCTGATGGGCTACGCGATCGTCACCAACACGCTGCTGATGACGCTCTACTCGATGAACAACATGCCGTATTCCGCACTGGGCGGCGTCATGACGTCTGACCTGAACGAACGCGCACGGCTCAATTCATTCCGTTTTATCGCGGTGAATATTGCACAATTCATTGTCGGTGGATTCACCCTGCCACTAGTGGCGAAATTCGCCGAAGGACATGATCGCCAGTACGGATGGCAGATGACGATGACCATCTGGGCGGTCGTTTGCCTCGTTCTATTTTTGATCACTTTCTACACCTCGCGGGAACGCATCAAACCATTGGCCCAAGCACACTCGTCGCCGAAAGCGGACTTCAAGGACCTACTCAAGAACGGCCCGTGGAAAGTCATGGCGCTGATGACACTGGTGCATTTTGCGATTCTATCATTCCGTGGTGGAGCACTTTACAATTACTACCACCAGTATGTGGACAAGGCAGCGATGTTTGATTTCCTTGAAAAATTAGGGCTCACGGGCTCCGCACTGGTGGCGGGTGAGGCGAAACCGGGCGGCATTTTGGAGTTACTAGGCTATATCGTCCACGGCACCCGTGATCATCTGGCCGATTCGAACGTTGCAGACGTTTTCAATAGTATCGGCAATATGATCGGTACTCTAACGATGATCTTGGTCATCATGGGCTCGACCTCATTTGCCAAGCGCTTTGGCAAAAAAGCGGTCGCTTTAACAGGCTTTGCACTCTCCACGGTCGTAGCCTTCGCTTTTTTCTTACTCAAGCCCACCGATGTGAACGGCATGATCGCTCTAACCATCATTGGATCCATGGTCTATGCGCCTACGGTGCCGCTCATTTGGGCAATTTTCGCCGATGTGGCGGATTATTCCGAACTGGTCACGGGCCGTCGCTTCACTGGGATGGTCTTTGCGACGATCGGATTCTGCCTCAAAGCGGGACTGGCGTTAGGCTCGGCATCATTTTTATGGGTCATGGAACTCGCGTTCCATTACGACACCAAGCTGCCGGCTACGCCTGATGCAGTCGCAGGCTATCGTGTAACGGCAAGCATCGTTGTCGGAATTATGTTCGCGATTTGCACCGGCCTGTTGGCGATCTACAAACTCAACAAACGCGTAACCATTGAAATGGCGGACGAACTTGCTAACCGTCGAGCACAAGCGAATCACGCCTCATCCAGCGCAACTCCATGAAAATCCGCCGCTTGATCTTTGCCGCCATATAGCTACTCATCATGACCGACTCCACCCCGGCAGAGACGTCGCTCAAAGAGTTACTCAAAGGTTAATTCCCGATCGGAGCGGCACTGGATGATTTATAAAAACCAGGTCTTTTCCCGACCATATTCAATGACACGAATTATCCGCAATCATATCATTGTAGCCATACTCCTAGTTTCCGGGGCTGCAGAGGCGGCGGCGAAGCCGCGAAATCTATTCCACGAACTGCTGAATAAAAGCGAAGAAGAAACCTCGCGACGCATCGAAGCAGCGTGGCGTCAATTTCGGGAAGGCGACAAAAAAAACCAGCGTCTATTTTTCGAACAAGCGGATGGCACCGCCTACATTGCAGATGTAGGGAATGGCGACGTGCGGTCCGAAGGAATGTCGTATGGCATGATGATCTCCGTACAACTCGACCGACATGATGATTTTGATCAATTGTGGAAGTGGGTGCAACGACACATGCGTCATGCCGAGGGCCCACGGCGCGGTTATTTCGCATGGCAGTGCACGTATGATGGGAAGCAGATCGATTCTGGCTCAGCAAGCGACGGTGAAGAATGGATCGCGATGGCACTCATGTTTGCTTCCCACCGCTGGGATACTTCAGAACATCGCCCCTATGGCGATGCAGCCAAAGAATTACTGACGGAAATGCGCACCAAGCCAACACAGGACGGCGTCACATCAATTTTCGACAATGATAAATATCAGGTGGTCTTTGCGCCAAATCCAGTGGCCAATAAGCTAACCGACCCATCCTATCACCTTCCGGCATTTTACGAATTGTGGGCACAATGGGACAGCAGCGCGGATGGACGCAAATTTTGGGCAGCCTGCGCGAAAAAAAGCCGAGAGTTTTTCCGAAAAGCAGCACATTCGGAAACCGGCCTGATGCCCGAGTATTCGGAGTTCGATGGCAGCCCATATCGAGACACCCGCTTCGGCGAAGGAAAGGGAGATTTTCGATTCGATGCATGGCGCACGCTTTCCAACGTGGCACTCGATTACGCATGGTGGCACGCCGACCCTTGGCAAGTAAAACAGAGCCACCGAGTGCTTCGCTTCCTCGCAACACAAAGCCCCAGTCCAGTCAACGAATACACACTGAGCGGTCGCCGACTCTCGGAATCACCCTCCTCCGGCCTGATCGCAATGGCGGCTACTGCAGGACTTGCGGCAGGCTCAGAACTGGCCACTCCCTTCGTACAACGTTTGTGGGACTCCCCCACCCCAGAGGGCAAGTGGAGGTATTATAACGGACTCATTCATATGCTTGGCCTCCTCCAAGCGGGAGGTCGATTCCAAGCGATTGATAAACCGACCCCAAAAGAATAAAATTTGAATCGAAAAAACGACCATGCGACTTCCTGTATTTTTCGCTGCTTTAACGCCGATGTTCGCCGCAGCCACACCCGCGAACGCACCCTTGCTTTCCCCAATTTTTGGCGAGCACATGGTCTTGCAACGCGGCCGCCCTAACACTCTTTGGGGATGGGCAAAACCTGGAACCCATGTTGCTCTAGAAATCGCCGGACACCGTGCGCAAGGAACCTCCGGAAGCGATGGCCGCTGGCAAGCAAACATCGATCCACCAGAGGCTGGCGGGCCCTACACATTAAAAATCGACGGCCCCAGTCATCTCGAACTCCAAGACGTCTTGGTGGGTGATGTCTGGTTGTGTGGTGGCCAGTCGAACATGGCAATGGGCTTGGCAGCAGCCCGCGATGGAGCCAACGAGGTGAGCCACTCCGAAAACCCTGGCCTCCGACTTTTTTACGTCCAGCAGAACCCTGCCTATACGAAGGCTGAGATAGCCTCCGGGGTGTGGCGAAAATGCGAACCTGCCAGCTTCGGAATGGATGGCGGATTTTCTGCAGTGGCCTATTATTTTGGACTCAAGATTCAGCAAGAAATCGGAGTGCCTGTCGGACTGATTCAAGATGCGGTCGGCGGATCTCCGGCCGAGTCGTGGATGAGCCCAGAAGCGCTGAAGCCGTTTCCAGAATTCAATCCCGCGTTGGAGGAAATTGCGCGTCTTAGCCACAGCGGCGGACCGGTTTATGGCAACTTCATCATGCACTGGTTCGATCAATACGATCGCGGAGTAAAAGAATTTTGGTCCAAGGCCGACCTGAACGATTCAGGCTGGATATTGACCTCACTGCGGGGCGGGTTCGCCGCGCTCGGAGTCGCCAAAACACCAGCGGTGGCATGGTTCCGCCGCGACATCGAACTGCCAGCCCAACTGCCCCATGGAGAAGCCAAGGTCTTGCTCGGGGTAGTGGAAAAAATGGATACCGTGTTCATCAATGGCAAATGGATCGGAGCCAGCTCATGGGTCGAGAACCCGCGCGCCTACACCATCCCAGCGGGTACACTTCAGCCTGGAAAGAACCAGGTCACCCTCCGTGTTCTCAAAATCAAAGAGAGCGGAGGATTCCTCACCCCGGCCGAAGACATGAAAATCAAACTTGGCGATGGTCAGACTATTCCGCTCGAAGGAGAATGGCACGCAGCCTTGGGTGCGGACGCTCGCCCACCCCATCCGCTACCTCTCAGCTATGATAACTATCCCACCATTCCAGCCACGCTGCATCTGGGAATGCTGAGCCCACTGTCGCCGCTTTCGATCCGCGGCGCCATCTGGTACCAAGGCGAGGCAAACACAAGCCACGCAGAGCAATACCGCAAACTGCTCCCCGCACTGATCGCTGACTGGCGCAAACTTTTCGCCCAACCGGAACTGCCGTTCTACATCGTCGGCCTACCGGCGTTTATGAAGCACCACGATCAGCCCGGTACCGACGGCTGGGCGGAACTCCGCCAGGCCCAGGCGATCACCGCTCACACGGTGCCACATACTGGGTTAGCAATCACCATCGATACCGGCGAGGCGGACAACATCCACCCACTCGAGAAAAAACCCGTCGGCGATCGCCTAGCACGGCTAGCCCTGCGCCATACATATGGGCGCGATATCCCCAGCGAGGGGCCGACCTACGAACGTGCTGTGCAGAACAGCGCCAGTCTGCGACTTCATTTCCGCTGCGCCCAAGGCGGGCTCATAGCAAAGAGTGGTCCACCTGCGGAATTCGACATCGCGGGTGAGGACCGGGTCTGGCATCGCGCAGAAGTACGCATCGATGGCAACACGGTCATTGTTTCCTCAGAAGCGGTGCCTAATCCGATAGCCGCACGTTACGCATGGCAGTCGAATCCGATCGCTACACTTACCGATTCCACCGGATTGCCAGCAGCACCATTCCGCACCGATGACTGGCCGCTATCCAGTAACTCGAAATGACAAACCCACCTATTCACGTGTCAACACTTCGATCACTCGTCATCACTGTGGCTCTTTTGGCTCCACTTGCCCAAATCAAGGCCACGCCGGTGTCCTTTAGTCACTTCGAATATAGCGGGCGCGACCTACTCCCCAGCAGCCCTCTCCCCGAAGGAAATTATCGCAATCCAATTCTAGCAGGCTTCTTCCCCGACCCCAGTGTCACCCGCGTAGGAGATGATTATTATTTGGTGAACTCCAGCTTCAGTTATTTTCCCGGGCTACCGATTTCCAAAAGCCGGGATCTAATGAACTGGCAGCACATCGGAAATGCAATTGATCGCCCCACCCAGATCGATTATACGGGCCTCGGCATTTCCCGCGGTTTGTTTGCTCCATCGATAACACACCATAATGGTGTATTCTACATCGTCTGCACCATGATCGGCGGACATGGGAATTTCGTTATCACCGCCACCAATCCTGCAGGGCCTTGGTCGGATCCCGTCTATCTCAATTTCCCTGGTATCGATCCCTCACTTTTCTTTGACGACGATGGGCACGTCTGGCTCGTCCACAATGGCGATGCGCCGAATAATAAACCGCTCTATGAAGGCCACCGCGCTGTCTGGTTGCGTCAATTTAATCCAACCAGCAAAAAAATGATCGGTGAGCCGATCATGTTAATTAATGGCGGAGTGGACATTTCAAAGAAACCCGTGTGGATCGAAGGTCCACACTTACTAAAACGCGATGGATGGTACTACCTCACCTGCGCCGAGGGCGGCACTGGCCCACAACATTCGCAAGTTATCTTTCGCAGCCGAGCTGTCACTGGTCCGTTCGAGCCATGCAGCGGCAATCCGATCCTTACCCAACGCGGATTAGATGAAACGATTCTCGGCGCGGTCACTTGCACCGGCCATGCAGACCTCGTGCAGTCCGCAAACGGCCAATGGTGGTCGGTATTCCTCGGTTGTCGCCCATTTCCAGACGGCGGACTGCTGACGGCGGGTCGCGAAACATTTCTTCTACCCGTGACTTGGACGGACGATGGCTGGCCGATGATCCTTCCTGCTGGCAAACGTGTCCCACTCATCGTGCCCGAGCCATCGGCCACCACGCCAGCCAAAGAATCACCCTCACTAAACGGCGACTTCACATGGAGAGAGGAGTTCACCCACCCAACACTCGACGGACTATGGCTCACCATACGTCAGCCCAGCACGGAACGGCCATGGAAATTAGATTCAGGCGATCTCCTACTCTCGCCGTTAGAGGATACACTTGATGGCGACAAGCACCCAGCCTATCTATCGCGCCGCGTCCAGCATGGCCGCTTTCAAGCATCGACCAATCTCGAAATTCCTCAAGAACTCGGAGTCGATGCGGGTCTTGCTTTTTTCCAAACGGAGAAAAACCACTATTTTCTGGCCGTTCGCCGTACGACGACTGCCGCAGAAGTCATTGTCGAACTCGCCGACAGCGGTCATGCCGGCGTAATCTATCAGGCTGCGATTACGGATCATGGCTCCATCTCGTTGCGAATCTCAGCAGATGTCAACCAGGTTTCAATGAGCTGGTCGACTGACGGCAACTCATGGGAATCGTTTGCCCCTCCCCAAGGCATCCGACCCGTCAGTGTCCAAGCCGCCGGTGGCGGGCTTCATTTCACGGGTGCCGTCATCGGCATGCACGCCCGAAGAAAACATTAACACTGCGGAAATTCGTTCCGCTTCATCGATCAACAAAAACTCAAAAATGCACCTCTCGTTATTCACTGATCCTGCCTCGCCTCTCAGGACGATTCCCGCACTAATTCTATGCATCTTCTCGTTGAGTCTACCCGCCTATGGCGGATTGGGCATGGCAGAATCCATCGTCGCCGATTCAGCAACGGGCAACTTTCCGCTAGTCACACAGGAAAAGGCGGCTCCCCTTTGGTATGATGCAGATGATTATCCCGGGGTTACCCGCGCCATCGACGACCTGCGCATAGACATCGGCCGTGTCACCTCGCGCGAGCCCGCCCTCAGCACCGCGCGCCCTAAGTCTAAAACGCCCGTCATCATCGGCACTCTCGGCAAGAGCCGCTTGATCGATAGCCTAGTCAAAGCTGGAAAAATCCATGCCAGTCCTATCACAGGCATATGGGAATCCTTCATCATCACCACCGTCATGAACCCATGGCCTGGGATTGATCAAGCGCTCGTCATTGTTGGCAGCGACAAGCGCGGGACGATTTACGGCATCTATGAAGTCTCCGAGCAGATCGGTGTATCGCCATGGTACTGGTGGGCAGACGTTCCCACACGTCACCGAGACACGATCACCATCAAAAAAGAAACCTACATCCAAGGACCACCTGCGGTGAAATACCGCGGCATTTTCATCAACGATGAGGAACCCGCACTGGGCCCATGGGCACGAGAAAAATTCGGCGGAATCAATTCAAAAATGTATGTTCACATGTTCGAGCTGGTTCTGCGCCTGCGTGGCAACTACCTCTGGCCCGCGATGTGGGGTAAATCCTTTAACGAAGATGACCCGGAAAATCCGCGTCTGGCCGATGAATATGGAATCGTCATGGGAACCTCGCACCACGAACCAATGATCCGTGCCCAGCAGGAATGGACGAAGCGGAAGTCAGAAATCGGCAATGGCAAATGGAACTACCTTACGAACCAAAACGGTCTCGCGAAATTCTGGCGAGACGGTGTCGAGCGAAATGGAAAATACGACAACCTCATCACCATCGGCATGCGCGGCGATGGTGATGAGCCGATGGCCGAAGATGGTAACATGAAAGCCAATATCGACCTCTTAGAACGCATCGTTGCCGACCAGCGGAAAATGATCACCGAAACGGTCAACCCGGAAATCACCAAGACACCACAACTCTGGGCATTATACAAGGAGGTCGCTGACTACTACGCTCATGGGATGAAGGTTCCTGACGATATCTCGCTCCTATGGTGCGATGACAACTGGGGCAATCTCCGCCGCGTACCGACCGCGACCGAGCGCAATCGCTCAGGCGGTGCGGGGATTTATTACCATTTCGATTATGTCGGCAGTCCGCGTTCATACAAATGGATAAACACCAACCCTCTGCCTAAAGTTTGGGAACAGATGAACCTTGCCTACGATTACGGTGCCAATCGCATCTGGATCGTCAATGTTGGGGACCTCAAACCCATGGAGCTACCCATCGAATTTTTCCTACGCATGGCATGGAATCCCAAGGCGATAACCAAGGAAAACATCGACGGTTTTACCCACCGCTGGGCAGAACGCGAATTTGGAAATGAACACGCAGCCGCGATTGCCGACATCGTTTCAAAATACGCCAAATTCAACGGCTGGCGCAAACCCGAACTCCTTGAACCCAGCACCTTTAGTTCCGTGAACTATCAGGAGGCAGAACGCGTCTTAGCCGCTTGGCAGTCCATCACACACGATGCCGAGAATATTTACGCCCAACTGACGCCCGAATTTCACGACGCATTCTATCAGCTTGTGCTTTATCCCACCAAGGCCTCCGCAACCGTCACCCGCCTATATATCGAGGCCGGCAGAAATCAACTCTATGCAGCCCAAGGACGCAACAGCGCCAATGATCACGCAGAACGCGCGCGAGAACTATTCAAGCAGGATGACGAGTTATCAAAAGCTTATCACCAGATATCGGGTGGTAAGTGGAACCACATGATGGATCAAACACATATCGGCTATACCAGTTGGAAGGATCCCCAAACCAACATCCTGCCTAAACTCACCGAGGTAAAACCCAGTCCCGAAACGTCTCTTTGCTTCGCAATCGAGGGATCGGATACCGCATGGCCCGGCAATACCATGGCACCTGAGCTGCCTGCTTTCGACTCGCTCAATCAACAACATCGTTGGATCGATATCTTCAAACGGGGAGACCAGAACTACGAATTCACCGCATCTGCCGATCAGCCATGGGTGATTTTGACTGCCACCTCTGGCACCGTGGACAAAGACGTTCGGGTGTTTGCAAGTGTAGATTGGAATCAAGTACCTATAGGCTCTCATCGTGCCGTCATCACGATTTCACGGACTGATGGTGAACATGCAGGTATCCAGATGACCGCTATCCGCTCCGACCAATTCACGCGCGAAAACGTTCATGCTTACGGCGGATTGACTGGGCCGACAGCAATCTCCGCAGACAGCGCTACAAAAAACATCGCTGCTGATGGCGTCCGGTGGGAACAAATTCCTGACTATGGCCGTGGCCGCTCCGGCATGAGTCCATTCCCAACGACTGCCGCAAGTGTCACTCCACCTATTCATTCGGCAGCATTGGAATACCCAGTCTTTATCGCCACGCCCGGAGAAATTCATGTCGATTTAATCACCGGGCCAACGCTAAACGTCTTGCCAGACCGCGGTGTTCGCATCGGGGTTTCATTTGATAATCAGCCCCCCCAAATCATCGATGCATTTACGGATCAATCCTACGCGGATCCTTCAAAGCGCCCCGACTTATCCTCCCCCCCAATCAAAGACTGGCATAAATGGGTAACCGACAATGCCCGCACCCTGAAATCAACCCATCAGATCCCAGGAACAGGCATTCACACTCTAAAAGTATGGATGGTCGATCCTGGCGTTGTTTTAGAAACGCTTATCATCCACGACGGCAACCTTCCAACAAGTTATTTTGGGCCACCTGAGGCTGCTCTTCTAAACTCTACCACCCGCTAATCAGCGTAAGCGTCCTCAATTCATCCCGTGCGACGTCGGCCGATGGGGAAGCGAATCAAGCCACATTTTCGCTCACTGCCCGCATTCGTCAGTAATACCAGGCTTGGTCTGAAGCGCAGTGAAAATTCAGGGTGAGGTCTTTAATGCAAGGCGAACAAAAAGCATCTTGACACCCCTTGTCGGAACTACAGACCGCATGATGTAGTAGTTGCCCTGATCACTTACGACCGCTGGGAGCGCTGCGTTATCCGTCCAAGCGATCAGGTTGGTAGAGTATTGCACCGAGGCAGCCACGCCGGTGAGATTTTTCGACATGCGATAAGTAAAGTTGATGTTGCCGGCACCGTCGGAAACTGCGCTTATCACCCCACCGGCGTTGTTAACCGATGGCGAGGTACCAAAGTAGTATTCAACAAGATTCGGGAGTCTGTCATTGTCAGGGTCTGCCAAAGAGTCTAACACCAATGATGAATTCTCAGTCGGAAATGCTGCAGCGATCCATTGGTCGAACGTTGACAGAGGCTTGGCGCTGACTTGTGCAGAGGTGGAGCCTTGGCCGACTCCACTGGCAATAGTGATCACGTAATAGTAATTAGTACCATTGGTGACTGAATTATCCGTATAGCCTGGACCGGGCACAGTCGCGATGGTTGCGTATGGGCCACCACTAGTAATCGAGCGCAGCACCGTATAGGTGTTAGCTCCGGGAACGAGCGCCCAGCTTAAGTCGACGCGGGTATCACCCGACGAAGCCTTGGGATCAGACGGCCCCGCTGGCAAGGCGGCAATGACCGCGATCTCGGCAGCACTAAGCGGGATTTCATAAATAATAAAATCATCCACGATTCCGTCGAGATTCGGGTCGGCTGTCGAGGCAGATTTACCGATGTAATTGTTAAGTGTGTTGCCGAGGCCCGAAGGCTTGTTAGTCATCGCCATGTTAGTTGCCACTGGATTGCCATTCATGTAAATCGTGCCAGTACTACCGGATAATGTAATAGCTACATGCGTCCATGCCCCAGCGGCGAACTGGACACCCAAGGCACATTCGAGATTCTGACCATTCAGGCCAAATCGGATCAGTCCACCCGCTGTGCGTGGCACAAAATACATACTGCTGGAAGTAGAGCCGTTGTTAAAATCGAAGACCCGTGCCCATGTGGAAATGCTGTTAAGTTTCACCCAGAATGCGACGGTGCAATCGTTGAGACCGTTGACGACCCCGGTCGGCAGCGTAACATGGCTGCTGCCGGAAAATTTCAATGCCCCGCCCAATCTAGCATTGCTTCCGCTGACCCAAGTCGGACTATTGACTAGGGTGCCGTCCCATCCGTGATCGGTCGAGTCCACTGCGGTCGTACCGCTCACTTCGTCGAAACGCAAATAGGCAGTCACGGGGCTAGAAAGGGCTGCGACCTCGGCGGAAATCGAGCCTTCTGTAACACCATTTGTCGCATTCACAATGTAATAATAGGTCGTACCCTTAACAACCGAAGTATCGACAAACGACGGCACCGTAGTCGTGCCCACATTCGTGTAGGGACCTCCGCTTACCAAGGAACGCTGGATCGAGTAGCTGATTGCATCGCTCACCGCAGCCCAACTCAGAGACACCTTGGAATTGGTGGCTGACGCTATTAAATTCGCAGGAGCGACGGGTGGAGTGGCTAGAAGAGCGATATCACCTGTATTAATGGCGCCGTTGTAGATTCGGAACTCGTCCACTTTTCCACTGAGTGCCGGATCGGAAATCGAGGCGGATTTCCCGATAAAGTTGTTGGTCGTGACGCCTAGGTCAGACGGTTTTAGAGTCATCGCCGCATTGGTGGCAGTAACTACGCCGTTGATATAAAGTTTCGCCGAGTTGCCTTGTCGCGTCACAGCCACATGGGTCCAAGTCCCAGATTGAAGGTTGGCGGCAGATGATGCTTCAAGCACCTGCTCATTGCCGTTCAACCTGATCGCAAAACGCATCATACCACTCGACGTCCTAGGGGTAAAATACATACTGCTGTTTGAACTTCCGGTACTGAAGTCGAAGACCCGCGCCCCGTCGGAAATTGTACCCGGCTTGAGCCAAAATGAGACGGAAAAATCACTCAAACCACCCACGATACCCGCCGGCAGCGTGACATAACTGCCGCCGTTAAAGCCTAGCGCACCGTTGATCCGCGCGTTAGTGCTGATCTCCCATGTCGGCCCGCCCACCAGAGTTCCGTTCCAGCCATTGCCAGTCGTGTCCATCGCCGCAACTCCGAAACCTTCATCAAAGCGGAGGTAGGCCGTCATCACCGCGCCGGGCGTGACCGTTGGCACGGCGACCGTGTATTCCAGCACTGGACGGTAGGCGGAGTTTGTGCTTTCCAAAGAGTTGAAACCGACATAACTATTTCCGGCAATCGGATTCGTAATCCGCAGTGTTAGAGTTCCATCGACAGCGGCTTCGATTTTTGCGGCATTGGTCACATCAACCTCCATTTGCTGACCGACGACATATCCTCCAACATTCGCAACGAGCGTACCAGCGTCGGTCGGCCGGTTGTTCCATGTCATCGCAGACTCGGACCAACTATCATTTGTCAAACTGTCATACTTAAGTATTGCCCCGCTGTCATCAACCTTGGAAGGAACGAGTTTCAATTTGACACTCTGAGCGTTGATCAATCCGCTCACGTCGAATTTTAGGTAGGTGAACCGGTTGAATCCCGTGTTGTCATTCTTAGTCGCCAATTCGGCGGAAGTCCCGAAATTGGTGGTAGCGTAGATACCATCCCGCACATAGACGTCTGCCAGTGGCCCGACGCTACCGGATGATGTCTCGTCGCCGACCCCAAAAAAATCAATATCGGGTAGACCCGTGTTTGACACTGCCTGCAACCTCACATTCGACAATCCCGCCGGCATGCTAACATTGGCGGTTACCAGCTCCCATGAAGATGAGGAGCCCGTAGCTGGAAACAGGATATTGGAAGCAACTTTAAGTCCTTTTACATACAAATCGGCGACTCTATCCTCGAGGCTCGCATATCGTAACGTCAACGCGCGAGTCCCAGCCGTCGAGGAATCCAGCCACCAGTCAATCCCAGCTCCCGCTACGTCCTGCGTATTGGTATAGCCCGTTCCGGTGTATCCAGCTTGATTGTTGCTGATTGTGCCATTCACTCCACCGAAGCCAGCTTCGTTTTCTTGAATGACCAGTCCGCCGTCATACGTCGTTGGAGTCACAACGATACTGTCGAAATAAAGAGAACTCGCCCTAACAGCGGCACCACGGAACTCGATGGTATTGGCTCCAGCGCTCAAAGTAACGTCCTGCTTGTGAATGGCCCAGTCACTGAGCGTAGCCGTCGGAGTAAAATTGGGAGTCCCCACCTTAATTCCGTTCACATACAAATCCACGGTATTCGCGATCATGCCGGTCACAGCATAGCGTGTTTCAAGCCGATATGTGCCCGCACTCAGAACACTGACCGAATCGCGGACTGAGGCTGACGCCCCAGTCCCAAACTCGAGGTAACCCTGCCCCCTGTAGTTGCGAATACTGCCGCTTTGACCAGCAGCCGTGAGACTAGCGATGCTTTTGTAATCGAAGCACTCTGCCTCATTCTGGCGTGGAGCGACAAATGCCGCTGGCCGTTTGGGCGAAACAATGACGGCGGGCGTGTAGGCGGTCAAACGCCCAGTCGCCGTCCCCGAGCAGTTCACTGTGATGTCCAGCGCGCCGTTGTGCTGGACGGTCAGAGTCAGCACTCCACCCGTCCAGTCCTTGGTAAGGGTACTAACCTGATGGCTGGCACGATCCACCCAAGTACAGGTCGGCTCCGAGGAACTTCCGTAGATTTTGATCAAGTCGGTCTTCAGCGTGGTATCAATTTCGTTCTGATAGTTGCTGAGATAGAAAGTCACTTTGTTTGAATATTCCTTCACGACTCCCGCGGTGTATTGCGAGAAGGTCAGTTCCATGCGATCCGCTGTATTGTATTTAAAGGGGATAGAGCTGCTGGCAGTCTGGACGGTCTTGTAGGGATTGTAAACGACCCAGCCATTCTCGTGGCGCCCTGCGTACAGGTCACCCGTATATTCCTGAGGGAACAGGGTATCGAATTCAGTTACTTTGGACGTGACGGTAGGCCAACGGCTAGAAAAGGCGGATCGATTGACCTTCACTTGAAACGAATTGGCGTCGGTGTCGTCCAGTTGATAAACCGTCGGAATGGTCGGATAGCGCCCAGTCTTTTTGAAAAAAGTTTTGTTGGATTCGTAATTACCGTCGCTATCCATACGGTAAAGTCCTTCGAACATCGTCTGAGGCGAACTGTAAATATCATTGTTATTCGTGCTGGAATTAACATTATTAACAATGACAACCTTGGTGCGATCGATCACCTCCTTACGGGTTGGAATTCGAACCGTCCCATCCAGAATTTTGCGGAAATTATCGACGCTGACGTTATCGAACTGCGGGAAGGTCCCCCAGCGCCGCATCGTGAATCCGTCAGTCGTACCTACCGTGCTGAGCTCCTTAAAGCATTGCGTCCAAATCAACTCTGGGCCATCCATCACGGTCTGGCCAGTCAGCATGGCGTGTTCGAGATATGGAGTGGTGCCCGTGGCCATCGTAAAGTTCGCATGGATCCCGCTTGCATCGGTCCATCCAGTATCATCATAGCGGATACCGTATTGCCCTGCATAGCCGGACAGATAAGACCCTAAACAGATACTCTCCATGTCGGATTGGTAAGACTGCTGTGTGTATTTTTCACAAAGGATAAAATTATCAGTATAGTTCCGGCAAGCCGCTGCAAAGTTAGGATCGCGCTTCACCATCGCGATTGGGTTGATGCTCGGCGACCATTGATTCCCGCACCAACTCACCACCAGATACCCCCCATATTGATTACAGAGTTTCAGAAGCCTTGCAAAATGAGCAATCCGGTCCGTCCATTTCGCTGAGAGCGGATCGGTCACACTATCGTATCCCCAGAACTGCTCGGCATAGTTGAATCCGATAAAATTCGGATAATTTCTGAATAATTCCTCATAAACTGACAGATCTAAATCAGAGAATTGACTGAATCCGCCACTCGACGGTTGAACTGTCACCCAAATCTGGTTCTCGGCACAGGCTCTCACCCAGGACTTGGCGATCTCGTAGCCGTACTCGGCGACTTGATACTGGCTAGTCGTCTCGTTGTGACTGATCGACAACGAGATATTCATTACCACAAAAGGTCGGATATCCTGCGGAATCAGCGCGATGATTTTCTGCGGATCTGGATAGTTCCATGTGTCGATGTGGACGAGCCACATCGGCTGCTGGGGCGAGATCGGGCGCCTCAACGGAAGGCTCGCCTGGGCGACCGCGCTGAACTGCGCGATGACGAGGAATAACAATGTGACAATCAGAAGTTGGATTTTCATGAGATTTTTTGCGATGATTTTTTGGGGATGTTCGGAGCGCCCTGGAATCCTAAGTTTCGTCTTAAATGTCTAACACTAATGTTGTCCTCGGCATGTTGCGATCCTTGGCTTACTCAAGAACTTTCTTCACCTGTACCGGGGTGATCAGTGGGTTGGCAATGGTCACCCCGAGAGAGATCATCGATAAGACTAACTAAATACGAATGATTTGCACGGGTTTATCGGGAGCGTTGGTTAAAACTTATCATCGTTCGGCTTTGATCACCGCGAAGAACGCGGGCTTGGGTTTAAGGTCGCGGTCGAATAGGAGAGCATGGTTGGTGCGACCACGGATCGGAAATCCGTTCAACCAAGACTGGCCGTCGTCCAAGCCCCAGAAGGTCACGCGGGTGATGGATTTTCTGTTTCGCAGATAGACGACAAATATCCCGGCATAGCGTTTCGCGAGTTTCTCCTGCATGACATCCGGAAGGCCGGCAGTGTAGGGATTGGTGGTCGAGTCGCCTTGTTCGCGCCGGTTGATGTCTGCATTTCCCGCAGCACCCCGAGCTGGTAGAACGTCCACGTCCAATTCGGTGACCATTACTTTGAGACCGAGGGCGGAGAAATCCTTGATCGTCCTCTCGATTTCCTCGGTCGACGGGTGATTCAGTTGAAAATGAGACTGAGTCCCAACGCCCGTGATCGGCACCCCGCGCTCGAGCATCCTTTTCAAGAGCTTCACCGCGTTGGCACGCTTGCGCTCGTTCTCAAGACCGTAGTCGTTGTAGTAAAACTCGGCTTCAGGGTCGGCCTCTTTGGCATAACGAAAAGCATAATCGAGAAAATCATCGCCGATGATCCGCCGCCATGGCGAGTCGCGGAGGATGTCAGGCCCTCCATCCGATAGCGCCTCGTTGACCACGTCCCACCCCTTAGCCTTGCCCTTGTAGTGACTGACGATTTCGTGGATGTGGTCGTGCATGCGTTTGAGCAATTGTTCCCTGGTGGCAGGATTTCCGCCTTCGCCCTCGAAAACCCATCCGGGGGTCTGGCTGTGCCAAACGAGCGTGTGGCCGATCACCGCCATCTTGTTTTTCCTAGCGTATTCAAAATAGGCATCGGCAGATTGAAACTGGAACCGGTCGGGCTGCGGGTGGATCGATTGCCACTTCATGTCGTTCTCGGCGGTGAGGCAGGAGAACTGTTTCCCGGCAAGTTCTCCGGCCTTCGAGTTAGGGTCGTTCACCATCCGAGAATTAAGAGCGACGCCGACGAGAAAATCCTTTTCATAGGCCTTGCGCAGTACGGGCAAATCCTTGTCTGTTTCACGGCTCGCGGCGGTTTCCGCTCTGCGGGTGGTGGCGGTTAGTCCAGCCACCGAAGTAGCGAAGAGCAGGAAAAAAATCTTTAGTGACATGGTATGGTGTGTGGCGGTTGGATAGATTTCAGGCCTCTCGTGAATCTCATTCTTCATGGAGTGAAGTGTTTCAAATCGACCGTGTCGGCCATTGCCTGATAGCCGGCAGGGTTCAGGTGCAGTCCATCGTCGCTGTAGGCGGGAAGCAGATGGGTCGGGCGCTCCGGATCCCTAACAGCCGCATCAAAATCGACAACCCCATCAAATTCACTGTTGTTGCGAATCCAAACGTTGATTGCCTTGCGACATTCCTCACGGGCCGGCGTGAAATAGCCGTGCGCTCCGAAAGGGGTGATCGTCGCGCACCATGCGCCCATACCCGCTGCTTTGGCCTTAATCGCAAACTCCCTGTACGCTCTGGTTAGTTTCTCCGGCAGCCCCGCCGCATCGCCATCGTGGACGGCTCCGATGTCGTTGACGCCCTCGAACAGGATGAAATACCTCGCGCCCGGCAAATTTAACACATCACGATCAAACCGCTTTAGCGCCGCGGGACCGAGGCCACCGAAAATCGCATTGCCCCCTATGCCCATGTTCACAACCCCCATGCCAGAGGTTGCCTGATGATCTTGAAGCCGCTTCGCCAACGCATCGGGCCAACGGTTGTTGGCGTCGGTGGTGGAGCCCCGCCCATCCGTTAGCGAGTCCCCTAGCACCACGATGGTTCCGCGGTCCGTACCGCCCGCCACCTCGATTCCGCGTATGATATACCAATGCTGGGCCCTCACCGCCTGCGGCAGGCTTGCGGCTGATAGAGCATCCGTCGAAGTAATAAACGAAGTAGTCCGCGAGCCGGGATGGCCAGTGACCGTGGTCGCTGAAATGCCGCCGAAGGCTAGGCTGATAGCGACGTTGCCAAGAGACGGCATTTCGAAATCCAAAGGATCCGATAAAATCTCCGTGCGAGCAGGAATGACCACCTCCGATTTGCCAGCGAAGAGCAATGCCCGGTCCGAGGCGAGATCGATCTTACCGTCACCCGAACTGCCTTTCCCAGCAGAACGGGCGAGCCGAGCCGCCTTCACGGTCACGGGATCCTTCCCGAAGAAATTGCTGAGGCGGACGCGGATCCTCTTGCCTCCGATGCTCGCTCTCACAAATTGGCGGAGCGCCCGGTCGGCCAGCGGCACCGCCGGAAGATTCTTTGATTCAGTTAGTTGGGGGGCGCAAGCCCAAGTCGTGACCCAACGGTCCTCGTCCGCCCGCAGGCTGGTCAGAAGCGTCGCAAAAACCATCAGGCAGGCTATTCCTGCGAAGTAACAGCAACGCTGGCGTTCCAGCAGAATCCGCCGGGAGAAGCAG
Organism: uncultured Verrucomicrobiota bacterium; assembly: GCA_913063525.1. Taxonomy (GTDB): domain Bacteria; phylum Verrucomicrobiota; class Verrucomicrobiia; order Verrucomicrobiales; family Akkermansiaceae; genus Luteolibacter. The sequence goes on from CAJXYV010000001.1 coordinate 46,959, forward strand.
GTGAACCGAGGCGCGCGTGCCTGGGAGAGGATAGTTGCATGGTGCATCATGAAAAAAGTGATTAGCTAGGATCGGATCAGCGGAAGATATTCTGAGAAAAGTAATAAAGGCTGCTCGACCAGTGGGTAGGATCGTGGCCATTGCCGTCCACGTGCCAGACATGCGGCACTTTCTTTTCCTTGAGATAATTGTTTACCCCTTTGCTGATGCGGAAGAGCCCGTCCTTGTAGCCACAGGTGAGCACTAGGAGTTTCAATTGGCTCGTCGCAGTAGCCACAGCCCGCTCCGGAAGAAGTTCAGCCGGCGGCTTGGTGTTCGGCGCCGAGGAAAACGCGCCAATCCATGCAAAGGTATCCATGTGACTAAAACCAAAATTCAAGGTTTGTCCGCCGCCCATCGAGAGTCCCGCCAAAGCTCGACTTTCACGGTTTTTTTGGGTGCCAAAGCGGGCGTCGATAGCGGGGATCACATCGTCCAGCAAGTCGCGCTCAAAAACAGCAAAGGCTGGGACTGCTCCCATGCCGGCATCGGCGCGGTCGTCCTTCTGCGCTCTGCCGTTCGGCATCACGACAATCATGGGTTCAGCTTTTTTCGCAGCGATCAGGTTGTCGATCAGGGCGTCCACTTTAGAATATCGCTGCCACTCGGTTTCATCACCTCCGATGCCGTGCAAGAGATAGAGCACCGGATACTTCTTGTCTGCTGAATAGCCGGGCGGCGTATATACTTGCATCTTGCGCTTGGTGCCAACGGTCATGGAGTCGTATTCCACGATTTCCAGCTTGCCGTGCGCAATACCTTCCCGTGTCACATTGAACCCAGCAGGAGGAGCTTCAAACGCCGGTTTGTCCTCGGGGCCGAGATCGATCGACTGACCGGTACGCGGTGGGATCACCGGCTCGGCGGGAGCACCTGCCCCGACTGCCGCATCAGCGATGGAGGCCAAAAGGCCCAGTACGGTGTGGAACAGGATCTTGTGTGTCAGTTTCATGATTGAGTTTTTATTTTCCATCCCAGCGTGCCTTTTCCCCCTTTTTCAGTTTCACCTCGCGTGTCACGGAGCCGTAGCGGAGGGTCGCGGTTCCGCCATACAAAGAAAGGATTTCAGCCTCCACCAACTTCTCACCCTTCCAGGTCATGTCGACCTCGAAACCACCGCGCGCGCGCAGGCCTTTGATGCTGCCCGACGGCCACGCCGCTGGAAGTGCTGGCAGAAACTCGATGTCTGGCGATTTGGCCGGGGTCGTGGCACTGAAAACATTCCCCAAGCGGCTCTGCACGAGCATCTCGGCAATGCTAGCCGCTCCGCCGAAATTGCCGTCGATCTGGAACGGCGGATGCGCGTCGAACATGTTCGGATAAGTGAGATCAGGACCGATCAAGTTTTTGAGAATCAAGTAGGCATGGTCGCCATCGCCCAGGTGAGTCCACAGGCCGATGCGCCAAGCGGTCGCCCAGCCGGTCGCTTTATCACCGCGGAGCTCCAGCGACTTCTTCGCCGCCGCCGCCAGATCAGGGGTATCACGCCGTTCGATATCCCGGCCCGGGTAGAGTCCATAGAGGTGAGAAACATGGCGATGGTGTTTGTCGCCTACCTGCATATCCCAGTCCTCAAGCCATTCCTGAAGCTGGCCTGCACCACCAATCTTGTTAGGCGCGAGGCGTAAGCGGAATGCGGCGAGCTGCTCTTGAATTTCTTTATCCGAGCCAAGAAGTTTCGCCGCCTTGATGGTGTTGGCGAATAGGTCGCGCAGGATTTGTTGGTCAATGGTCGGTCCGGCGCAAACCGAAGAACCCTGGGGATGGCCGTTTTCCGGTGAAAGTGATGGATTGGTAACAAGCCATTTCCCGTCCGGACTTTCTTGCAACGTATCGAGGAAAAACTGCGAAGCCCCTTTGAGAACCGGATAAATTCGCTTCAACACGGCAGGATCGCCACTGAACTCGTAGCGATCCCAAAGGTGCAGGCACAGCCACGCGCCCCCCGTCGGCCACATGCCCCAGTTAGGCCCATCGATCGGCCCCGTCGCGCGCCAGAGGTCGGTGTTGTGGTGGGCCATCCAGCCGCGTGCGCCATACATCGTCCTCGCGGTGCGCGCACCAGTGATCGAAAGGTCCTCGACCATCTGGATCAGCGGCTCGACGCACTCCGCCAGATTACCGGACTCAGCCGGCCAGTAGTTCATTTCAGTATTGATGTTGATCGTGTATTTGCTCTGCCACGGCGGGTGCATGCTTTCGTTCCAAATCCCCTGCAGGTTCGCCGGCTGTCCACCCGGCCGTGAACATCCGATGAGCAAATAACGGCCAAACTGATAGTAAAGCGCCGCCAGTTGCGGGTCATTCCCCTCGGCGAAATGGCAGATGCGTTCATCCGTCGGCAGCTTCATGGCGTCACTTGTACCCAGATCCATGCTGACGCGGCGGAACAACGGCTGATAGTCAGCAAGGTGGGCGGAGTGCAGGTTTTCGAAGGTTTTCCCAGCTGCCGCCGCAATCCGCTTTTTCGCAGTGCCTTCCGGATCGCCGCTAATGTCGTCGAACTTTTTAAAGTTGGTTGCCGCCGCAATGATGAGCGTGGCCTGATCGGCATTCTCGACGGAAACATGGCCTGCATATGCGGCGACCTTACCGCCCGAAGTGATGATTTTCATGCGGGCTTGGTAGCGGATCTGCCCCTTAATACCGCCAGAGTCGCCGCCCACCCCAGACATCACCAGCGTGTCGCTGCCATCCGTTTCCACCACCGCATTCATCGGCGTCTTCATCCCTGCGGAAAAACTCAAATGACCCGACTTGTCGGCTCTCAAGTGCACGACAATCACGTTGTCAGGAGCGCTTGAGAATATTTCCCGCGTAAAGCGGACCCCGTCACTCACATAACTAACGGCAGCCACCGCATTGTCTAGATTCAGTTCCCGACGGTAGTCCGTAGCATGGGTCAAGCCGGGGAAAGTCAGGTCCACGTCGCCAACGGCCTGATAGGGCATCTGATCAAGCGGCTTGGCCATCACCTTCGCGCTCAGGAGACTCGCAGCATCGCGATACTTACCCTCATTAACCAGTTTGCGTACCAGCGGCAAGTTCTCCTTCGCCTCGGGATTCACAGGATCATAGGGACCCCCAGCCCAGAGCGTGCCTTCGTTCAGTTGAAGCCGCTCGCTCCCAAGACCACCGAAAACCATCGCTCCCAATTGCCCGTTTCCGATCGGTACCGCTTCCTGCCACTTTTCGGCGGGTTTATTCCACCAAAGTACGTTAGATGATGCAACAAGAGCTGAGGTGGTTTCCTGAGATAACGACCATTGGCTGCCGAATAAGGAACACAGAGCTAGAGTGACAGGAATTTTTAATGTCATGGAAATCTGGGTTTTAATTGCGGCGATAGCTCATCGATCATTGGTGGAATTAAGTGCATGCTTCTTCCATCATCAGGCGAACTCGATGGACACTATTCGAATTTCCAACAATCCAGTTTGAATAGTTCATTCACGTCCCCTTTGAAAACAAGACAGAGATCAAGATTAACCGTGGCCCCCGAGATCGCACACGATGTCGCCTTCCATTTCTGAACTCCGCGGGGTTCTCCGACTTCACAGGTCCCGAGCAGTTTTCCTTCAGGACTTCCCTCTCTTACCTCGATCTTGCCCCCTGCCTTTTCGCTCGCGATGCGAGCGCTGAATTTTTTGGCACTGCGGCTACCGAAATCGACACCCGCAAGTTTCACCCAGGCACCATCCCCGAGTTGGGTCAGGCACATTCCGCCTTCATCGCATATTTCAGTTTTGACCCCCTTTTGCGCATGAAAAGTCTCTCCCTCCACACGATTGAAGGGATCAAGCCCCCCGAGTTGCTTCACCCCGTCGGTCGTATATTCAACCTTCTTGATGCTTCCATCCGCGTTGTAATCGAACTCCTCTATCGCGAGGTTGCGGCGGAATCCCGTCGGAATACCGGCCTCTTTGGCAACAATGCGGTTATGATAGACATGATACCAATGATCCTTAAATTTGAACTCAGCGGCGTGATTGTTGTTATTATTAATCGGTGGCTGGGCACCTATCACCCCACGATAAGTAAAGCCACTGGTTGGCTTGTCACTTGTCATGTAATCGATCCTCATCTCCGCTTTGGGATTCGATGAATAAGAAAAGTAGTAAAGACCCTTGTTTTTAAAAACCCAAGAGGCTTCGAAAAAGTTAGGAGCATTCATTTTTATGACATCTCCATCCAGATGAATCATGTCTTTCGTGAGTTTGGCGACGCGCACATTTTCATCGCCATTTCCACCAAAGTAAATGTAGGCTTGGCCATCGTCGTCGATAAAAACGCCCGGATCAAACAACCACATATTCTTGGCCGGTTGGACGCCGGGCGTGGAGTTGTCGATCAAATACTTGCCTAGCGGATCCTTGAATGGTCCGGTAGGACTGTCGGCCACCGCCACGCCAATGTTCGATCCACCGTTGCCGAAATACAGGTAATACTTGCCATCGCGCTCGATCGCTGCAGGCGCCCAAGTTTTCTTGGCCCAGGTGGTGCTGTCGGTAGCGCGGAAGACCGAACCGTGGTCCGTCCAGTTTTTCATATCACTGGACGACACGCACACGACGTTTGGAATGTTATAGCCTCCTTCGACGGGACTTTCGTCATCGTTAGAGCAATAAATATAGACACGATCTTGGGAAATGAGAGGTGATGGATCGGCTAGATAGCGGTTCGAGACGATCGGATAATCCGCCCGAAGCGGCACCATGGCCGCCGCGAGAAGGAACGTTGTGAGATGCTTGATGCAGGGCTTCATGGCTGATGAGAAGGATGGGATGAGATGGAATTATTTATTGAATAGCAATGGGGCAAATTCGCGCAGGCTCCGGCGCCACGTATGCCACTCGTGGGCGGTGCCGGGAGATTCATAATAAACCGTCTTGATCCCCACTGATTCGAGCGCGTCACGGTAGCCCTTTACGCTGTGATAAAAACGTTCTCCCTCAGCCGTGCCGATGCTCATGAACAGCACCGAGACCTTTTGATTGAACGACTTGGCATCCGCCATAACTCCCCCATGGGACGTCTTGGGGTCGAACGTTTCACCGCCAAATCCACCACCGGCCCCGCTAAAACCACCGAGGTACGCGAAGGAGTTGAGATTTTTGAGCCCAATAACGAAGGCCTGCATCCCTCCCATCGACAGTCCTGCCATGGCGCGACTGGAACGATCCGACTTGGTGCGGTAAGTGGTATCAATCATCGGAATGAGATCCTTGGTGAAGACCTCCTCCACTGCGGAAAACATGCGACTAAAATCCGGCGGCATGGCCGTGCTGCCAGACGGCGGCCGAAGCGGCACCTCCGGCTCACCCACTTTTTTCGCATAACCTTTTTCCATCACCACGATCATCGGTTGGGCTTTCTTCTCAGCGATCAGGTTATCCATGATTTGGCTCATGTGGCCCTGCACGACCCACCCGCGCTCGTCCTCTCCGCCGCCGTGCTGCAGATAGAGAACTGGATAGCGGATTTGCGGATCCTTGTCATAGCCCGGTGGCGTGTAGACGTAAATTCGCCTCCACGCATCGGTAGTTGTCGCGTGATACCAGCGTTCGCGCACCTCTCCGTGCGGCACATCTTTGATTTCGTAAAAGTCTTCGCCCGCCGTCGGAATCTCGATCCCACTGGCTTGGCGCCCCATCCCGTAGAACGTTTCGCTGGCAGGATCACAAACAGCCACGCCGTCGATGATGATGGAGTAATAGTGGAAACCAGGCACTAACGGCTCCGTGGTTGCCGTCCATACGCCTTCTCCGTCGACTGCCATCGGATATTTTTTTCCCAGATCCAGTTCGAGCTTTTTGGCTTCGGGTGCTTTGATCCGGACGGTGGCGCGGAGATCCGGATGAATGCGCGGGTAGGCTTGACCCAGCACGTTCGTCGAGGCGGGCTTCGATCCATCCGTCGAAAAAACAAGCGGGTCTTGCGCCCAGCAAAGCTGCCGCGCGACGATCAAACACAGTGTTAGTATGGCAAATTTGGGCGTCATCTTTTTTAAATCATTTGAAATCCACGAGCTTGTCCGCGAGGCGGAAGAAATCGAATTCGGCATAGCCGCCAGTCGTTTTTGTGGCGTAATTGAACAAGCCAAAACGATAGCCCATGAAGTGAGGGATGGTATAACTCATTTTCAGCGAGTCGCCGATGGAAGTCCACGACCGACCCTCTAGGCTATAAAAGAAGCGAGCCTTGTCTGCACGGTTCCTGAAATCGCATTCCGCCTTCAAGTAGACCTTGTCCTGCTTCAGCGGCACCCGTTCCACCTCATTCGGCTGACCCGCACCCGCATTGACCATCACCAGAACTTTCCCGCTCCCCTCCGCCCGCACGCCTAGCAGGCCATAATTCTTCTGCAATAGTCCCAGACCGGCAAAATCGCCCTCCTTCAAGTGGCTCACTTCCACCAGGGTGATTGCGGCGGATTCCGGGCCAAACGTGCGTTGAGTCAATGTGTTCCGAGCTTGCAGGAAATCCCCGTCCACACGCCCTGTCGTAAGGCGCAAGAAGCCGGGATGCACCTTGACTGACCACAGGCTGTTATCCGGGTTGTGATTCCACTGCCAGACTAACGGCAGCGCGGGCTTAGCCGCTTCGCGGCCGAACTCGTCCGAAGCCACAATGCCAGGCATCGGCCCGACGCTTGCAGGCAGGTTCAATGTTTCAGGTATCTTGCCGTTCACCCCCAACACGGGCCAACCATCCTCCCATTTAACGGGAACCAAGTAGGGAATGCGACCGACTGCTCCGTGATCCTGGAACAAATAGGCAAACCAATCGCCATTCGGCGTATCGATCAGACTACCCTGCGCAACGCCTTGATCCTGCAGCGCCACGCGACCTTCGTAAGGACCGGTGATCTTGTCGGCACGGTGGATCAGCGTGGTTCGCATGCCACCCTTCGGCCAGCAGATGTTGAAGACGTAATACTTGCCATCGTGTTTGAGCAACTGAGAGCCCTCCGCAGGCAGACCCACGTTAGGACCTGCTGCGCCACTCGCGTTATGAATCACGACCTGGTCAAATCCACCCAGTTTGATGCCTGACAAATTGTCGGCCAACTCAACCAAGCGAAGATCACCGCCCCCACCGAGCATATAAACGCGGCCATCGTCGTCAAAAAACAGCGAGTGATCATGAAGCGCCGGCTTAAAAGAGATCGCCTTCCACGGCCCCTTATCAACATCCTGGGTCGTGTAAATGTGAGTCTTTCCAGTCGTCTGCGCGAAGGTAGTGACCACAAACGTGCCCCTGTAATATCGCAGACTGCTCGCCCACGATCCATGGCCGTAGCTACTCTTGCCATTCACCAGGTTCAACTCATCAACGTCGTCAAGTTTGTCATACGCGTAGCTTGCCAACGACCAATTCACCAGATCTTTCGATCTCATGATCGGCAGGCCCGGACTCATATGCATGGTCGTGCTGCTCATGTAGTAGGTGTCTCCCACCCGCAGCATCGCCATGTCTGGCACATCCGCGAAGATCAGGGGATTGGATGCCTGCCCTTGCGGTGCCGCCGCCTCAATCCACGTGGTCATGCACAATGACACGGCAACGTTCAGGATGCTTCGGGTTTTCATCGAATGAATCATTGACTGATTGAAATACAATTTCCCGGAATTCACTATCGCCGCCAGGGGCTTGTGAAGTCCGCCGTTCAGGCGAGCAGAACGGTCGATTTCGAGACGATTCAGGGACATGGGTTTCAATCTACGGAGCGACTTTAAGGACCGGCAGCGGAAAGGAAAGCAAAAATTAAACGTTTTATTCAAAACCCGCGAATTGCGCAGCCATCGCCATTTTTCTTGCAACGTTTGGGAGAAAATCCCAAGCACGGGCAGCAAATTGCGGCAATGCCAGAAACCCCTAAAATAATTCCTCCTCGCCGTACGACCATCAAGGACATCGCGCGCATGGCTGGGCTGAGCACGGCCACGGTTTCCCAAGCACTCCGCCCCCAGCCGAAATCCAATATCAAACTTTCGCCTGATACCGTCGAGCGGGTCAAGGCCGTCGCCCTGGAGTTGAAATACCAACCTCATGCCGGCGCTCGATCCATCCGCTCTAACAGCTTCAGCACCATCGGTTACTTCACCGCCAAAACCGGCCACTTCACCAACACCCCTCAAGGGTACATGGCGGGGGTTCACGACGTTGCCGAGGAGCATTCTTTCCGGATGACACTCATTCGGCTGCCGATCGCAATCGATGACATCAGCAAGACCATTCCAAGTGTTTTCAGCGAACAAAACCTCGATGCTCTGGTGATCGAAAGCTACAGCGATTTAGCCTACCAGATTTACGAACGCATTCAAGCCAGTGGCATGCCGATCATCTTTATTAACGACCGCCACGAAACCAATTCGGTTTACGTCGATGACGAATGGGGTGCCAGCCAACTCACCCAGCATCTCATCAAAAAAGGCTACCAACGCATTTGCTTCCTTCATCGCCACACGGTGGGTGGACCATCCACCGATAAAATGCACCACAGCGCGATCGACCGCGAAACCGGTTACCGCCAGGCCATGCTCAAGGCGGGCAAACAAGCGTTCTGCTATACCGTCCATACCCGGGATGTTGTCGGCCTCGATGTCGAATTGAGCCAAGCGGACTGGGAAGTGATCTCGCGACACGATGCCGTGGTCGCATACGATGACGACCTCGCCAATCTCATTGCGCGCGCCGCCTATGATCGCCACGTCTCCATCCCTGACACCCTCGCGATTGCCAGCTTTAATGGCGATTACGCCTCCCTCAGCGCCTGGCAACGTTTGACCACGATTAGGGTGCCCTCTTATGAAATGGGCAGAAAGGCTGCGGAAATGGCTTTTCAACTGGTTGCTAGCTCTGCCGGCACCGCCTTACCCTCATCCGTCCATCGCCCAACGTTGATTCTCGGTCAAACGACTTGACTCGTCTTTTTTTGGTCGATAATAAAACGTTTTATCCAATGAGCACGCAATCCCCATCAAGCGCCGTCATCCAAAATCCGATTCTCAAGGGCTTCAATCCGGACCCTTCGATTCTGCGCGTGGGAGAAGATTACTACATCGCCAATTCGACCTTTGAATGGTTCCCCGGCGTGCAGATCCATCATTCGTTGGATTTGGTCAACTGGCGTCTCATCTCGCGCCCACTCGACAGGTCCAGCCAACTGGACATGGTCGGAAATCCCGACTCGGGCGGCATTTGGGCTCCCTGCCTCACTTATGCCGATGGGCTCTTTTATCTGATTTACACGGATGTCAAATATTGGAAACGCGAACCGTACAAAGTCGCGTACAACTATCTCGTGACCGCGCCCACCATCAACGGTCCATGGTCGGAGCCGATTTTCCTCAATGGCAGCGGCTTTGATCCATCGCTCTTCCACGATGATGACGGCCGCAAGTGGTTTACGAACATGGTCTGGGATCATCGCAAACAGAATAACCGCTTTGCGGGTATTCTTCTCCAAGAGTTCTGCCCGAAAACCCACACCCTCATCGGCCCGATCAAACAGATTTTCAAAGGCACCGACCGCGCCTTGGTCGAAGGTCCCCACCTTTACAAAAAGAACGGCTACTACTACCTGCTAACCGCCGAAGGTGGGACCGAATACGCCCACGCCGCGACGCTCGCACGCTCCCGCAATATCGATGGCCCCTACGAAGTCCACCCCGACAAACACCTGGTGAGCTCATACGGCCATCCCGAAGCCGCTCTGCAAAAAGCGGGCCACGGCTCACTGGTCGAAACCCAACACGGCGAATGGTACCTCGCCCACCTTTGCGGCCGTCCGGTCGATGGCAAACACTGCACCCTCGGACGCGAAACCGGAATCCAGAAATGCGTTTGGAAGTCCGACGATTGGCTCTACCTGTCTCACGGAGACATGATTCCCGTCGCCCAAACCGAGGGTCCGAACGGCATCCCCCTCGCACCATTCGCCGATTGCGAATGGTCGGGTCAGTTTGACTCCACCGCGCTCGACATCCACTTCCAGAGTCTGCGCCAGCCGATCACGGAACAATGGCTGAGCCTAACCGAGCGTCCCGGCTTTCTCCGCCTCAAGGGCATGGAACCGACGATCAGCACATTCCGCCAAAGCCTGATCGCGCGCCGTGTGCAGTCCTTCGATGTCAGCGTGGAAACAGCCGTCGATTTTCATCCGACCACCTTCCAGCAGATGGCCGGCCTGATCGCCTATTACGACACCGAGAACCACTATTACCTGCGCATCAGTCACGACGAAGATCTGGGCCGCACCCTCAATATTATCGCCACCGATTCGGCCACCAGTGGCGAAATTCTTGCCGATGACGTTGCGATCCCCGCCACCGGCGATATCCACCTGCGCCTCACCCTCAATGGTGCGGCTTTGCAATTTGAGTACGCACTCGCTGGCGCTGACTGGCAGAAAATCGGCCCTGTACTAAACGGCGCCGTCCTGTCGGACGACCACTCGCACCTCGGTTTCACCGGCGCGTTTGTCGGGCTATGCTGCCAAGACATCAGCGGCCAAAAACAGCACGCCGATTTTTCGCACTTCATCTATCGCGAAGGCTGAAAACCACCCGAGCCTGCCTACCGACAAAGTTGGACCATTGGCAAGCGTCTGGCTGGCCATCCCCGCGATCCCGCAAATCCGTCGTTTTCCAGCTTGGAATCGACGTCCTCTCCAGCAAAAACTCCACCCATGCTTCTCGGCCTCGATTCCTCCACCCAATCTCTCACTGCGGTATTGATCGATCCCGCTGCGGGCCAGATCACCTGCCAGCTTTCCGTAAATTTCGGCAGCGATCTGCCGCACTACGCATCGCCCAGCGGCTTCATCCCCGGCGGTGAAAATGGCGAGGTCCACGCCAATCCCCAGATGTGGCTGGAGGCACTCGATTTACTATTCAGCAGCCTTGCCACGGCCACGGATCTATCCAAAGTGACCGCCATCGCGGGTTCCGGCCAACAACATGGCTCAGTCTATCTGGATGCGACTTTCGACAACCGCCTGGCTGCACTCGATTCTACGAGTAATCTAGTCGAACAACTCTCCCCCGCCCTCACCCGCGCGACTTCGCCGATCTGGATGGACACATCGACCGGATCGCAGTGCACAGAAATCACCGCCGCCGTCGGCGGCGCGGCAGAAGTTTGCCGCCGCAGCGGATCCATCGCCATCGAGCGCTTCACTGGCCCGCAGATCCGCCGCTTTTATCAAACAGATCCCGCCGCCTATGAGCGCACCCAGCGGATCCACTTGGTCAGCTCCTTCCTCGCTTCCGTTCTCGCAGGCAAATCCGTGCCGGTCGATTTCGGCGATGGTGCGGGCATGAATCTGCTCAACCTTGCCCAGCTCGACTGGGACGCCGATCTACTGAACACCACCGCCCCGAATCTCGGCGACAAGCTGTTAGCCCCAGCGGCAGCCACTACCATCCAAGGCAACATCGCCGCTTACTTTGTCGAAAAATACGGCTTTGCAAAAACCTGCCGCACCGCGCTCTTCACCGGCGACAATCCCGCCTCACTGGTCGGCATGGGTGCCACCACACCCGGCAATGTGGTGATTTCACTCGGCACCAGCGACACCTTCTTCGCCGCCATGTCAGGCCCGAAGACCGATCCGAACGGTTACGGTCACGTCTTCGGAAATCCCGCAGGCGGGTTCATGTCACTGATCTGTTTCCGCAACGGCTCGCTGGCCCGCGAAGCACTGCGCGATCAACTTGGCCTCGATTGGTCAGCTTTTGACCGCACTGCACTCGCCCAAACTCAGGCCGAGGCCGGCGCGCATCTGATGCTGCCCTTCTTCGGCCCCGAGATCACGCCCCGCCACGATTTCACCGGCCCCGTGATGCAAGGCTCCACCACCGACCCCGCGCTGCAAGTGCGTGCGTTGTTAGAAGGCCAATTCCTCAACATGCGCCTCCACTCGCAATGGATGGGCGTGAAAACCGAACGCATTCGCCTCACCGGCGGGGCTGCCAAAAACGATGGTATCGCCCAACTCGTCGCCGATATTTTCCAAGCGCCCGTCGAGCGACTCGATGTCATCAACTCCGCCGCTCTCGGTGCGGCACTGATCGCTGCGGCGGCAGAGGGGCACGATCTGTCGGCGCTCCAAGAAACCTTCTGCCAAGCGGCACCCGGCGTAGCACTTCTGCCCGATCCCGCGCTCGCAGCGGTTTATGACTCAGCCCTCGGTCGCTTTCAGTCGCTGCTTGGCGCAAATCTCTGAGTGGTCATGCACGAGCTTTGCATCGCGTTCCCAAAGCTTTGCATCCCGTTCCCAAAGCCTTGCATCGCGTTCCCAAAGCCTTGCATCGCGTTCCCAAAGCC
>CAJXYV010000002.1 GCA_913063525.1 uncultured Verrucomicrobiota bacterium
GTTTCTCGATGCTCAAGGACAAGATCAAGGACGTGCTCGACACCCTGACCGAGCGCGAACGCGAAGTTCTCGAACAACGCTTCGGCCTCAAGGACGGTTACAGCCGCACGCTCGAAGAAGTCGGCCGCCAATTCCAAGTCACCCGCGAACGGATCCGCCAGATCGAAGCGAAAGCCCTCCGCAAGATGCGTCACCCGACGCGGATTCGCAAACTCGAGGGATTCATCGAGCTTCCCGGAGCCTGATTCCCGATTTGAGAATGCGGACATCCTGTCCGCATTCTTCATTTTCACCCCTGCACTTCCTTTCTCGTCATGGACATCCCAGAAGAGTTCACCACCATCGAGTCGATCTTCGTCCGCCACCGCAACGCGCTGCTGCTGCGGGGCCAGTTTACGCCGATCTACACCGACTTCTACCTCCACCTGATGCAGCACGGGATCCGTATGCCGGCAGAGCTGGATCAGATGCTCAAGGATGCGCTGGCCATGCTGGCACTGCACTTGGTTGCGCGGCCGTGGGCGGAATCCATCGCCTGGACGGCCAACCTGCGGGCTCCGCGGATCAATCTGTTTGTCACCGGCAGCTCGTACGAAGAGTCGATCACCGGCCGCGTTTTCACCGAAGACGTGCGCGAGCCGGACCGGAATTTCTTTTACGCCCAGACGACCACCGTCGAGAAACCCCAACCGCGCCTCTCGACCTTGGAGATCGATGGCAAGGACCCGATCGTCTGGATCTCGCAGTACTACGAGCAGTCCGAACAACGGCCCGCGCGGGCATTCCGACTGGATGATGAAAACTTCGCGCTCATCGCCGCACAACCGGACTGCGATCTGGAATGGTTAGAATCGCTGGATGCTGCCGCAGTCGAAAAAATCCTCGAAACAGAGGAGACGACGGTTCTCGAGACGCGCCGCTTCCGCTTTCACTGCGGCTGCTCGATCGACAAAATTCTACCCATCCTCGGCGGCTGGAAAGAGCGCCCGGATCAATTGTTTGAAGGCGCGGATTCCATCAACATCCAGTGCCCACGCTGCGCGGCTAAGTACACCGTCACGCGCGACATGCTGTGAGATCGCGCGGCGACCGCAATCCGAAGTGACCCCATGAGTTCAATGCGATTTCACCACCGGCAGTTCACCGACGTGGACGCTCTGCTGGCGCAGAAAAACTCACAGCGCATCTCCGTCTGCATCCCCACACTCAACGAGGCGGAGACCATTGGTTCGATTGTTGCCACCATTCGCGAGACCTTGGTTCGCTGCGGTCTAGTCGATGAAATCCTCGTCATCGATTCCGGCTCCACTGATTCCACCCGCGAAATCGCCCGCACCGCCGGAGCCGCTGTTTACAAGTCGTCAGAGATTCAGTCCGATCAGTCCGATTACCGCGGCAAAGGCGAAAACCTCTGGAAAGCGCTGCACGTCGCCAGTGGCGACATCATCTGTTATGTCGATGGCGACATCTCAAATTTCCACGTCGGCTTCATCACCGGCCTCGTCGGCCCGCTACTAACGGATCCTGGCATCGACTACGTCAAAGCCTTCTATGAGCGCCCCCTCGCCTACGGCGACGAATCCCACTCCACCGGCGGCGGTCGCGTCTCCGAGATTCTGATCCGCCCGCTGATCTCGCTATTTTATCCCGAACTCTGCGGCATCCTCCAGCCGCTCTCCGGCGAGTACGCCGCGCGCCGTAGCACCCTCGAATCGCTCGCCTTCCCCGTCGGCTACGGCGTAGAAATGGCCCACCTCATCGACCTCGCCCAGCAAGGCAAAATCCACCGCCTCGCCCAGACGGATCTCGTCAAACGCATCCACCGCAACCGCGACGACAACGAGCTAGGCAGCATGGCCTTCGCCATCCTCCGCGTGGTGCTGCGCCGCCTCCAGCGCGATGGCAGACTCACCCTCGCCGCTCCCCTGCCCGATCTCTATCAGTCGTGGTCGATCCTCAGCGAAGCCATCCGCCCGCTCGCTAAAAACATCCCCGAGCCCGAGCGCCCACCGATTCACCCGCGTTAGAATAGCCGATTGGCAGGTAAAAAATGATCAGACCGCGCCGACCTAAGCCCCGTGGTTTTCACAAGATCGATCCAGGCCCGTAGGCGGCGGCAATGGGACTGGCGGCTTCGAGCGCTCTAACGGCTGATGCAAAAGCCTCGATCTGCGCTTTCGCGGCACCGGATTCGCGGTCGCCCTTGGCGAGGATCGCATCGAGGAATTCGCGGGAAAGTCCGAGGCGAGCATCCCCGGCGAGACGCTCGACGAGATTGTTGCGGTCGATTTTGCCACTGCGAAGATCATTCACCGTGGCGACGGCGTGTTCCTTGATGGCGTGGTGCGCCGTCTCGCGGCCGACGCCGGCTTTCACGGCTTCCATCATGATGGTCGTGGTCATCAGGAATGGCAGATAGTGGGCGGTCTCGGCGTTGATCACCGCGTCGTAGGCGTCCATTTGATCGAGCACCGTTAGGAAAGTTTCGAACATGCCGTCGATCGTGTAAAACGAATCGGGCAGCATGATGCGGCGGACGACAGAGCAAGAGACGTCGCCTTCGTTCCATTGATCGCCGGCGAGTCCTGCCGCCATCGCGAGATAACCTTTGAGAATAACGTGGAAGCCATTCACGCGCTCACAAGAACGCGAGTTCATCTTGTGCGGCATCGCGCTGGAGCCGGTTTGGCCGGGCGCGAATCCTTCGCTGGCGGTTTCGTTGCCCGCCATCAGGCGCAGCGTTTTGCAAAACGACGATGGGCCGGAGCAAAGATCGGTCAGCGCAGCGACGACGCGGAAATCGAGCGAGCGCGGATATACCTGGCCAACGTTGGTCCACACCGCCGGCATCCCGAGGTGGGCGACCACGCGCTTTTCCAGATCCGCGACCTTGTCGGCGTCCCCTTCAAATAACGAAAGCTGGTCCATCTGCGTGCCGACTGCCCCCTTGAGACCGCGCACGGCGTAGGTCGCGATCACGGCATCGAGCGCCTGCAAGCTGCTGAGAAGTTCCTCGCCAAACATCGCGATCCGCTTGCCGAGCGTGGTCGGTTGCGCGGCGACGTTGTGGGTGCGGGCAGTGAGAATGAGTTCACTCCATTGTTCCGAGCGCTGGCGGAAACGGCGCAACGTGGCCACCGTCTTGTCGCGGACGATCAGCAGCGAGCGGTACACTTGCAGCTGCTCGACGTTTTCCGTGAGATCGCGCGAGGTCATGCCCTTGTGGACCTGCTCGTGACCAGCTAGGTCGTTGAACTCCTCGATCCGCGCCTTTACATCGTGGCGGGTGATTTTTTCCCGCGCCATGATCGATGCCGGGTCGACGCTGTCCTTCACGGATTCATAAGCAGCGATCGCCACTTCCGGCACATCGAGCCCGAGATCGCGCTGCGCCTTCATCACAGCAATCCAGAATTCACGCTCTAACACGATCCGCCCTTCGGCGGACCAGATCGATTGGAGAGCAGGCGAGGCGTAACGTTCAGCGAGGACATTGGGAATCACGCGCGCAGACTGAATGGCTGGAAATGAAGTTTCAAGCGGCACTTGCCGAAAACTTTAGGCCAGTCACCACCTGATCCAGATGAAAGGCCGTGCACCTAAAAACCGATCCAACTCTTTAAAAGAGAGTGGTCGGGGCGGCCAGATTCGAACTGACGACATCCGCGTCCCAAACGCGGCGCTCTACCAGGCTGAGCTACGCCCCGGTGCACGGGCGGAACCTCATTCATTCCCGCAGCCGAATCAAGAACTTCCTTCAATAATTTTCATTTTCTCAGATTCCGCCGTCCCACGGGCCGCGTCATAGAAAGATGACACCGCGCAGGTGCCCGCGTGTATTCTGTCCGGTTTATTCTTGCGCAGTCGGGGTTCGCGGGAAGAATCCCACCCCCGCACGCCGCGGTTCCACCCCATGAGCGAATCCCAAAACTTCCCCGAAAACGCCAGCCTTGCCCAGATCGGCGGGGTGCTGCGCGACCACCAGTCGTTTGTGTTGATCAGCCACGTCCGGCCGGATGGCGATGCGATCGGGTCCCAGCTCGCGCTCGGATACGCGCTGATCGCGGCGGGTAAAAACGTCCGCCTCATCAACGAGGACGGGCTGCCCGACAACCTCGCCTTCATGGCGGGATCGGAACGAATCGAACTGCCGCCAGCCGAACCGCTCGATGTGGAAGTCGCCATCGCGCTCGACACGGCGACCAAGCCGCGGCTGGGCGACCGCGCGCTGCATGCCGCTTCCAAGGCGAAAATCTGGCTCAACATCGACCACCACGTTTCCAATCCCCGCTACGGCGATCTCAACTTGATCGATGCGACCAGCCCGGCGACCGGCCAGATTCTCTATCAGCTCATCACCGCGCTGGAGCTGCCGATGCCTGCGGAAACACGCGATGCGATCTACGTGGCGGTTTCCACCGACACGGGTTCATTCCAATATCCATCGACCACGGCGAAGACCTATGAAATGGCCGCCGACTTGATCCGCCGCGGACTGGACGTGGGGACGATCAATTCCAACACTTACGACAATTTCCCCTATCGCCGCGTCGAACTGATGCGCGCGCTGCTCAACACACTGGAGCTATCCGATGACGGCGTGGTCGCCAACTGGACCCTGAACGACCAAACGCGCATCGACCTCGCGCTGATGCCGGAGGACAGCGAGGGCCTGATCGACATCATCCGCGCGATCCGCGGAGTGCAACTGGCCGTGTTTTTCGAAGAACTGCACGACGGCAAAATCCGCGTCTCCATGCGCTCGAAGGACCGCCGTCTGAATGTTTGCGAAATCGCCACGGAGTTCGGCGGTGGCGGCCACGCGCTGGCTGCGGGCATCCGCATGAACGGGCCGTTAGGCGAAGCCAAAAAACTCGTGCTTGGCGCGATCCGCCGCAGCATCGCCGCCGCAGGAATGTAATTTTCACCCACTTCACATGAGAAACAACTCCCAGGATTTTGACGGCCCCAGCGGCGTATTATTGATCGACAAGGCCGAGGACATGACCTCCCACGACGTGGTGGCCATCGCCCGCCGCGCCCTGAACACCAAAAAGATCGGCCACTGCGGCACACTCGACCCGATGGCCACCGGCCTGCTGATGCTCGTCATCGGCCGCGCCACCAAGATCCAGGATCTGCTGATGAGCGAGGACAAACAATACGTCGGCACGCTCACCTTAGGCTCCACCACCAGCACCCAAGACCGCCAAGGCGAAATTCTGGAAACCAAACCCGTCGGCGATTACTCCAACGAGCAAATCCAAGCCGCCTTCGACGGCTTCATGGGCGACTTCGAGCAGATCCCGCCGATGGTTTCCGCCATCAAAAAAGACGGCGTACCACTCTACAAACTGGCGCGCAAGGGCATCGAAATCGTCCGCGAACCGCGCAAAGTCCATATCACGTCGAACGAGGTTTCGCGTATCGAACTGCCCGAAGTCGACTTCACCGTCAACTGCTCCAAAGGCTTTTACGTCCGCACCTATGCCCACGACATCGGCGCGAACCTCGGCTGCGGCGCCCACCTCAGTGCCCTGCGCCGCACGCGTTCCGGCAAGTTCACCCTCGACCGCGCCGTCACCGTGGCCGACCTCAAAACCGCCCCGCGCGAAGACCTGCTCAAGGCCCTCATCTCCCTGGCAGAAATCTCGCTGATGCGGGGGGCGTGATTGAATGGAGTGGGCGCCAAAAAAACGGCGCCCAACCGGCAGGCTGAGAAATATCTCAGTTCAACACTACCGATTTTAGCGTCTATCATTCACTTAATTGGCGCGACCCAGCCAGTTGCAATGGTTCTGCCCTCCCAAAGAGAAATGAATACCCTCGAATGGAGTGCGGCAATCCAGTGATCCAGTCAATCCATGCTCTGGGAGGAACGAGATTTCCCCTGCCATCTCGACCTCAGGCCGCTAAAGGCAGCGCCAGCGAACAGAATCATGCAGGTCGTCAAAGAAACCGCGCCAATCAATGCACAAACATTTTTGATAATTTCAAACATGTAGCTTAGGCGCCAAGTTTTAAAGGATAGTTCATTCGATCATGTGGGCAGCTCTGATTATCCACGCTTCCATGGCCATCGCCAATTAGGGTCAGAAGCATCAGAGCGTAGTGAGCTTTCGAGTCAGTAAGGTACCCGTCTCTGGCTTCTCATACTATGCACAATCGGAATAATCCCTGCGGCGCGGGCTTCTATATTTGCCCATGTCGGCAACCACCGTATCTTAAAGCCGCAGCCAGCGACTCATGCCAAAACCGTCAAAAATAGCCCCAACACCTGCTGATCCGTCCGAGCCGGTCGTTAGCGGCGTGATCCGGCGCGGGGCTTCCGAGGATCTGGCGGGCTGTGTGAAGGAGTTTTTTGCGATCCACACCGTCCAACTGGAGCCGGGAGATTCTCAGGCACAGATGGACTTCATTGCCGCGAGGGGCATCGTGCTTTACCGCAAAAATTATCCGCGGCGGACGCATCTGGAGGGCGAGCTGCGGGGAAATCAGTTCGGCATTTCCATCCCTCTGCTGACCGCTGACGCCAAGTTTTTAGGCGAGACAATTGATGACAGCCGCACCCCGTCGAGCATATCGGGAGAAGCCAGTGATCTCGTCGTGGAGAATGGCTTCGAGCAGATGATTCTACTGATGAATCATGGAAAATTGCTGGAAATGGCCGAAAAAATCGCCCTGTCGCAGGCATCGCTGGAGGCGCTGCTCCACGGTAGGAGACAAAAAATACTCCAAACCAACCCGCACGACGTCCAGCGCATCCGCCACACCTTCGTCCAGATGCTCGACACCGTCCGCCACGGCAACTTGAACATGAGTGCCGATCATTTTGAAAAAGTGATCTTCGACTCGATTCTACCGGTGATCGATGGCGGCAAATACGATTTGGATCGTGGCCCTGCCGCCGTCACCGTGCACCGCGCCTTGGACTTGGCGCGCAGCGTCACCGGCCCGATTTGCATCGCCGATCTCTGCATCGGCATGAATGTCAGCCCGCGAACACTGCACAAAGCCTTCATCAAGATCATGGGCATGGCCCCCCAACGGTTTTTTCAAAAACGCCGGTTGAGCCAAGCCTACCAGATGCTGCTTAAGGCAGATTCCAGAGAATCCCGCGTCACCAACATCGCCGCGCAGCTCGGATTCTCCGAGCTCGGCAGATTTTCCGGGCAATACCGCGCACTCTTTGGCGAAAGCCCGTCGGCAACGATCCGCCGCTCCCAAAGCTGCACCGTCGTGGTGCCGTGGCAGTCCCCCGCTACCTCTTCCACTTGACCCGCACACTTTTCTACAACATTCAACTCAAGCCCCGCTACTACCTCCGTCAAGCCATACATGCACCGCCCTCGATCACTCGCCGCCATTTACCGCCTTCGCCTTGCCGCCATCTTATGGTGCGCGCGGTCCATCCTGCTACCTACCGCCGTAGGCATCATGCTCTACGGTGCCATGCTCAGCCATCAGGCCGTGACGTGGATCGGCGCGGGAGTCGGGGTGCTGGGCGGGCTGCTGACGATTCTCCAGTGGGTGATTGCGACCAAGGCGCGCTGCCCACTGTGTGCCTCGCAAGTTCTCAGCCACCAAGGCTGTTCGCGCCACCGTCGCGCCAAAAAGTTATTCGGCAGCCATCGCTGCCGTGTGGCCATGGCCATCGTTTTTAGAAATGGCTTCTCCTGCCCGAATTGCAACGAACCCACGCAGCTACAACTGCGTGACTCCGTCAATCCAAGGAACCGCTGATATTGACAGGGACAGCCCCCCCACTGTGTTAAAAAGCCGTACACAGGCAGTGCCCCTCATCCGGCTTGAGTGCGCAAAAACGGCTTATGGAGTAACCACACGGAAGAATCGTGCCGGCGCACCGGGCGGGAAGTTTAGCGTCACAGTAGTCAGCTCCGCTGTGGCAGTGACAGACTTTCGCGTACCGCCGTCCAGCACGTTGCTCCACGATCCTGCACCCAGGCTCGTGGAATATTGGAACCCATAAGTGACAGCGGGAACGCTCTGGAAAGTGATCGAAATCGTGCCGGCAGCGCGGTCCACGACGGGCTTACTTTCGACACGCAACATCGAATGAGGATCGGTAGGACTTGTCATCAACACGGTGACTTCTAAACCATCACTCTGACCATCACGATCGGTGTCGCTGTCATAGCGGTTGGAGCCGATGTCGCGCAATTCCGCCACGTCCTTGAGACCATCGCCATCGCTATCCAGCGCGGTTAGGGTGATCGTGCCTAGGTTAAAGGTTGCCCCCGCCATGAACACCGCCCCGTTCTGCACATAGGTCTGATAGCCGCGCTGGCTGATAGTGATGTCGTAAGTGCCCGGCGCGATCGGTGAGATGAAGGTTCCCGAGGGATTCGTGGTAAGCACCAAAACGGTATTACCACTGCGCAGGCTAATGCTGGCTTTACGATTGTCCGGATCCTGCGGGGTGACGACGGTGCCGGTGAATGTCGCCGCACTGGCTGGTGCCAGATAGGTGATGGCGGACTCGACAGGCGTCTCATTCCCAGCGGCATCGCGCAGGATGGCATAAACGTGGCGAGTGCTGCCTGAGGTGGTCGCCCCGAGGGAGAAGGTCGGCACCGTCGTGGCAAACGCACCCCAGGCAGCTGAATTCAAATTCGTGAGGCTGGTGGCCAGTTTCATCTGAGTCACGCCCGACGTCACATCAAAGCGAAGGGTGACGGTCGTAGAGGTGGTGTAGGCTTTCCCTTCATTGATAAGCATCTCGCCATCGGGCGGATCCACATTCGCGCGAGGGGTGCCGGTAAAGATCGCACTGGTGACACCCACGCGACCAGAGACGTCGCGCGGCTGAATGTAATAATAATAAGTGATGCCGTTCGTGAGGCCGGTGTCGAGATAAACGCCGCCACTGACGGTAGTATCCACCGTCGTCACCTTCGTGTAGGGCCCACCGACCACAGTAGCACGGTAAATATCCACGTCTTTGTAGCCGCGCTCGACAGAGAACATGACGATGTTCTGCGCTGGCTGCGGCAAGAGATAAGCAAAGTCAGCGGACGGAGGCCTCGCGTCACCCCAACGGTCCAGCACGCGCGCCACCAATGGCTTGGGCACAGCATCATCGCGATGATCCCACGGATTAGCACCGTGTGCGAGCTCGGATGCGTCGGTTTCGCCACCACCGTCCGTATCAGCTAGGCCGGGGTCGGTACCGATTTGATATTCTTGGATATTGGTGAGTCCGTCGCTATCACTATCACCGGCGGCGTCGTTGATGCCAGCATCGAGCCCAGCGTGAAGTGCTTCGTAGCGCGCTGGCATCCCATCGCCATCGGTATCATCGCCCTGCTCCGTTTCATAAACTTGAAATGCACCATGCTTAACGCGCTCAAAATTACGCCCGAGATTATCCTTCCCGCTGACATTCACCACGACCTTGTAACTGGGCGTAACAACAAGCGGAGCATCTTCAGCGGGACTCTGACCAGAGAAAGAAGACTCCGTAGTGGCCCGGAATAATCCACCATAAACGCCGTCATTCGCCGTGCCGTCGTATCCGGCGCCATCATCGCGCAGCAACAACGTCACAGGTTGGCGCGTCGGATGCGTGACGGTAGCCAGCACTGTAGCTCCCTTCACCGGTCCATTCCCATCGGTCACCACTGCCACGATGGGCATGGGTAGTCCCCGGAGGTACAAGCCATTCTGCGCGTAGATCGCATTATTCCCGTGAAATTGCGTAAAACAGACCTGCGCTTGCGCCCCTTGGCGGTTCCGGCCCGAAACCACAAAAAGATAGTTGGCGGTACTGGTGGCGCTGTTGGAAATATTGAAAGTCCACGCGCCATCCGACATAGACGAAATGCGGTAGTTTACATAGTGGTCGGGATTCCAAGAAGAGTCGCCCACATCTGGGGCGGCCACGGTGCTGGCATCCGGCCTCGTGATCGTCAGACCTATGCCGCTGCTTTGATTAGAAAATACCGTCACCACACAATCTGTCAGCCCCCCTTCGGTCAGAGTGAGCGTCTGGGACGTCGACGCACCCGATGCAAGGGTGCCGTAGCTCTCGACGATTCGCTCACGGCGGTGAATATGCTCGCTGGACTGGAGGTAATTATTGGCCAGATCGAGCAACATCGGCATACCCGCAGCTGTCGATGAGGACGAGGACGTCGTCGCCATCATATGCGCGGAAGTCGCAACTGGCGGCGGATCATCGGGCGCGGCGACTTGGTAAAAATAACCTTTCGATTCATCGGCGATGGACTGGAGCAAATTGTTGTCGCAGCCCGAACCAAGGGCGATGGACTCGACATGAATTCCAGTGCCACTGATAAATGCGGCTTGGTCATCCCATTTGGAGGCTTCATTTTGGTGGCCATCGGACAACAACAAGATCCATTTTTCTGCCTCCGGTTGGCCATTCGCGACGATCTCAGCGGCACCTTGGTAGATGCCGTCGCCGATGGAGGTGGTACCTGTGGGTGCGAGCTTGTCTCCAGCGGGATTAGTCTCATCAATCAGCAGATTCACTAGGTCGCGTTCGAACTGCGAGTTCATCGTCTGAAGGTTGTAAACGACCTGTCCATCCGCATAGCTGTCCGGCTCAGCGCTGCTGTCGCCATTGAAGGTGACGACGCCGATCTGGTCGTCGCTACCCGAGGCGTCGATGAAAAGCTGCGCGGCGGCGCGGGCACCATCGATGCGCTGGACACCGCCGGAAGTCGTGGCCATAGAGCCGGAGCGATCAATGACCAGCATCTGGTCAACCATGAGAAAATTGTACACGATGGCGGTTTCCTCCGTATCGCTGGCACCACCGAGCTTGACGGTGAGCGATTGCGCCGTGCCGGGCGCGGGGTGTTTCACGGGTGCCTGACAGGTCAGCCAATATTCACCCAACACATAAGCAGCGCTCAGCACCGTGGCTTGGTTAGAAGGGATGCTGGTACCCACGTAGACGGCAAACTGGTCTTTGTTCAGCCCGTTGACCGACCCACTGCCGAGGTAATCCGGGCTGGTAACCCGAACCTTGGCGATAAAGCGGTCCGGTGCCGCTGCGTCGCCTACATAAGCCCGGTAATCCGTATTAGGCTCCCGGATGCTAAGCGTCGGCTCGAAATAGGCGAAGTTGAAATCAAAACCGACCTTGGTGGAAGTGAAACCAGGGCCCGGCGGCGGACAGTCATCACCATTGGTAATGACATGGAAATTCACATACGGATCGGTCGTGTTCTGCATCACCGCATATTGAAAGGAGTTATCCTCCTCGGGATGCACGGTGCCTTTTGAGACAATGTCTATCACCCCTGATTTGCGCTCTCCAGCGAGGGCAAACCATACCTTGCTGGAGTCATGCGACTGCGCGAAAAAACCAACACCGTAAACATTGCTCGTGGGTGCGCTGAATTCGCATTTCAAATAGGTCGCGGCATAACGCTCGACGGTGGCTGAGTGGGTGCCCGTGTTGCTGCCCACACTCAAGGGGCCAAGATTAAAGGTCAGCGGGACTTTGCCAGAGCCCCGGACGATCTCATCCAAATACCGGAAGCGCCCCTCGTCAGCCACACCACTGAAGGGCAGGCCCAAGCCGTCAAGTCTGTTTGCGATGGTGAAGTCCTGAAATACTTCGCTCAACTCGGCGCCAGGATCGTTTACCGTCGTTGTATGACGATTTTTTTCATTCAACACGTCCTGCATCAAGGTCGCGATCCCATCGTCCTTCTGCAAATCGGCCAACTCATAGAACCTCTCGATGACATCAACGCCGACGCCCGGCTCTGTCCGTGCCGTGCCGAACTGTTCCATCAAATACTTCCAGAAAAGACCGCTATGATAACCGTCACCGCTCCAAAAATACTCCGACGAATCGGTGACCGCCGGATGTGTTTCCAGATAGGCATTGGCGAGCATTGAAAAATCTGTCAACAAGCTGCTATCAATTCTGGTGTCCAGCGAATCCTCCATGGCGGTCGCCGTACCCTCAATGCCCATGGGGTAGAGATCCATAAAGTGAAGCCCCCAAGGTACGTATTGAAACTGAACAATGTGCGAAAGCTCGTGCGCACACAGGTCTTTAGCGATAGCGCTGCTAAATCCGCCGGTGGAACCGCTAAATTCCGAGCTTGTCGGCACTAAGACGATCCGGTCAGGAAACAAGGTGTTGGAGCGGTTATCAGTGATCGGGGAGTCTTCCAGGAGAATCTTTGGCTTGAGCGGGATGCCTACGATATCCGTCCACTTCGGGGCGCGAAATCCTAGGTTAATGTATGTTTGGTGGAGACCGGTCCCAATTGCGGGATCATACATGTCGGCAATAGACTGAGCGTCGGCATCCGAAACAAAATCCGTCGCCGACGTATCCTCCGGGTGGTAATGGATTCGGTACTCGAAGGCACCCGTCTTAATGACATCCGCAGTCGCGACGCCAAACCACGCGACGATGGCAGCAAAAAAAAGTAATTTTCGGAAAAGTGGACGGGCAATTGGACGAGAGTTTGCAGTCGTATTCATGAGAAAAAAACTTACATTGCGAGGCTAAATAATCTAATCGATCCGCCCTGACAATCACTTTTCTTCAGAACTTGCAGGAGACCAACAGAATGAGATCTTCGACGCACTTATTACCGATGTGGCCGCTTCATATCACCCTCCCGCCGGTGGCGTCGCGGTCGGGGCGGTTATCGTCGGCAATGTGGCCGCATGATCTCGCGCCGCCGCGGCTGCAAAATCCGCAATGGATGCTCCATATTTTCCTCTTTTCGACCCCGGAAGTCCACTTCTCCGTTGCAGAAGTCGACTTCCAAACTGTAGAAGTTGACTTCTGGCATTAGGAAGTCGACTTCCAACATTGGGAAGTTGACTTTTAGCATTGAGAAGTCAACTTCCGGCATTAAGAAGTCTGCTTCCAGTACCGGGAAGTGCACTTCCACGATTGAGAAGTTGACTTCCAGAACTGAATAGAGTAGAAAACGGTGCAAGAAAGAGTAAATCTGCTGCGAACGGGTCGGATTCCACGGCCGGTTGTGCGACAAACAACTCGGCCACGCGCCTGCCCGACGCAGACACCGCAAAATCACAGGCCACCACCATCCTTTCCTGCCCGACACCCTGCATTTTCACTCCCTACCCCACCGCACCGACATGGCCAAAACCTTAGATTACACCACCGACCGCATCCAAACCTTCATCACCAGCTGGGGACAACTCGCCCCCGACGTCGAGTTTTCGGGAATGACACTGGCACAGTTTGAGTTGGCCACGGCGGCACCACAGGCCAAACGCAAGGAAATCGGCCCATTGCTGGCGCTCTTGAGCGCCAAACGCCAAGAGCGCGACATAGCCGACCAAGAGGCACTGGCCTTGGTCGAACGGGTGCTCAACTCCATTCGCGGCCATGTGGACTTCGGCCCCAATTCCGGACTTTACAGCAGCCTGGGCTACGTCACCAAAGCCACCCGCAAAAGCGGCCTGGTCCGCAAAAAACTCAAGCCGGCGGCCGTCTAAACGAACGAGCTGACTGGGTGGCTGGCGCGTAATGCGTCAGACTGTTGCGGAGGCGTCTCGCCTCGCGCCTGACGCGTCAGGGCGGGACGACCGGACGACGGACTGTAGCGAGAGCGCGAATTTTCCGTTATGGATGATTTAGCCATCCGATGAGGTGGCAGCAGGTCAGCTGATAGGTGACGTTGACTTGGAAGTCGGTCGGGCCGTCGAGCGAGCGACCGGCGGTGATCAGCAAGTGATGGGAGTCGCTGAAATCGTAGGCGGTGCCGATGTTGAAGACGGTGTTGCCGCCGCCGTGGTCAGTCATGGCGGTGTGACGATAGATTTCGGCGCCGAGCAGAAAGGTGCGGGTGATCTGCCGCTGGATGACGAGTCCGCCGAATTCCCAGTTGGAGTTGCCCGCGCCGGAATGGATGCCAAGGCCGCCGCCGCCATAGATGGCCCAAGCGCCGATGTTTTTCTGCAACCAAATGGGCAGAAACGCTTGGGTGTGGCCACTACCGAGTCCGTCCTGCTCGTCGCCCGTCGGGGTTTGCACGAGCGGGTAAATGGCCGCCTCCGGTAAGCTGTCAGACTCGTCCAAGAAGCGGAACTTTACGCCCAGTTCGGTATCGCCGTAGCCGTGATGCGAATCGCCACCAGACGGCGCATCGTAGGCGAACGGTGCGAGCAGATGGAGTTGCAGATCGGGGACGAGGCCGTAGTTGATTTCAAGGCTGGCCGCAGTGCCCGACCAGCCCGCAGCGGTCTGGAGGTGGTGTGAGGCAAAGCCGAATTCCCAACAATCAGGATCCAGCGGGGCCGGATCGTCGACGGTAAACGGCGGTGGCCCAGCGATGGCGAGCATCGATGTACTGAGCAGGCACAGGCCGAAGCCGCTGATGTTTTTTAGACTCTTGATCATCCGCATTCTTTTGCTGCGGGGGTGGTGGCAAAGACCCCGAGCTTGGTCGGGAGGAATTATTATGGCTTGGCGGGTGTTTCCACGCCTTCATCGACGTCTTCCGAGGCGCTGCGGGCTCTTTTGTATTCGACGTTTGAGCCACCGGCGAGAGACGGACCGGTGTAGATGACGGCGAGCTCGGCGAGGGCGGAAACCGGATCAGCGCCAAAGCCGCTGCGGGCGGTGAAGCGGAGGTGGCTGGCTTTCTCTTCTTTGGCGAAGTCGATGCGGACGGGCGAAAAGGAGGAGCCGAGTGTGCCGGATTTGGCTTCGCGCCAGGTATTGCCGTCGTCGCTGAGTTCGACGGTGTATTCGCGGACATCGCCTTCGTGATCGCGGTGGTTTTGGCGCGGCATGAGGACGAGGCCGCTCATGGAGACGCTGGTTTTGAACTCGATGTCAACGGCCTGCGGGTGGCCGGGGCCGGCTTGCCAGAAGCTGTTCGGGTCGCCGTCGAGCAGCGGCGCGGGTCCTTTGGCACCGAGCTTTTGCATGATGCGGGTGTCGAACAGGAAACTGGTGAGCTGCTGCGAGCTGGCTTCCACCGTCGGGTTGAAAGCAGCGGATGCCATGTGATCGAGCAGGGAGCGGCGGAACTGGAGCGCAGTCGGGCGTTTTTCCAAATTCTTTTCGAGGTCGATCGAGCAGACCATCAGTTTGCCGCTGCCGACTTTGGCTTCGAAGAGCATGCCGAGTTTCCAGTTGCGGTTCCAGTCATCGACCGGTTGGACGATCGGCTGCAGGTTGGCGGGCAGGCCGCTGAGGTTCATGGCGCGGCTCTTGCCGACGAGGTCGATCCATTGCCAGTCGCCGAAGCCAGCGGTGGGGAAGCCGGCAAGCGCCGGGTGCTTTTCCTCCACGGCCATGCCGAGCATGCGCGACCAGCCGGGGCTCATCTGGCGGTTCCAGAACAGCGGGATGCGATCGAGCGGCGGGCTGTCCCACGCGAGGTCGGTGGGACGAGGCAGGAAGAGTACGCGTTTGCCTGCGGCGAGTGCCTTTTCGGCAGCGGGCCAGGCGGTTTGGATTTCGACCGAGTCGGGTGTCGTCTGCACGGCGCTGGGATAGACCCAGAAGTTCCAGTCATTGGCAAAGCCGGGGCCAGAAACTTCGAGGCGGCAAGCTGAGGGCGCGGGGAACTTGGAGAGGTCCGCCTCGACGATGCCGAGGGCGGTGCCTTTGCCGAGCGGGATGTCGCGCTCGGCGAATTTCCCTTCGGTGATGACCTTGCCGGCGGCATCGGTGATTTTCCAAAGCGCGGCGGCCTTGATTGGAGCGAGGCCGTAGTGGCTGATTTCCACGGGGATCTCGAACTTGTCGCTGGCGGTGAAGATGCGGGTCTTCAGCCGAGCGAGCGGAACGGTGGGCGCGCAGAAACGGCCGAAGTCCTTGGCGGTGGCGTAGCCTTTTTCCTCGAAGAATGGATCCAGCAGACCGACCAGCGCCGTCCCCTGCCCCATGTAATCGTGGAGGTCTAGCAGCTGATAGCCGCCGAGGCCGGGCGTGCGGAGGTTGGCTTCGATCTCCTCCTTATAACAGGCGAACTGGAGTTTACCCGTGGCCATGACAAAGGCCTTGTTGCGGTCGAGTACGCCGTTCTTTTCGGCCGATTTACGGAAGATCTCGTAGTTGCCGCCTTTGAGGAAGCCGGTGAATTTCGCGATCACATCGAAGTCGGGATAGGCGCACCATTGGCCGAGCTCGTGAGAGACGACGGGCTTGTCGATACCCAGCGTGGAGCGGGAATAATCCTTGCCGAACCAGCCGGTATCGCCGCGCATCATATTACCGCCGAAGCGGTGAGTGGCGTGAAAGTCCAGCAGATCCGTGGGGCCAGGCGCGTCGAGAATCGCCCAGCCAGTACCGGTGGTCCACAGCCGCTGCGGATCCTCCACGCGCCAGTGTTTCACCCATTCGGAGAGAACTTCCTTCCAGCGGCCTTTCGGTTCGTTGCTGGGGGAAAGCATCACAAAACTCGGGTGATTGCCGTAGGCGCGGATCATGCGCTCGGTCTCGACATAGAGCATTTTGGTGATGTCCGATCCTTGGGAGAAAGGGTTCCACATGCCGGGCTCGACTTGGAAATAGATGCCGAGTTCGTCGGCGACGGTGAAGGCGGCCTCGGGCGGGCACCACGAGTGGAAGCGGACGTGGTTGATGCCCCAGTTGCGGTAAGTGGTCAGGATTTTTCGCCAAGCCGCCTCGTCCATCGGCGGATATCCGGTGAGCGGGAAACCGCCGCCGTCGTGATTGCCGCGCAGGTGGGTGAGCCGGCCGTTGATGGTGAACTCCGTGCCCCGCGTGGCGAGCTTGCGGAGGCCAAAACTAACCGCCTGCGTATCATTGGCGCCGCCACCGCTCAGGTTGACGGTGAGGTGTTGGATTTTGGGTGAAAACTCATCCCACGCCGCGGCGTCGACCATCGGCACGGTGACGGAGGCGCGGCCACCTTTTTCATCCCACGTGACGTTGGTTTTGAGATTGCCGATCGCAATCGTGCCTTTGCCCGCCTTGCCGGTGAGGTTGCCGATGCGGACGTCGAATTTCGCCTCGCGTTTGAATGGATCGCCATCGACGCGCGCTTCATCGATCCAGACCGGGCTGGTGGCGCGGATTTCGATTTTGCCAACGACTCCGTTCCAAGTGCTGCCCAGCGAATCGGAAACCGCATGGGTGTCCGGGCGGTAAGGGAGGAGCATCCGGTTATCGATCCGCAGTGTGAGCCGGTGGCGGCCGGGCTTGAGCAGGCCGAGCTCGAACTCATGCGGCGCGACGAGACTGTCCTGCGTGCCGATTTCGCGATCGTCGAGCCATGCTTGGGACTTCCAGCGGCTGCGTTCGAGATAGAGTTGTCCGCGCATCCCGGCTGCGGCGGCGGGGATTTCGATGTCGCGCTGATACCACGCTGTGCCGAGGTAATGGCGCTGGGGCTGGCAGAGGAACGGGACTTTGACGTCATCCCCCGTCGCGAACTCCTTATAGTCGTCTCGCAGCGACCAGTTTTTGTCGTAGAGCGAGAGAACCCACGGCGTGTCCTTGGTGATGAGATTGCCGTAGCCTTGCGCTTGGAGGATGCCGGGTAGGCGGATCTTGTCGGTGAGATCGCGCTGGAACCATTTCGCGGCGAGACCCGCGTCCTCCCGGTCGAGCTGGAATCGCCATTCGCCGTCGAGCGGCAGCGGCTTGGCACCAACCGAAGTGGCTGCGATGAGCGAAAGAATCAATAGTTTCATAAATTGGAAGATCACCGTGAGAATCCGCTCATTGAAGCGGGTGTATTGGGAACCCGCAAGTTACCCGAATGGGTACCGCAAGCAATTTGAAAAAACCGCCTCGCAGCCGGACCGATCCTCTGCGGGAGATCCTTCTAACTCGGGCGAAAACCCACCCCGGCACGCCCCAAGACTTGCAAGCGGAACCAGCCCTGCCATGCTCGCCCGGCATGAAGGTGAAGACGCTTTTCGAAAAAATCTGTGACAAGGAAATCCCCGCGGCGATCGTTTACGAGGACGACCGCTGCGTGGCGTTTCGCGACATTTCGCCGCAGGCACCGCAGCATCTGCTGATCATCCCGCGCAAGCCGATCCCGCGTGTGGGCTTGGCGACCGAGGACGATGCGGCTCTGCTGGGCCACTTGTTGCTGACCGCGGCGAAGGTCGCGCGGGACGAAGGCATCGCCGAATCGGGCTATCGCCTCGTGATCAACAACGGTCCCGACGGCGGCGAGGCGGTGCCGCATCTGCACGTGCATCTGCTAGGCGGACGCCAGCTGCAATGGCCACCCGGTTAATTCGCTAGGACCCGATCAATCGACGAGCGATTTAATTCTCCCTAGCACTTCGACCCGGACGACGGCGACGCCGTGTTTGAGGAAGCCGAGGCGCTCGGCCGATCCCTTGGTCACGTCGATGATGCGACCTTTTACGTAGGGGCCGCGGTCGTTGATGGTGACCACTTCGGATTTGCCGTTGGACACGTTGGTCACCCGGACGCGGGTGCCCATGGGCAGCGTCTTGTGGGCGGCGGTGGCAGATTGATTGGTCATCCGCTGACCACTGGCGGTCCGAGACCCGCCTTTTTCGCGAATGGAATACCAGGAGGCCTTGCCGTGTTGCACCGACTGGACGGCAGATGCGGTTTCAGCTGACTGGGTTTGAGGGTTCGTGCTCGCATGCCCAGTTGTCGCGCAACTGGGCATAAGGATGACGCCGGCGATTGCCAGGGCCACGGATTTGAATTTCCGGGTCAGGTTCATCGTGTTGTGTCCCCTTTGGGGGCGGGTTTTATAACAACCTCATGATGAGAACTCAAGAAAAAACTGCCCACGGTTAGACGGCGGACAAAGCCTGCGGCGGCGGTTGATGCGGACCGAGTCTTACGGAAAGCCAAACTAATTTTCCCGCCCTTTTTGGGCTCTCAAGCGGGGGGAGTCTGGTGGTTGGGATCGTAGAATATCCGGATATCGGCCTTTTCGGTGCCGATGAATTGCTGGGCGCGCTTGAGCGCGGCGCGGGTGGAGAGATTCGGGTTGCGCGGATTGGTCAGGAAGAGATTGCTCTCGCCCGCGGCGCGGTCGCAACCGTCCTGCAGGGTCACCAGAATGCCGGATTTTTTCAAAACTTGGTAAACGTCGCGAGTCGCCCCCGAGACAATGAGGTGCCGACCCCTTTGCCGCATGAAGAGGATCAGGTCTTCCAGCGCCATCACGCTGGTCGCATCGAGGTGGCGGGCGTTTTTCAGACGTAGGATGATCACTTGGATCGCGGGGTCGGTGACGGTGCGCTGGATCTGGGTGCGAAAGAGCTCGGCCGCGCCGAAAAACAAGTCGCCCTCGACGTGGACGATGGAGATCGCCGGAATGGGGCGCTGGCGCTTTTCACCCATTTCGCGGAGCTCCCCTGCCTCGCTGAACTCGTACTCGATGAGGAAGGGGCGGCTGGCCTTGCGCAGGAATAGGGTGATTGAGACAGCCACGCCGATAAAAATAGCCACGTGCAGGGGGGCCAGCAGCGTAGAGATGAAGGTGATGACCAGCACCGCCGCATCATCTGCCGTAGAGCGCAGGCAGATTCGGACGTTGCGGAGATTGAAAAGTGAAAACGACAAGGCGATGACCAGCGCGGCCAATCCGGCCTTGGGCACATAGTCGATCAATGGCAGCCCCCAGCCCACGGATGCGGCGATCAACGCCGCAAAGGCCATGGTGTAGAGTC
This sequence comes from uncultured Verrucomicrobiota bacterium, assembly GCA_913063525.1. Taxonomy (GTDB): domain Bacteria; phylum Verrucomicrobiota; class Verrucomicrobiia; order Verrucomicrobiales; family Akkermansiaceae; genus Luteolibacter. Next base: position 19,645 of record CAJXYV010000002.1, read on the forward strand.
CGGAAAACAGCGAGGAGAAGCGCGTGCGGGCACCGGATTCGTGATTCAACATCGACCGCGTCAACGAGCCGGAAGCGGGCATCCCACCCGCGATGGCGCTGGCGAAATTGGCCATGCCGACGGCCAGCATGTCCTGATTGACATCGGTGCGGTCGCCCGTTTTCGAGGCCAAGGTTTTAGCCATCAGGGTATTTTCCAACGAAGCGAGGAATGCGATGGCCACCGCGATGCTGAGCAGTGCGGAAATATCCGCGAAGATGTCCGCCCGCAGCAAGTGAGGCATCTTCAACATTAGATCGCGAAAGCCGAACGTCGCGAAGGTTTCCTCCCCCCGAAACAAGCTCGCACCCGAGCGGATCAGCGAGCCGAAAACGACCGAGCTGATCAACAGAGCCACTGCAAATGCCGGCCATGCGGGCCGCCAGCGCCGCAGCGCCATAAAAACGAGCAGCGTCGAACCGCCGATCAGCAGCGAAACCCAGTGCGTCTGCGGCAGCGCCCACACCAGGCCCAGCACCAAACCGACAAAGGTCGAAGCGGCATCGCTGTCCACCCGATCGGTCAGGCCGAGTAGGGGCTTCAACTGATTGACCATGATCAATACCGCCGCCCCCGAAATGTACCCCACCAGCACGCTGCGGGAGACGTATTGCAGCAAGTCCGCCACCTTCAATAGTGCCCCCGCCGTGGCGATCATTCCCACCATCAATACCAGCAAGGGCATCAATTCGCCCGATCGGCCTGCCAGTGCGGGATTCACCGAGAAGAAGCTGAAAAGCATGAACGCCGTGGCATTGGTCGGCCCGAGGATGGTGTGCCGCGATCCGGCAAACAGCGGTGCGACAAATGCCGCCACTGCGGTGCTGATGATTCCATAGACCACCGGCAATCCCGCAATGGCGGCGAAGGCGATGCCCTGCGCCAGTGCCAGCACGGTCACGTTTGCCGCAGCCCACGCATCGTGCCGGAATTTCAGCAGATCGTAGCTCTTCAGATCCTTGGCGAAGGGGGCCAGCACCACCCGCTCGGCCACAAAAAAATCCCTGACGTCCCGGCTGGCCCTGGTGATCGTGCGGAGGATTTTCATCGGCAGCGGGAATTATTTGTAGCGGGCCCTGCGGAACAACCAAAGGCCCAGCACCACGCAGGCCACATTCGGAGTCCACAGCACCAAGGTCGCCCCCAAGTTGGTCTCAAAGTGGTCGGCCAGCATCGCGAACACGAAGTAGCCCGCACCGATCAGCAAACTCAGCATCAGCCCGTGCGAGCTATCCTGGCGGCGGGCTTGCAGCCCCAACGGCACCGCCACAAAGGCAAACGCAAAACAGGCCAGCGAGAAGGAAAAGCGCGACGTGATTTCCGTCTGCATGAAGACCTTTCTCTGCTCAGTGAGTTGCGCATTATGAGCGATTTCGTCACGGATCTGCTCGTTGGACATCGCGTTCATGCGCACTTTACGATGCTGCGGGTTCTTCAGGTCGATCACCAAGGGCTCGGCCTTCTTGGCAAAAGCCATATCCACGCGGCCCTGTGCGTTGCGGGTCTCGAAGTACGCGTCCTCCAGCTTCAGGCGCAACTGGCTCTTCAGCCGATCCACCGACAAGGCCGCCCGCGCTGCATGGACGTAAGTTTCATCGCCATCGACGGTCTTCGGCGCCGGCAAAATGTGCAAGTGAAAGCCCTCCAGCCAATCGCCATTCTTGCCCTCGATGAGCATTTTCTGAATGCCTTCTCCGTCGCCCTTAAAGTCGCCCTGGACCACCCCCGGCTTCAGCAGCGAGCCCGGGTCGCGCGTCGCTTGTTCGTAAATCAACTGCTGTGCCACCGACCTGGAACTCGGCACCACGTTGAGATTCAGCCACAGGCTCAACCCCGACAGCAGCAACCCGATCCCAAACACCGGCGCCGAAAGCCGCAGCAGGCTCAAGCCAGCAACGCGGAACGCCGTGATTTCCTGGTTCGATGAAAGCCGCCCGAAAACCAACAACACGGCCGACAAAAAGCCCCACGGGATCGTGTACATCAACGACAGCGGCAGCACGCTAAGGACAAACCGCAGCACCAGTTCCAGCGGAGCCTTTTGATCCACCAGCAACGGCTTGATTTGGCGAAATAGATTCCCCAAGCCCAAGACTATTCCCAGCACTAAAACAGCATACAGCGTGCCCAGTAGCACCTGTTTCCCGATATAGCGGTCCGAAATACGCATGAATTAACTTAAGTCTGAAGCCCCCATCGCCGCCTGTCCAGACCAGAGACCGCTACCCCCTGAACGGAATCGTGGCGGGGTGAACTTCAAAGAAGCGTTGCGGGATAAATCGCGCCGGCTGCGGCTTTGAAGAAGACCTCGGTATGGCCGCGCTTGACGTAGCCGAGCGCGTGGCGGTGGCCGCCGACCGACTGCGGCGAGATGCTGGTGAGTTCGCCCACGGCTGCGCCTTCGACATTGACGAGTGGTCCCAGAACCAGCGGCGCTTCGGTGGGAAACGCCAGGCGTGCCAGCCGCTTGTTGACCTTGCCGGCGGACTTGATCCGCGAAATGACTTCTTGGCCGATGTAGCAGCCTTTTTGGTAGGAGATGTCGGTTTCTTCCAGCGCGGCTTCGGGCGGGAGCAGGCCTTCTACCAGTTCGCTGCCCCAGGCGGGAATGCCGCGGTCGATGCGCAAGGTTTCCAGCGCGTCGCCTTCCATCAGCACGACGTCGTCCGGAAACCGAATCATTTGGTCGGCGGGGATCCACCAGTCGTTGCCCGGGCTGCCAAAGCGATTGGATTCTCTGGCGATCACCCCTAAGGGCGGCTCCGCCACCGGGCCGGTGAAGTGACACAAAGTATATCTACCCGTTAGATCGGCGGTTTCCACATCGTCGGCGATGAGATAGCGGGTCAAGCGCGCGGCCAGGGCCTCCTCGCTGCCGCTGGGTCCGGCGATCCATAAGGTGTCATCCGCGACTGCGGTGAGGATCACCCGGAATTGCAGTTTCCCTTTGGCATCGGTCACGCAGGACGACAGTGAGATTTTGCCAGCCACCACACGGCGCACGTCTTGCGTGAGCTGGCCGTTGAGAAAACGCACGGCGTCGGGGCCGCAAAATTCTAACAAAGCAGGGCTGCCGAGGTCGATCCGATAGACAGTGCTCACGCGGTGGGCAGGTAGGGTTTGGCAACGGCGGAGAAGTCCAGATCCCCCAGCCCGTCGGCGGCGAGTTCGGCCATGCGCTGGGAGACGGCGGCGATGGCCGGCGTGTGCAGGCCGGCGGACGCCGCGAGGTCGAGCATGTAGCGGGTGTCCTTGCCCATGTTCGACAGCGAGAAGTGGGTTTCGAAGTTTTTAGTCGCCATCGCGCCCAGCTTCATGCCGGTGATGGCGGAAGCGCCCGCGTGTTCGGCAACCGCTTGCACCAGACAGTCGGCGGCGACGCCGTGGCGAGTGACAATGGCCAGCGCCTCGGCCAGACCCTGCACGGTGCAGGCGGAAATCAGATTGGTCGCCAGCTTCACCACCGTGGCGGTGCCAACTTCGCCACAAAACTGGCGGCCTCTGCTGGTGGCGCTGAGGTAGTCGTCGAGTTCCGCCGCCAGCTCGGGATCACCGCCGATGTAATACAGCAGCTGGCCGCTGGCGGAGGCGAGTTTGCTGCCGGTGAACGGCGCATCGAGAAAACGGCAGCCGCGTGCGAGACATTGCTCATTAAGCCACCGCGTGGTTTCGAGATCTAAGGTCGCGTGGTTCAAGACCACTTGCCCGGGCTGGAGAAATCCGGAGATCCGCTCGACCACTTGGCGCACGGCGGGAGCGTCTTTCAGATAGATGGAAATGATCGTCACATTTTCGATCGCGGCTTCGGGAGTGGCCGTTTCACCAGCCGTGCCTTTTGGCGTGCGGTTCCAGCAGGCCACCTGCCAACCAGCAGCACCGAGGCAGGAATAAGCGCGTGAACCAATGATGCCGAGGCCGAGGACCGCGACGCGTTGACCGGTGAAACGACTCATTTCTGGCGTTGCAGTGCGAGCTCCACCAGCTTCGCGGCTTGTTTGCGGATGTCCGCCATCATCGCCGGAGTTGGCTCTTCGCCTTCTTTCAAGACCATCTCGGTGCGCAGCCCAGCTAGGATATCGCGCATCGCAATGTAGTTCGGCCGCTCGGAAATCCTCGGTTCCAAACCGGCCACCGACTCGGTGTAATAGTCTGCGATGTCCTCGCGCATCACCTTGCGGGCGCGCTCGGGCGAAAACTGCTTATCCACCGCGACGGTCGAAACTTCGAGGGCGCGAATCCAGCCGCCAAGCGATATCAGGTGCGCTAGGTCGGCGTCGCGCAAGGTCACCAGCTCTGCCTCGACATCGCGCTGGGTGGACGTGAGTTCTTTTTTCAGCTGCGCCACATCCTTTTTCTTGGCGCTATCCAAAAGGCTGGCCGCGTGCCGGTTGACGCGGTCGCCCGCGCCCAGCGCCTTGCCGTAGCGGGTCAGATCCTTCGCCAACTCCTCCACCTGGTCCAGCTGCTCGGCTTGCACCACCAAAAATCCGTCGGCGATGAGGAAACCCAGCTCGATCGCCAGATCCGCACGGTCTTGCGACATCCGCGGCGGCATTTTACGCGCGACTTCAGCGATGGGCAGCGGCATCAAAAACTGCAGCGTATCAAACAACTTTGAAATCGATGGAGCAGTGAACTCGTTTACGCCCAGTTCTTCACGGACATGAGCATCATCGACGAGATCCTTCGGAATGTCGCCAGCGACCTCGGCTTTTGGCTCTTGGGCGGTCAATGGCAGCAGCAGCGCCGCGAAGGCGCCTAGCAGGAAGGTGCAGCTAATTTTCACAACCGAAGTCTGACACCGCCCACCGCGAACTGCAATCGACAATATCAAGCGGAACGATTCTCTATCACGAATCAAGGCACGAAACGCAGGCAGATCGGACTGGGCGAGGGAACGGTGCTGCCCGCTGGGCCGAGCCGGCCGCTGACAGGATCGAGCGCGAGCACGCTGATCGTGTGTGAATCCTGATGGGCGCAGAGCAGCCACTTGCCCGTCGGATCGATCACAAAGTGGCGCGGAGTCTTGCCACCACAAGGCGCGTGTTGCAACAACGCGAGCACGCCGGTTATTTCGTCGCGCTGATAGACGGCGATCGAGTCGTGGCCGCGGTTAGAGACATAAACAAATCTTCCGTTCGGATGCACTTCGACTTCCGCCGCTTTGTTATAATCGGCGAAACCCGGCGGCAAGCTCGACTGGGTGCCGATGACTTTGAATCCCCCCTTGTCATAAGCCGTGGAGATCACGGTGCCGTCGAGCTCGTTGACGATGTAGGCGTTTTTCTCGTCTGCGGAAAATGCCAGGTGCCGCGGCCCGGCGCCCGGGGCTGTCGTTAGAGGTTGAAGCGCGTCCCCAAATTTCGAGGTGGCTGCGTCGAATGAATAAACCGACACTTGATCGATCCCCAAGTCCGGGCAAATGAGATGGGCGTTTGCCTTGTCGAAATAGACTCCGTGGGCATGGGCCTTTTCTTGGCGGCCCTTGTTCGGCCCGGAGCCTTGGTGGAGCACCCGCGTGGCGACATCTCCAGGCATCCCGTCCTCACCCAGACTCACGGTGGAAAGACTGCCGTCGCCGTAATTCGCGATGGCCACGGTACGGCCCGTCCCATCTACCGCGAGATGGCAGGAGCCCTTGCCGCCGACGGAAGCTTCGCCGAGGAATTTTAAAAGATGGTCCTTGCCAATGCGAAAAGCGGCAACCGAGTTAGAGCCATCGCCAAAAGGTACGTTTGGCTGGCCACACGCATAGAGAATCGGCAAGCGCGGATGCAGCGCGAGAAAGCCGGGATTTTGATACTCTGCCGCCAGCACCGGCACCGTGAGGATGCCGGTTTCGGAGTTGAAATCTGCCTGATAGATGCCCTTGCTCGGGTTGTTTTTACCCGTGGTCGTGCCGATAAAAACAGGGGCCGCCCAGAGCGGGGAAATCATCAAATAAATGAGCGGAAGGATCGGTCGGATTTTCATGGTTTTTTTGTGGGTTAATCTACCAACGGAACAAGCATCAATCAGAAGTTGGGCGAATCAATCTTATAATCCCCCTGCCGATGAAACGAAAAAAACGGCGGGCCTCGGGTGAGGACCGCCGTTACGAAAGGCTGCGGGCTGAAGGCCTGCGCCGCGTGGATCAATGAAGAACCTTGAGCTTTTTGATGCCGAAGACGGCGTCATCGCCCAGCTCTTCCTCAATGCGGAGGAGTTGGTTGTACTTCGCAATACGGTCGGAGCGGCTCATCGAGCCGGTCTTGATTTGGCCGCAGTTGGTGGCAACGGCGAGGTCTGCGATGGTGCTGTCTTCCGTTTCACCCGAGCGGTGGCTGAGAACGGCGGTGTAACCGTTTTCCTTGGCGAGTTCGACAGCGTCGAAGGTCTCGGTAAGGGAACCGATTTGGTTGACCTTGACGAGGATCGAGTTGGCGACACCCATTTTGATGCCCTTGCTGAGGAAGTCGACGTTGGTGACGAAGAGATCGTCGCCAACGAGTTGGGTGGTCTTGCCGAGTTTATCAGTAATGATTTTCCAGCCGTCCCAGTCGTTTTCGGCGCAGCCGTCTTCGATGGAGATGATCGGGTAACGCTTTTGAAGGTCGGCGTAGAACGCGACGAGTTCCTCCGCGGACTTCACGGAGCCATCGGACTTCTTGAAAACGTAAGCGTTTTTGGAAGCGTCGAAGAATTCCGAGGAAGCCACGTCGAGGGCAAAGGCGATGTCGGTGCCGACCTTGTAGCCGGCCAGCTCGATCGCTTGGCAGATGGTCGCGAGAGCGTCTTCGGCACCGGCGAGTTTCGGAGCAAAGCCACCTTCGTCACCGACAGCGGTGGAAAGACCACGATCATGAAGCACCTTTTTGAGCGCGTGGAACACCTCGGCGCCGTAGCGCAGGGATTCGCGGAAAGTCGGGGCGCCGACTGGCACGATCATGAATTCTTGGAAGTCGATCGGCGCGTCGGAGTGAGCACCGCCGTTGATGATGTTCATCATCGGCACCGGAAGCACCTTGGCATTCGGGCCGCCGAGGTATTTGTAAAGCGGCACGCCCAGCTGCGAGGCAGCGGCCTTGGCCACGGCCATCGAAACGCCGAGGATGGCGTTGGCTCCGAGATTCTTTTTGGTCGAAGTGCCGTCGAGTGCGAGCATGGTCGCATCGATGGATGCTTGTTCCGTGGCACAATAACCGAGCAATGCGGGAGCGAGCTGGGCGTTGACGTTTTCAACGGCCTTGAGCACGCCCTTGCCGAGGTAGCGCGACTTATCGCCGTCGCGGAGTTCGACCGCTTCGTGTTCGCCGGTGGAAGCGCCCGATGGCACGGAGGCGCGGCCGACGGCACCGCCTTCGAGGATCACGTCCACTTCGACGGTGGGATTTCCGCGTGAGTCGATCACTTCGCGGCCGCGGATTTCAACAATGGTAGTATAGTCCATAATTTATGCTTTATTTAGGATAGGGAGGGTTTTGAAAGTTCAGGGATTAAACGGCTTGATCGCACGAAGCGTGAGCGTCTCCATGACTTCGGTCACTTCATCACGGATTTGCACGGTGTCGCCTGGCTCACGGCCAACGAGGGCCTTGCCGACTTCGGATAGATAGGAAACGGTTTTGGTTTCGGGGGTGGAATCCCACGCCCCCAGCACCGTCACAGCAGTTTCCTTGCCGTCTTTATCGACCAGTGTCACCACCGTGCCAATATTGACCTTGGCAGCATCCGAGCCTTTGAAATCGGTGCCGCGGGAGTTGGCGATTTCCTTTTCCAACGCGTTGCGGCGGTGAGCGAGGTATTTCTCCAGATCCTTAGCGGACTTGTACTCGAAGTTTTCGCGAAGGTCGCCGTAGGAACGGGCGATCTTCACGTCGTTGAGATTCTGCGGGATCTTGTTGCGGATGAGGTCGTCGAGTTCGGCCTTCTTCTTCTCCAGACTTTCCCAGGAAACAAGGAGAACCTCTTCGGGCCGCTTGGCATTCTCGCCGTTGACGAGCTCGGCCGTTTCCGGGCGAGCCTTGATAATGCGGGCCATCAGCGACTTCTTCTCAAGATCTCCAAAAACCGGGCAATCGAGCAGACGGCGGCCAAAGTTGCGGGTTTCATTGACATCCATGATGCTGACGAGATCCGTCAACAGGCTCTTGTCATCGCCCAACAGCGATTGCAGGCGGGAAGTTTTGCGCGGCCCGTCGGAAAGGTGGTCGTTTTCCAGAAGATTGAGGACCGAGGCTCCGACGTCGGCGCTGAAGATTTCTTGCGAAGGCCCCTTGCGCTCGCGGCAGACCCAGATCAGGGCATCCGGCCCCAGCGCGCGGCGGGCGATCGCCGAGCGAAGGTGATTGACCAAGGCAGGCATGCCGCCGCGTTCCAGCAGGATGCGGGCGATTTCGGTCACGCCACGGGCACCGACACGGTCGAAAACTTGAACGATCTTGCTGACCCAGTCTTCACCAAAAGCATTAGGAAACGCCTCGTAAACGGCGCGCTGGCGGCCCGATGGTAGCGTGCCCGCTTCTTCGGCCAAGCGGGTAGGATCGGCAGACAGCAACAGATCGGAAAGACGGACGGCCGTGGCATCGAGCTCGAGCGAGCGGGAGGAGCCGATGACTTCATCACGGGCGGCGACGAGTTGGAGTGCTTGGCCTAGCTGCACGCGGGCCGCCTTTTTCGCACCTTCATCGATGTCGTTGAGGAGACGTTTGAGGGCCTCCGTATCGTTTTCGAAGGCACCGATGTCGGCAGCGATGGCTTCCAAGGCGCGGATCATGCCCTTGATATCGCGGGCAGCTTCGAAATCTGCGACCAGGGCTTCGGCGGGGCTGCGGTCGCCGACGCGGAGTACGATCGGTTCGGTGCGTTTCGTGGGGACTGCGGCGAGCCGGCTTTCGCGCAGCGCCTTCTTGGTAACATCCCACCATTTTTTGAAGTTCGCTTCGGCAATGACTGCGCCGGAGAGCTCTTTTTCAAGAGCATCGCCCGTCATGCTGCCACCGTGGCTTTGCAAAAGATGAACGATAAGTGCCAGCGGATCACTTTTCGACAGGGCGCGTAGTTCTTCGACCTGCTCGATCTTTTTCGCGCGGAAGTCGTCTGCACCGATCCACTCGGTTTTTTGGAATGCGAATTGCAACTCCATTGCCTGTCCAGCCGACTTTTCAAAGTCGATGGTGACTTTTTTGGCAGGAAGATCCCACTCGATCACCTTGCCGGCACCAAAGGATTTATGAACACAAAAGTTTCCGGGAGCCAATTGAGAAAGGCGCTCGCCGACTGGTTTGGGAATGCGACCGGCCTCGACCAGTTTCGCCACATCAGGATGCATATGGCCAGAAGATGCGAACTCGACTTGGAAAACGCAAGGTATTCCCATGACAAATCGACTTAATCGCGAATTTCATGGCTCTTGGGCAGCCAAAGGGGCGATCCGCGACCTCGGTTGCGGCGGTGCAGGAACGACGCGCGGCCTTGGTTGCCGCTGTGGCGACGGGTTCGCTGCGAGCGCCCGATCCAGTGTCCGGCATAGCACTTGGATCCGCTGCCGCCATGATTCTGGCAGCTTGTCGAGCGCTTCGTCCTTGGCCAGTTCCCCATCAAAAATGACGGCGTCCTCGGGTCCCTCGATCTTGACGAGATAAATCTCACCCTCGCGGCGGACCACGGCTCGCTCTTTATCTGCGGAAAAACTGGCGCTTTTTTCAGCCACGTTCACCACGCGCATCGGCCCGCTGCGACCGCCGGGAAAAATGGAAGATTCGACCATGTCGCAGGTGAATGGCTTTTTCGTATTCGGAGCCTCGCCGAGCTTCAGCCTCACCTCCATCGGTTTGCCCGCGCGAAATCCCGACAACACGATCTCCTGCCCCGGCTTCGACAAACGCAGCAACGCGGCAACCTGTGCCTCGTTCACCAGCATCTGGTCGCCAATTTTCCACAGCAAGTCGAGCTCGGCGATCCCAGCAACCTGCGCAGGCCCGCCCTCATCGATCGACTTGACCACAAATCCGATCCCCGGCGGCAGATCCGGCAGTTGGGCCGCTGTCGTCTCGTCCGGCTTACTCAGGTGCAATCCCAGCCACGCGTGAGGAGCACATGCACCCCGCATCGGCCGCGGCGCGTCCGACTCGGCCGGTGCAGCAACCGACCAACCAATCTGCGCCGCCATCACCGCAAGTATCAAAAAATATTTCATACTAAAATGAGCTGACCGGCATCATTAAAATCTCCTCGCGCGGCATCGACAGCTGCACGACCATCCCGCTCGCCTCGTCTCGCAGGCTATTTTCAGCCACCAAATTCATGCGGAGCGTGTGCATTGCGGCACCATCTGCGTCCTCCTGCCACCCCTCGTCCGTCATGGATTCGACGCGGTCGGACTCGCTCACCAGCACCAGCTCCGAAGCGAATTCTTGCGTCACCTGGGCAAGCCCATTTGACCCAGCCGGACGATCTTTCATCGGCAAGAGCGCGCACAAAGCCCCGATGGCTGCGGCGATGCCACCACCGATCAGCCAGCGCTTTGCCCCTGCTTTGGCGGGAATTTTGGCGATATTTTCCGCTTCGGGCCCCGCCAATTCGTCAATCATCGCGGCGATCTCAAACTCACAGCTCTGGCTCAAGGCCGGCGGCATTAAACGGCCGAGAATAGCTTCGATCGGATCAGGCGCTTGCATGGCGGTCTTCCTTGATGCGGCGCAGTTCATGCGCCAGTTGTTCCAACGCGTAGCGGTACCGCGAGGCCGCCGTATTCGGCGATATCGCGAGGGTCTCGGAAATCTGTAAAAACGTCAGCCCACCCCAGAACTTCATCACCACCACTTCGCGCAGCTTCTGGCTCAGGTTCTGTACCGCGTCTTTTAAAATAATCGCCTCCTCGTCCTCCTCCAGCACAGGGTCCAGCCAGACGTCTTGAAAGTCATTGAGGTAGATCACCGACTCTTCGCGCTTGCGACGGCGCGATTCGCTGCGGTGGTGATTAAGTCCACAAAAGCGGATCGTCGAAAACACCAACGGCAAATCCGGCGTCACCCCACCTTTTTCGGCTTGGTGGTGCCACATCCGCAGGATCGCCTCCTGCACGAGATCTTCCGCATCCGCGCGGTTATTGCTCCAGCCACGGGCAAAAAGAAGCAAACGCGGGCCGTTTTCGGCCAGCCATTGTTTCCATACGTTTGCGGGAGTACTCATCGCTCAGTTTGAAAATACCTCACAAAGAGTCTTTTGTCTGCTAAATCGTCATTGCCGCTTAAAATGGTCCGATTTCAGTCTAAAAAGCGGATTTTCCCAGGAGTCGGCAACCGGCCCAGCGCCATCGCGGCGTGCTGTTCATCGGTACAAGACGAGTTGATCGGCGCATCCGGCACCGCCTCGCTGGCCTCAAAATAGCCGTTCTCCAGCATCCACTTTTCGACTTCCTCGCCGCTGATGTCGGGCAGCATGTGACCGTCGATCTCGACGCAGGGCGACAACGGCTGGCCGCTGCGCTGCTCCATTTCCCAACGGAATGCCGGGTTTTTGATGATGTCCTTCTCCTCGTAGGGCAGCTCATATTTGCGCATGATGGCGCGAATGCCTTCGCTCCAGCCGCAGAAGGTTTTTAAATAAGCGGTAATTTTCGGCGTTGCAGTGATTTCGGACATATCAGTGAGTGGTTGGCGACAGGTTAGATCACGATCCGAAAATCGCAAGCCTCCACGCGCATGAACCCCGAGTCAGCTTGATTCGGGAATCTCTTTAGCCGCAAAAAGACCCAGAAAGAACGCAAAAAACACCCTCCCGACGCATCCATTGCTTGCTGCTATTTTCGGCTGAAATTTTTGACGAATTCAGCTGCAACCGCTCATCCGCGCGGCATCCAGCAGGTCGGCCAGTTCTTTCGCGCTGAGCCCCAGCTCGGCCAAGCGACCCGCGCAGATTTCCCTGACTGTCTGGCCGCTGGCCAGCGATTCCTTGGCGATCGCGGCAGCGCGGTCATAACCGATGCGCGGGGCCAAGGCTGTGACCATCGACAACGAAAACTCGATCAACTCGTGGCAGTGTTGTCGATCCGCCGTGATGCCGCCGATACAGCGCTCGCCGAACGCGACAGCCACGTTGCCCAGCAGCTGGATCGATTCCAACAAACACGCCGCCAGCAAGGGCATCGAGACATTGAGCTCCAGAAACCCGCCGACTCCGCACCACGCGACCGTCGTCTGATTCCCCGCTACACGGGCGGCGACCATCGTCACCGCCTCCGGCATCACAGGATTCACCTTGCCGGGCATGATGGACGAGCCTGGCTGGGTGGCCGGCAGATGGATTTCCCCCAACCCGCAGCGCGGCCCCGAGGCCAGCAAACGAACGTCGCAGGCGATCTTGTGCAGCGACACGGCGATGGTCGCCAGCTGGCCGTGCGCCTCGACACAGCCGTCCTTGGCCGATTGCGCTTCAAAGTGGTTCTCCGCCTCCTTGAATGAAATCCCCGTCATCTCCGCCAGACGGGCGATCGTCTTCCAAGCAAAATCGGGGTGCGCATTGAGCCCCGTGCCGACCGCCGTGCCACCCAGCGGCAGCTCGATCAATGCATCGACCGCCTTCCACGAGCGGGTGACGGCCAACCGGATCTGGCGCGCCCAGCCGCCGATTTCCTGGCCGAGCCGCACGGGCGTGGCATCCATCAGATGGGTCCGACCGATCTTTAAAACCCCCTGAAAATCTCGCGCTTTCGTTTCCAGCGCTGCGGCTAACCCCTCCAGTGCGGGGATCAGGTGATTGCGCATTTCCCGCGCCGCCGCCAGATGGATCGCCGTGGGAAAGGTGTCGTTCGACGATTGCCCCAGGTTGACATGGTCGTTCGGGTGAATGAAAACCGAGCCCACCCATTGGTTGCAGCGGTTCGCGATCACCTCATTGACATTGGTATTGGTCGATGTCCCCGATCCCGTCTGGTAAACATCCACGGGGAACTGCCCGTCGTGAAGCCCCGCCGCGATTTCATCCGCCACCTCCACGATCCGCTCCGCCGTCGCACGATCCAACAGCCCCAGCTCCGCATGCGTCTGCGCCGCCGCCTTCTTGATCAAGCCGTAGGCGTGGATCAGCGGCGGCGGCAGAGCCACGCCCGAGATCGGGAAATTTAGCACCGCCCGCTCGGTCGATGCCCCGTACAGCGCATCCATCGGGATCTCCATCTCGCCCATCGAGTCGCGCTCGATGCGCCTGAGTTTCGGGGAAGCAGTCATAAGCAGGTCAGGGGGAAAGTGAGGGGCCATCGATCTTTTAAAAAAAACGCCAACTCAACATCGCCCCATTTCACCAAGCCGCAAGTCACCAAAGGCATCATGGCGCAAAATCCTGCTCAAACTCAAGAAAAGCGGGCTCCGGTCGGCAGATGAAAACCGCCATGTGGGTATTTCCACGCAAGAGACCACGGTCGCAGTCTTTTCGACCATGATCACAACCCTTGCGACAACGACCAGCTAGAGCCAGACAGCAGAAAGCCTTAACCCCGGAAGGATTAAGGCTTTAAAATGGCTCCGGCGGTAGGGATCGAACCTACGACCTAGTGATTAACAGTCACCCGCTCTGCCGCTGAGCTACACCGGATTTTCGCTCCTTGCGGAGGCGGGCGAAAGATGGGAGTCGATGCCCACTCGTGGCAAGGTAAAAATACTTCTGAAGCGGAAAAAACCGCTCACTCGAAATCGAAGGACTTGCGGCGCGTCGGCTGGAGACGAAAGCGTCCACCATTGGCCTGGCGCAGCGGATCGAAGACGGAGTCCATGCCGACGGATTTGATCTCGCAGACCTGGGCCATCAGCTCGCCGAGCCTGCCCTTGGGGAAGCCGCGCTCTTGGAACCAGCTGAGATACTCTGGCGGCAGGTCCATGATGGGAACGCCGCTGGGCGGATAGAATTTGATCCCAAACTTGCCGAACGGGATGCGGGTCTTGCCGATCTCGAGGAGGAGATTGCGAAAATCCTCTCGGTCGATCTCGGGGATGTCGGCCACCGCTGTGGTTTAGTTCTGCGCCGTCACGGGCGGAGCCGACTTGGAGCTATTGTTCTTGAGCGCGGATTCGGTCTGGGTCTTGAACCAGGTGTCAAACTGCGTCTTGGGAATCACTTCCATGGAGCCGACCATATTGCCGTGGCCCTCGCCGCAGAGTTGAGCGCAGACGACAAAGGTTTCGAGGGCTTTCACGGGGGTGAACCACATCGGGATTTCACGACCAGGGATGGCGTCTTGTTGGACGCGCATCGGGACGATGCAGTAGTTGTGGATCACGTCCTTGGTGCCGATGTTGAGAACGGCGGGTTGGCTGACGGGAAGCTTGAGGATCGGGCTGGTGAAGTCGTCAAGCGCGTTGGGGTCGGTGTAGTCGATGCCGAGTTCGTTGGTACCGGAGATGAGGTTCGGGTCGCGGCGGCCGAACTTGTTGTCGGCACCGGGGTAGTGATAGGTCCAGCCAAACTGCCAACCGACAACGCGGACGCGGACGGGGTTGAGGTTTTGCACGGTTTTCCAGCTATCGACACGCTCGGCCCAGAGCGGGAAGGCAAATCCGAGTAGCAAAACGGCTTCTACGATAATGACGCCGACTTCCAAGTGACTGGAAAGATGGCTGCGCACGCCTTCGTAGGAGGCTTTCGGGTTATTCTTATGCCAGAAGCGGAAAATGCAGTAAAAGAAGAACAGCGTCCAGCCGACGAAAAGCGCGATCATGAACCAGTGCACCACATCGATCATGTGGTCGACTTGGCCGCCGTGCGCGGAAAAGTTTTCGGGTATGCCTAGAAACTTGGATGGACTCATGGGAAGCGGATAGATGGAGGTGAGTTAGAAAAAATCAGCGCGTTGTCGAGGCGGGGACGTAATCGTCGGAGAGCGATGGATCGAAGTGGAGCTTTTCGCGACGCGAGATGCGCAGCATGAAAAAAGCGACGCCACCGAGCATGGCGAGGATCACAAAAAGCAGGAAGAAGATCGACCAGCCCGCGGCATCCCCGCCGCCCGCGATCATGCTGTCGCGGCAGGTGCCACAGGCGAGAAACAAAGTGGTGAGACGCATGGCAGCAGATTATAGGTGATTGAGATTGGCCTTGCGGTAAAAATAGACGCCGTAGAGCGGCATCAAAACCGCACCGCAGATGCCCACGATTCCAAAGGCCGTCGTCATGGCCGTGCGCTCGGGCACCAAGACAAACGCCCACAATGCCAAAAACAGGCAAAGTAGGGTGCTGACGGTAACAAAGACGATATGGAATCCCTTGAGAGACATGGCGTGGGTGGATTAAGTAAAACTTCAGTGACCAGAGTAGAAGAACTTATCGAAGATCGGGTCGCCTAGTGCAAGAGCCGTCAGCCCGGCGAGGCTGCAAACCATGCAGAGACCCGAGGCAAAAAGCCAGTACACCGCCTTCTTCTCGTGATTAAGGTGCATGAAGATAAATGCAACCAGCGATGCTTTGATCGTAGCGATGCTTAGACCGAGGATACAGTCCCATTTATCGAAGCCGTGAGCACCGACATCGAGCGCAGGCACCGTTGCAACCAGCACAGTGGTGATCGTGCCGATGAATAAGATCGCCCCTACAAAAAGATAGGTGCGGACGGATTTTTTGATCGCTTCTGGAGTATCAGCCATGGAATTCGGTGAATTGCTAAGAGTTGAAGAAAGATAAATCGTGGAGACTTACATCAAATAGAGGATCGGGAAGACAAAGATCCAGACCAAGTCGACGAAGTGCCAAAACAAGCCGCCGATTTCGACGCGGTTGGCGAGCCACTCTGGGTTGCTGAGATACATTTTTCGGCCGAAGAACAGATAGTAAGCGAGGACAAGAGCACCGCCGATGACGTGCAAGCCGTGAAGGCCAGTAATCGTGAAGTAAATAGCGTAGTAGGGATTCCACGCCGGAGTGAACTTCGACTCAAAGCCGACCTGTTCGCGAGGAACCGAGAAGCCAGGGAAAGTTTCGTCGCCGCGAGCTTCGTAGTTAGGACCAAAGAATTCCTCCTTGAAAGCGTCGGCTGGGGCGAGTTTGGCACGGCCTTCGTCTTCGGCCTTTTCAGCAAAGTCTTTCCAGCCAATGCGATAGAGTTCCTTGTGGGTCGGGAAGCGGATGGCTTTGCCGTCCTTGTCAGCACCATAGTCCTTGAGCAGTTGCGCTTTGAGCTTGGCGACCTCGCCTTGATGCCATTCCCACGCTTGTTTCGCAAAGGGGCTGTTCTTGATGAGCCACGAATTTTCGATCGCGACTTCGGGGTCGATCCCTTTCTCTTCGGCTTTCATGGCGAGGTGTTGGAAGTCGATCGCATCGACGTGGTGGAACACCATCGGGCTGTCCAGCAACTTGCCATCGATGACGGTGTCGTCGCGCAGGCGCGACTGGGTCGCGGCCGGTTTGATGTCGCGCGGATGAAAATCGAAGTGAGCAGAAGGATCGACCGTGAAAGCCACGGTGGAGATCTCGCTGAGCAACTGAGGAGTGACGACGGCCATGTCGATATTCACGCCATCGGCGATCTGCCAGCCGCGTTTATCGGGATTGGCGGCCTTGGCCTTTTTCCACTCGTCGCGCAGGGCAGCCGTGCGGATCACTCCGTTGTGGCTGCGAGCCGCGAGGTGGGTCTTTTGGATGCGATTGAGGAGTTCGATCGACAGCGGTTCGCCAGCCTTCGCGATCACTTCGGCCGCCTGGCCTTCACGAGTGATTGCCGAGACATCGGCCGTCAGGACGATTTTCGAATGACGGTGTTCGGCTTGGGTGAGGAGTTCCTCGACCCATGGCTTATGAAAGCGAACGGTGTTGAAAGTGAGCTTGGAGGTTTCGACGTTGATGAGGTTTTCCTCGATCTTGTTGCCCTTGTGATCGAGCACGGGCTTGTCGTCCTCTGTTTCATAGCCCAAGTGGCCTTCGATGACGGAATAGTCCTTGAGACGGAGTGCTTGGTGATGGAGTTTGACATTATATTCCACGCCCTTGAGGACCATGAAAATGAGCGCACAGAAAACCGTGATGCCCATGAAGATTTGGAACTTCCGCCAATCACGCAGCTTCAGGGATGCCCAGGCAAAAACCACGGTCACCGATGAACCGATGAGCACGAAGGTATTAATCAAACCTGGCAGCACAGGCAGGGTGCGCTCGGGCCACGGGAAGTCGGCACCGAGGCGCAGAAACACATAGGCCGAGAAGAAGCCGCCGAAGAGCATGACTTCGGAAGCCAGGAACAGCCAGATCGCGATCTTCGAATTGAAGAGGCCGGTGTCCTTTCGGGGAGTGACGACGTAGGGAATTTCCATTAGAAAAAAGGGAAGACTGGTGAGGTGATTGACCGCGGCGAATTGGTTGGATGGGAAAAATTGGGCGGCTCAGTGCTTGTCTGGTGCCTCGAGGTGCTTGGGTTCGATCCACTGGGGAAGGAAATCCGAATCGCAATCCGGGCGGCTGTATTCGTAGGGGCCGCGATAGGTGACGGGCTCCACGAGGAAATTACCGTGGCCCGGAGGTGTTGGCGTTGCCCACTCGAGGGTGGTGGCGTCCCACGGATTGTCGTTTTCCACCTTTTTGCCAAACTTCCACGACGTGAAGAGATTGATGATGAAAAAGATTTGGAAAAAGGCCATCGTCCACGCCCCCATCGACATGATGATGTTCATGTCAATGTGCTGAACAACGGTATTGCCGAAGATGTTCACGCTGTCTTGAGCCTTGGAGAGATAAGCATCGCCACCATTGTACCAACGGCGATGGAAGCCCGCCATCCCTTGCACCAACATCGGGAAGAAAATGAGGTTCATGCAGATCAAGCTAGGCCAGAAGTGCAGGTGGTTGAGAGTTTTACTCATGTAACGGCCGGTGATCTTCGGGTACCAGTGGAGGACACCTGCAAAAAACCCGAACAGAATCCCCGGAGCAACCACGTAGTGGAAGTGACCGATGACATAGTAGGTATCGTGGAGGTGGAGATCCGCCAGATTGAAGGCCAACGGCAAGCCGGTGAGGCCGCCGATGCCGAACATCGGGATGAAGGCGCAGGCCCACATCATCGGCGGAGTGAAGCGAATCGAACCGCCCCACAGCGAGATGAGCATAGCGGTAATAATTACCACCGATGGAACTGAGATGAGAACCGTAGTGGTTTGGAAGAAGGTAGAAACGGCGGCACCCATGCCGGTCATGTACATGTGGTGAGCCCAGACGACGAAGGAGAGGAACCCGAGAACCAGCACGGAGTAGACCATCGACTTGTAGCCCCACAGCGGCTTGCGCGTGTTGGCTGGGATGATTTCACTCACACAAGCAAAGGCGGGCAGCAGCAGCACATAGACTTCCGGGTGACCGAGGAACCAGAACAAGTGTTGGAAGAGCAGCGGCGAGCCACCACCCGACAGATTGGCAAGACCCTCGGTCTTGGTGAACAGGCCGGATGGCATGAAGAACGACGAATGTGCCACGCGGTCCATCAATTGCATGATGCCAGCCGCTTCGAGCGGCGGGAAGGCAAGCAAGAGAAGGAAACCCGTCACCAGCATCGACCAAACGAAAAACGGCATCCGCATCCAGGTCATTCCGCGGACGCGGAGATTGATGATGGTGGTGATGAAATTCACCGACCCAAGGAGCGACGAGGTGATCAGCAGCACCAGTCCCAGCAGCCACTGGGTTTGCCCCGCCAGCCACTGGTTGACGATTTGGCCGTCGGCGAAACCGGCGAGCGGAGAGTAATTGGTCCAACCCGACTTGGCGGAGCCCGACTCGAGGAAAAACGACGAACACATGATGATGCCCCCGAGGAAGTAAACCCAATAACTGGCCATGTTCAGGCGCGGAAACGCCATATCCACCGCACCGATTTGCAGCGGTGTAACATAGTTACCGAAGGCACCGAAGCCCAGCGGCACAATCCCAAGGAACACCATGATCGTACCATGCATGGCACCAAACATGTTGTAAGTCTCCCCTGTCACCTTGCCGTCCTGCAACCAGCGCGCCTTCCAGCCGTCGGTGAAGACCCAGCTCATCCATTCAGGAAGCGGCTGATGCGGAAAAGCGATACTCCAGCGCATCACCATCATCAGGTAGAAGCCGAAAGCGAGGAAACACATCGCGGTGATTCCGTACTGGATGCCGATCATTTTATGATCGGTGGAGAAGACCCATTTCCGGAGAAACCCCGGATCGTGGTGATGATCTTCGTGGTGGGCGTCGTGCCCGGCAGGTGAGGTGGCGTGAGAGCTCATAATTCCGTCTTACGGCGTTGGAGATTGATTGGAGTCAGGGTGCCTTGGCAGGGGCGAGAGTGATAGGATCAAGGAGAGTCTTGGGATCGAGCTTTTCGCCCGGCAGGTCCTTGAGGTGATCGGCGGAGAGTTCTTCGGCGGTCACCGAGTTACCCGCGTTTTTGCGGGCTGCGGAAATCTCAATAGCCGCCTTTGCCATGTCGAGGGTGATCACGTCGCCCTTGGTATTGCCGAAACTGCTACGGACGTAGGTCATGATTCCAGCAAGGTCCTCAGGAGTCATACCAATTCCTTGTGGTGGCATGACACCATACGTGATGCCGTCATGCACAGGACCTTGGAGACCGTTGAGAATGATCATCGCAAAACGCTCGGTTTCGCCGTTAGGCCATGGTGTACCCGCCAGCGACGGGAAGGTCGAACCATTACCCTTGCCATCGGAACCGTGGCAACCGTTGCACTTGGCGGAATAGATTTTCGAGCCTTTGGCCATGTAGGCGGCAAGTGCTTCCTTTGGGAGCGGACCAGTGTCTTCGGCACCACCGGCAGGAGTTCTGACGTAATTTTCACGAAACAGAGTGCCATAGGAGAACCAATGCCCGGCATCGCCTAGAATCCCACCCGCGATCAGGAGAACCACGCCGCAAGCGACGAGAGCCCACAGCGAAATCGGCGCGATGCCGTTATCGACAATCCGCTTCTCGCGAGCACATGCGGCAGCATCGCGGACCGCAACACCGTGAGCTTCGGTCACATTGATCGATTCTTCTAGGTCTGGCTTTTCGTTAGGAAGAGACATGTTTGAACGTAAGTGATAAGTAAATTATTTCGCGGAGCCCTTGGCCTTAGCAGGCGAGAAGTTTAGGACTGCGGGAACCGCTTGGTCTTTTTTAAGCGAGAGAAGGTAGGAAACAAGGGCCTTTGCTTCTGGAGTTGGAACTAACTCAGTGCCTTCGTCGGCATTTCCGAACGGCATGGCATCTTCCGAGGGATTTCCCGTGATCTTGCGCTTGGTGAACATGAAGTGGTGGGGCGGACAGGTGGACTGCCAAAGCTGAGGATCGAGGCGTGGATTGTAGAGGTGAGTGAAGAGCCAGATGGATGGGTCTTTACCCGCAGCGTAATTAGACTCCACGCGGCGGCCGAGATTGGACAAATCAGGACCCATGCGGGAGACACCGATCTGGGCGAACTTTTCGCCGAAGAAGTCGTAGGCGTTGGTTTCGCGCCGGGTGTCGCCGCGATCAGGATCTGCCTTCAAGCCGCCCCAATCTGGGCGATAAAGGTCATTGCCCGCATAAGTCGGGCGAACGACCTGCGTGTGGCAAAGATAACAGCCGTTTTCGGCATAGACTCTGGCACCATCGGCCACCCGCCCCGTGCGTTTCGGGAAGAAGATGCCGGTGGTCCCATCTGTTGCTTCTGATAGTTGGATCGGCGCCAGATTGCGCATGGTGATAAATGGCACCACGATGACCGCAAGCCACGCAACGCCAAAGCTGGCTGATAGTCCGAGAATGAATGTACGAAAGCTCATGAAGTTTGAGATCTGAAATTTATCACCTTAGTGGGCGCTGATGTATCCGGGGCCAGCATTGTCGATATCGCCTTCCTCGCCGTGCGGGCTGGAAGCATGTCCGTGCGCGGCATCGAAGAGAGTCGGATGTTGACTGCGCCGCCCGAGGCGCAACCACATCAAGGCGAGGTGAATGAAAAAGAAGATATTGGAGAATAGGATGAAGCACCAGGCGATCGTTGTTCCAACCGCGTATGGGTAGGCGCGGCTGGCGGCGTTCTGCCATGGTTGTTGCCAGTCTTCCTGACCGATCCCCTGCTCGAATCCGCCGAAAATGGCGAACAATGCGACTGCCATGATTCCATAAACCGAGAACAAGAAGTGAATCTTGATCAGGCGGCGGGAAAGCCACTCGCGGCGTGTCACCCGCGGCACGATAAAGTAAACCGCACCGAACATGACAAAACTGAAGAAGCCATAAAGGGCGAGAATTTCAAACCCATAACCGGAGAGTGAGAACTGCGTGAGCGGCAGGGTCGAATCTGGCAAGTTCAACACAACCGCGGAGCATGCCAGAAGAATCAGGCCGCCAATCCCTGCAAGGGTGAAACGAAGGGATGGGCTGCTGGCCAAAATCTCTGGCGACGAGATCGCGGTGCGCAGAAGATTGATGGCGGCGGAAATCGTCGGCACAAAAAGCATGACGGTGGCTGCAGCACCGACGTATGGCAGGAAGTAAGGGATCGGCGCACCTGCCAGCTTCTGCATGCCCGCCCAAGGAGCGATAACGGCGAGTGACCAGAATCCGAGTTTTGCCAGCGAATAGCTATAAACGGGCTGGCCGGTGATTTTGGGTGCGAGGTAATAGGCAGTTCCCAGCGCCACGGGTGTGAAGAAGAGGAACGTGAGGGCCGACTTATACCAGGCATTGATACCGGCAGCCATCACCGGATGGCCCGGCAGGCAGTGAAGCAAGGTGTTTGCGGTGATGAAGATCCAAGGGAACCAAACGATGGCCGCCAGTAGATACCACTGTGAGATATAGACGTGGCCCTCGGGCCGAACGCGGAATTGGATGAATGACCAGATGACAATGGCGAAGTAACTGGCGAGCAAAACCGGCCAGGCAAATGCAGGGAATTCCATCCATGGCATTCCCGTGCTCGAGCCCGAAAGGATTCCCACGAGACCCAAGAAGACTCCGAGATTCCATACATGACCCGCGACTAGAATCAATCCGGCAGCAGTGCATTCTTTGCGCGATAGCCGGGCCATCATCCAGATGATCACCGCAAACGCTGCCTGAAATCCCCAGCCATAGATAAAGGCGTTGATGTGAGCCGGAAAGACGCGGCCATAGGTCAGCCATGAGCAGCACGACAGAAAGCCGGGTGCGTGAGCCTTCGCCGAGGAGATAATGCCCAGAACGATTGAAACCGCGAGCCAGGCGGCACCGCTGGTCAGGAAAAACATCACGGGGTGACGTAGCGAACGGTCGATCCCCGCGCGAAGCAAGGCGTCCTGTTCAGTGGTAGTTGAGATGGCGGAAGACATCGGCTTTGAAGATAAAATCGAGATTAAGGTTTGGTGAGTTCCGCAGCAGAAACTTGAGGTTTACCCACCTCACTGCGAAGCGCGGCGACTTGCTCGGGCTTGACGGCCGAAGCCTTATTGCCAAAACTATTGCGCACGTAGGTAAGGACACCGGCGATTTGCTCGTCCGTCTGATAGGCAAGCGCCGCCATGCCGCCCGGCATGTTGTATTCCGTCCCCTTGACCGAAATCGGACCTTGGAGACCCCGGAGTTGGATACGAATGAGATTGGAAATCGGCCCCTTGACCCATTCCGAACCGGCAAGCGGCGGTGCAATCGGACTACCTTCACCATTTTGGCCGTGGCAGGCAGCGCAGACGAGGAATTGAGTTTTGCCGATCGCCATGACAGCAGGATCAATCGGAGCCTCAGCCGCATCTGAAACATCGATCGCCTTGGTATCAACGGCTGGCGCTGATGCGAGTTTTTTGGCAGTATCGGAACCCGGCACGAGCTGGGCAGGCTGCTCAACCGCTAGTGGTTTGGTAGCAGCAAGCTGCTTGGCAAGTTTCGGAATAGTGGCATCAAGGACTTCAGGCGAGATGTTAGCTGCCTGAGCCGCATCGATTTTTGCCTTGGTGATGTAGCGTGACTTGGCAGCTGCATCTTCCATAGTTGTTGGATCGGAGTGATTGAATAACCAAATCACTGCGAGCATCACAGCAAAGATGAAGAAGGTGCCAAGAGCCCACCAGAAAGTAGTGAAGCGGATGATCAGATTGTCGCGGGATGGGTCCATGTTCGAAAAAGGAAACTCAGTTAGAAACGTTTGCGGACTCGAGAATGCGAGGGTCGCGATTCGGATAGAGTGAATGCTGACCCAAGGCGCGGATGAGGATAAAGAGGAATGCCGCACCGATGGTGACAAATGCGAGGATGTCACCCCAGAAGGCTCCGGGAATCGCCACTTGGATATCACCGAATACTTCCGGCTTGATATGACCCAAAGAAACGCCGCGCTCAGGAATCGTGATCAGGTAATGATCGAGGGCGTGCATGCAGAGCGTGTAAACGGCGACGATCGAAAGCATCTTCGGATTCTTCTTCAACCACGCTTGGAGCAGGACGACAAAAGGAACGACGAAGTGACCGAAGACGAGGAAGTACATGGCAATGTTCCAGTTGCCCGTATTGCGAATGGAGAAGTAGGAGGTTTCCTCGGTGATGTTCGCATACCAGATAAGGAAAAACTGGGAGAAGGCGATGTAGGCCCAGAAGGTGGTGAATGCGAACATCAGCTTGCCCATGATGTGGAAGTGTTCCGAGGTCGTCACATGCTTGAGATGACCCATGCTCTTCAGCCAGGTGCAAACAAGAACGATGACCGCCATTGAGTTCAGCGCGGTGCCGGCAAACAGATAGACACCCCACATCGTCGAGAACCACTTGTAATCGAGGCCCATCAGGAAATCGAAGCCGGTGAATGTGATCGTGAGTGCAAAAATGATCAGAGGATAATTGGAGTGGTAGCGCGCCGTGAGCAGGCGGGCTGTTCCGGGATTAGGATCGGTATCCTGAGCCGTCGAGAGCTTGCGAAGGCCATAGATCACCGCACTGAGACCGATGCCATAGAAGGCGAAACGACCGTACCAGAATGGCAGATTCATGAACCAATGCTTGTTCGATAGAAGATGCTCGTGGTGATGGAGATACTCCTTCACCTCGCCTGGAGCGGCGCGGTGGATATTCATCCATTCGTAGAGATAAACCTGAACCTGTGGGAATAGCAGCGGCAAGCCGAACAGAAAGACCCACGGAAAGGTCGAGCCCAGGTTTTCAAAGGTGCGACGGACGGAGGTGCCCCAACTTGAATTGGAGACGTTGTGCAACAAAGTCCAGAAAACGCCACCGATCGAAAGCGTCAGGAAATAATAAAAGGCAAACAACCAGGAATAGGCGAATGGCCCACGAAGTTTTTCGGAAGCAAAAAACAACAGGTAGATGCTGGCGACGCTGCCTAGCACGGCCACGATCAAGGCCATGCGTTTCACTTTCGAAACCTTGGAGGAGTCGAGGTGATCGCCGTTGATCGCGATGTCTGCGGATGTGACGTGGTGGTGAGCCATTACTATAAAGTCAGTAAAAGAGTTATTGGGCCTTGGTTTGTGCCTCTTTGGCAGCCTGCAGCGTTCGGACATAGGCGACAATCGCCCAACGGTCGCGAACGGAGATGTTGTAGCCGTAGCCACTCATCATGCCCTTACCGTTAGTGATGGTTTCAAAGATGCGACCATCGGGGTAGGACGCAGATTTGAAGTTATTCATGTGGAAATTGGCGATGCCGGGTACGCCGTACAGACCGGTGATCCCTTGCCCGTCTCCCGACTTGCCGTGGCAGACGGCGCAATAAATCCCAAAGCGCTCTTTGCCGCGCTGAATCAAGGATGAAGCGCTTTCCTCGGTGAGTTGCAATTCCTGTGGCATGCCATTGCCGAAATAATCACCGACGTGACCCGTGTAGTAATAACCGGTCTGGCCGCCGAATTCGTATTCGGGAATACCGCCAATGGATTGAGCCCCCGCTTCATTGAAGCCGCGTGGCTGGGTTTGGCCCACCGGAAGTCGGCTGCCGTGGCCGTCTGCAAAGAACGCGTCAGGCTTCTGGGCGCGGATCTTGTCCTGGGTATCCATGTCCGGAAAAATCTGGATTGGAGGCTTGGAAAACTTCTGGCCGCGGACTCCGAAGACTCCGACGACGAGCAGCGCAATCAGTGCGTAAGCGAGGAAAAAGTAGCGCATGAGAATTTAACGGAAAAGGTTAAGAGCAATGAGAGTCATCGTTCGGATCATCAATCTTCTTCTTCGACAAGTTCGATGTTAGCCCCGCCGATTTCGGCGAGCAGGTCGCGCGTCCCATTGGGCGTAAATTTCGGATCACGGGCCTCGATCGCGATAAAAAATCCATCGTCCGTCGCCTTGCGGAACTGGTCACTTGCAAACAAGGGGTGATTGAGGCGAGGAAGTTGAATCAGGCCCAATAGACCGAAGAGAACCGTAAATCCGGAAAACAGGATCGTCAGCTCGAACATGATCGGGAAAAACGCAGGAACCGTGAATATGTTCACGGGCTTCGACTGCACCACCGTCGGATAGATCACCACTTGGGTCGTGTAGGCGAGCGCAAAGGCCGTCGCCGTTCCGGTCATACCTCCAAAGAACACAAACCAAGGAAGGATCGAGCGTTTCATGCCCATCGCCCCGTCGAGGCCGTGAATCGGGTATGGAGAATAACAATCCCATTTCCTGAAGCCGGCGTCGCGGATTTTTTCAGCGCCCTTGTAAAGAGCGGATGCGCTCTTGAACTCGGCGAGGTAGCCGTAAACGCGTTTGCGGGTGGTGCTCACTGGTGTAAAAATTTAGAGTTAGGCGTTAAAGTTATTTGGAGGAAACCAATTCCTTTTGATAGGCGGCTTCGATCACAACACCGTGGTCTGCATGCTCTTGAAGATCGTCGTGGTGTGGATCTGACTCCAGAAGAGTCCATTTGACCTCGGCGATGTTGATGCATGGCAGGAAGCGAAGGAACATCAAGAACAGAGCAAGGAATAAGCCAATCGTGCCGACAAAGGTCATCAGCTCGACACCACTCGGCGAATAGGTCTTCCAGTCACCAGGAAGGAACATCCGGGCCAAGGTCGTGCAAATGATGACGAAGCGCTCAAACCACATCCCGACGTTGACGCACATCGCAACAACCATGATCACCCAGAGGTTTTCGCGGCATGCTTTGAACCAGAAAACCTGAGGCGAAAGCACATTGAGGCTCATCATCGCTGCGTAGGCCCACCAGTATGGACCCGCGATCCGGAATTTGAAGGCGTCCATTTCATAGATGGCGCCCGAGTAGAAGGCGACAAAAAGCTCCATCAAGTAGGCATATCCGACGATCGTACCTGTAAGGAGGATGATCTTGGCCATGTTGTCGATGTGCTTCATGGTGATCAAATCCTGCAAGCCATAGATGAAACGGGCAGGCACCATGATGGTGAGCACCATGGCGAAACCACCGAAGATGGCACCGGCTACGAAGTAAGGCGGGAAGATCGTGGTGTGCCAACCGGGAACCACCGAGGTTGCAAAGTCGAACGAGACGACCGAGTGAACCGAGAGCACCAACGGTGTGGAAAGCGCCGCAAGGAGCAAGTACGCCATTTCATAGTGACTCCACTGGCGGTTCCCCCCGCGCCAGCCGAGTGAAAAGATACCATAAAGAATCTTACGAATGCCTGGCTTGCAACGATCGCGGATGGTGGCGAGATCGGGAACCATACCGAGATACCAGAAGATCAGAGAAATCGTGAAGTAGGTGGAAACGGCAAACACGTCCCACAGCAGCGGCGACTTGAAGTTCTGCCAAATCGCATTGGCGTTCGGCACCGGTGCCAGAAACCATGCAAACCAGACCCGACCGACGTGGAAGGCAGGGAAAATCCCGGCGCAGATCACGGCGAAAATCGTCATCGCCTCTGCCGCGCGGTTGATGGAAGTCCGCCAGTTTTGGCGGGTTAGGAATAGCACCGCCGAGATCAGCGTCCCCGCGTGGCCGATACCGATCCAAAACACGAAGTTGGTAATATCAAAACCCCAGAAGACCCGGTTCGACATCCCCCAGACACCCACACCCGTGGAGACCAGATAGGTCAAACCACCACCGACGCCGATGAGAGCAATCAGTGCGGATGGAATGAAAAGCAACCACCACAAAAAGGGTTGCCGATTTTCCAAAACACCGCAAATGCGTTCGGTGATCCAATTGTATGAACGGCCGCTGAGGATGAGCTTTTCGCGCTCAAGCACCGGGATTTTCACTCCGGTGTGGGTCTCAGGTGCCGTATGGGTGGTAGAAGCCATGTTAAATGAAAAATTGGAAGCTCAGATAAAAACAGATCAGGCCATGTGAATGGTCGCCTTGCCGACAAATTTCGCGTCCGGCATGGCCGGATTCGGGTTCTTGACGCGCGCCAGATAACTGGTGCGCGGCCGGGTGCCGATGTAGTTGAGGAGATCGTAGTTACGGTCGATGCGCTTGCTGCGACCGAGTGCGGATTTCTCTTCGTCGAGAAGGTTGCCGAAGGTGATGGCGCCGGCGGGGCAAGCGTCTTGGCAAGCGGTCTTCACCGAATCCACCGGGATGCGGAGGGTGTTGACGTTGACCTGCATTTCGGTGGAAGCCTTGCCAGCGACGAGAGCCTCTTGCTTTTGACCCTGCTTCTGACGAATCACCGAATCCTTGAGACGTTGCACACAGTAGGTGCACTTCTCCATCACACCGCGCATGCGGACCGTGACGTTCGGATTCTTCTGAAGATGTGGGGCTTCGCCCACTTGTTTCTCACCAAACGGCCCCTTATAAAGGTTATGGGCGATCAGCGGGTTGCGCTTATTATAGTCGAAATAGTTGAAGCGGCGCGCCTTGTACGGGCAGTTGTTTGCACAATAGCGCGTTCCGATGCAACGGTTATAGGCCATTGCATTGAGGCCGTCTTCCGTGTGAATCGTTGCATTGACTGGGCAAACGGTCTCGCAGGGCGCGGACTCGCACTGGACGCAGGCCACCGGTTGGGGAACCATTTCCGGATTGCCTTCGTCGAAGGTATTGTCCTTTTGCGCGGCGAAGTAGCGATCCATCCGGATCCAGTGCATTTCGCGGCCCATGGCGACCTGTCTCTTGCCAACAATCGGAATATTGTTCTCCGATTGGCAGGCAACGAGGCAGGAGTTACAACCCATGCAAGAGGAGAGATCGATCGACATACCCCACTGATGGAGAGGATCGCTGAGTAGCGGCTTGCCGGCACGGTCTTTAGGTTGGTAAAGCGAGACCGTCGGCGGCGCGTGGGAATCGTTGCCTTGTTTCGGCACATTCGCGAGTTGGGCGGCGAACGAACCTTTTTCCTCGTCGCCAAGAGTCGAAACCTCGCGGGCCAGGGCGCGGCCATACATCGCGTTGTGCTCTTGGGTGAGGGCGACCGAGTAGCGGAGAGTCGTCGGAGCCACCTTCGCACCGGTGGCGAAATAGGCCGTGGCAGCCGTACGGAGTGGATAGGCATTGAAACCGCGGTTCACACCGACGAGGCCGACGTGAGATTCGTTTTTCGGTCCACGCTTGAGTTCGTCGTGCTTATCAAAGCCTTGGCCGTAACCGAGCGGGATGACAATCGTGTTTTCAGCTTGGCCGAAGGAAACGAGAATCGGGATTTCCAGTGTCTGACCGTTAACCGCCAGGCGAATCATCGGCGACGTGCGGTTTTGGGCCTCGTCGTCAGGAGAACGCGATGCGAAGTCCGTTTCGAGCTGGATAATTTGGTCGTAAATCCCCAGCTCCTTGGCGGTGCTCGGGGCGACAAGTGCGACGTTGTCCCATGTGAGCTTGGAAATCGGATCGGGAGCCTCTTGCAGCCAGCCATTATCAATCCAACGACCGTCGAAGATCGACGAGTCGGTTGCGAAAATCACCTCGAGCGAATCCTTGGTCGGCGGTGTCGCAACGATCGGCGCAGACAGGTCGCCGCGCAGTTTCGGGTTAGCGATCGGATAGGAAGAACCCGCGAGGAAACCATCGCGAAGCAGCTTTTTCCAAGCCGTATCCCCTGCCCCGCCGAGTGTGGAGAAAGTCGCGCGGACGGCGGTATAGGCGGGTGATGCCGCGCCTTTTTCGCCTTCGCCATTAAGAAGCTTTCCGTCGTTAGAAAGCAAGGCGAGCAGCAACTCCAACTCCGAAACACAATCCTTGTAGAGCGGCAGAATCATCGGCTGCACTACCGTGTAGGTACCACTCGCGCTGCGAGCATCCGACCATGATTCTAAATAGTGGGCGGCAGGAAGGTGCCATGTCGAAGCATGAGCCGTCGCATCCGTGCGGGTACCGAAGTGGATGCTCGTCTTAAGTTTGGCATATGACTCGCCGAACTTGAGATCGGCCGGAGCATCATAAAGCGGATTGGAAGGTGTAAGAACAATGAGGGTATCGACCGCCTTCGCGTCGATGTCATTTTTCAGCGCAGCGAGATTACCGAGGCCCTTCGTTCCAGTTTGGACAGCGAGAAGCGGTTTGCCCTCTCCGATGTTGCCGAGCGACTGGTTGATCGCATGGGCGAGCAAGTGAAGCGCCAGCGACTGGCGGGAACCTGCGAGAACCAAGGATTTTCCAGCGTTCGCCTTCAGGTCATCCACGAGGCCATTAACCCATGCAACATGCTTCGGATCGGAAAGTTCGGGAGAGACGATTGCCACACCGGCTTTCACGCCGAGTCCGCGAGCGATTTGCGCAGCGACGGCGGTCACCTGGCTAGGAGAAACCCGCAAGCGGTGATCCGCCATGCCACCGGTGAGGGTGAACGCAGCTTCCACCGAGTAGAGACGGTTCATTTTCGACGCGTCCGGCTTACCCTCGTAGGATTTGCCCTCGGGCTTACGGCGGTCGAAAAACGCGGTGACCGGTCCTTGCGAATCGGTGCCGGCAAAGTCGCAGTCGAGTGAAACGATGCGATCCGCTTTGGCGAAGTTAGCGACCAGTTTCACCCCCTCGCCCAAGGCCACGGCGGACGATTCGCCGGTGAGAGCTTCATATTGATAGAATTTGGCAGAAGAGAACTTTGTGGCCAACTCCTGTGTCAGGCGGGCGCGGGTCGGGCTATCATCGGCACCGAAAAGGAATCCAACCTTGGCCGACTTATCCGTCGCGATGGTGGCCAGCGCCGCCTCGAAATCAGCGCGTGCTGCCGCGTTTCCGCCTTTGAGAATTTTGCGCGAGCGCGATGGCGAGTAGAGATCTAACACCGATGCTTGGGCAAAGGCATCCGTTCCTTCGGAATCCGGGTGAAGGTGGTTAGGAGCCAGCTTGGTCGGGCGGCCTTCAAAGGTCGTCACCACCAGCGGCGTCGCGCCGTGGGCGCGTGGCATCGCAGAAGCATAGTAGGTCGCCTTGCCTGGGATCACCCATTCCGGTGCCTTGGTGTAAGGGACGATGTAGGATTCAGGGCGGCGGCACGCTGCCATGCCAAAGCCGGCGAGAGCCGTCGATGCGCCCATCAACTTCAAGAACGAACGGCGCGATGTCTCGGCATCTTCCTCGTTGGCCATCTCCGCAGCGCCTTGCGGGAACTCGCGGTCCAGCCACTGGCGGAAGTCGGCGGTGTCTTCCAGTTGACCCACACTGCGCCAGGCGACGGTGGTTTCGCCGGCGGGAACCTCGGGGTGATGCAAAATGCGCTTGCTCATGTTAGACTGCGGAAAGGATGAAAGTTAGAAAAAAGGGCGAACGGATTAACGGTGGCAGGTGGCGCAAGTCGCCTTCGGGTTGACCATAAACTGCTCTTTCAACTTCAGACCCAGCTCCTCGGTCGTCTTCACGCCGAGTTGGGGGTTGTTCGAGATAAAGGTCTCCGCGTTGTAGGCGAAGTTGTAAACCTCCTCCAGCGGACGCAGGTTCTTCTCCGGCGCACGGTGGCAGTCCAAGCACCAACCCATCGAGTGGCTTTCCGCCTGATAGATCACCTCCATCTTGTTCACATTACCGTGGCAACTCTGGCAGGAGATCCCGCGATTGACGTGCGCGGAGTGGTTAAAATAAACGTAATCGGGTGCCTTGTGCACCCGCACCCATTCGATCGGCTTGCCGTCGTAGCCGGGATAAGTGACATCCATCGACTTGTGCAGCGGCGCCAGTTTCGGGCTGTCGCGCTGGACGTGCTGGTGGCAGTTCCAACAGGTGCTCCCCGTCGGCACGTTCGAATGGCCGGTCACATCCACAAACGAGTGGCAATAGCGGCAGTCCAGACCGACTTGATCGACGTGGATTTTATGGGAAAACGGAATCGGTTGTGCTGGCTGGTAGCCTACCACCTGCGCCTTTGGCGTCGCATAATAGGCAAAGGCAAGAGCCACACCCGCGGCTGTGGCTCCGGCACAGACAGCGATTTTGAGCGGCAGGAGATTGGACCAGCGAGGAAAAATATTTGCCATGAGTAGCGCGATTCAGGACTTGGAGAATGTCGCTTGTGAAATTTTTCACAAGCCCTATCCGATAAAAATCAGATAGGGTGGCCGACGGGCCGGATCATGCAAACGAGCGGCCGACTTGCAATGTCAAAAACAGAAAATCTTACAGAGTTATTAACAATTCAAAAAAATCGGAGCTCCTAACCGTTGGCTATCACTTATTTGACCAGTTCAAGCCATTTTCCTGACGCCACCGGCGATAGGCGGCAAATTGCTCGCTTTTTGCCAGGCCGCGCCGGCCCGGCTCCTCTTTTAGAAAAGTTTCGAAGGCCCCGCCCTGCGAGATCTCTGCAGGCGACGGCGCGTGTTCGTCCCCATCGCGAGAATTCTCATGGGCCGCGATGCGCTGTTCGATCGCCGTCAGACGCGCCAAAATCTTGAAAACCAGCAACAGCACCAGAACCATCAGCCCCGCGCAAGCGGCTAACAAGATAACAATCGTCGAGGATTCCGAAACAGGCATGACCCACTCTTCCTGAACTCAACCCGCTTGAAAAGTCCGAACTCCACCTTTTCTACACCCAGAGAGAACCCCTTCGGCCACTCGAAGTTACGCGGTTCAACCTCGAAGATCAACGCGCTAATCTTGAAGATGCTGACACGTTCCCTCCTTCAATAGTAACGGCGTATTTGGGTATTTGTCGGCCACCTTTGCGTATGGGCGCGGCGCGTTTACCAACTTCGCACTGGCAAGGGCGCGGATCGTCGTTAGGAGCACCAGCGTCTGTAGAACCCTGAGGACCAGCAGTATCATCGCTGATAGCACCAGCATGAGGCCGCCAGGCTCCGGCACGACGACTATTTCGCCGCTGGTGAGCACGGATGCTGTGCCGGAAAATCAATTGGCCCCGCTCAGGCGCAGCCCGCCGTGTTTGATGCCACCGATCCCGTTGACCTCTGCGATCGGCCTCGCCTAGGTACGCTCGGCAGACGATTAGCCCGGCGCCACCATACCCATATCGGAAATGGCAATTATGTCACAACGCAGCGAGACGCGATGCTCTAGCAGAAACGCCGACAGACTCGGGCTACCGATCTCTTCTTTGCCTTCAAACAGAAAATCCAATTCCCTGACAGCTTGCCGTATTCACGCAGCGTCTTCTCGACGCCTAGCACGTGAGCCATCATCTGGCCCTTGTTGTCCGTCGCACGGCGGGCCCAGATTTCA
>CAJXYV010000003.1 GCA_913063525.1 uncultured Verrucomicrobiota bacterium
TGCCCTCGGCTTTCGCTTCGGTGCATTCTAGGATGATAATCTCGCGTGGCATGACAGGTGACTTGGAGGGCGGATGTTGCTTTAATCTTCGTCCTCGTCAAGAGAAACCGACTCAGAATCTTCATCTTCGATGTAATTTCCACCGCTGAAGCCAACTTCATTGGATGGACGGAAGCGGCGATTGCCATATTCCTTCTCCCATTGGCCCTGACATTCGACGGTGAGACGGGCAAATGGGATGGCTTCGAGACGGGCTTGGGGAATCTTGCGCAAGGACATTTCGCAGATGCCGTAGCTGCCGGATTGGATGCGGCGGAGGGCTTGTTCGATTTCGTAAAGCGCGTCTTGTTCCTTGGCGAGGACGGAGAGAGCGAAATCGCGGTCGTAGGCATCGCTGCCGGCATCGCCTTGGTGCTGGCCGCTGCCCGAGGCTTCGGAACCTTCGGGGGCGTTGCGGATGGTGTCGCGGGCCATGTCGGACACCGCATCGACAAGTTCGTCGCGGAGATCGAGCAGGCGCTGGCGTTGTTTGAGGATGAATGAGGCACTGTGGGTGCCGGTGCCGCCCACGGGTGTGGAGCCACTTGGGTTCGCTGCCTTTGGCGGAACGAAGGGTGGCTTGATCGGCGCAGGCGGCGCGGGGTAATCCACCACTGACGAGCGGGATTTGGCGACGACCACCACCTTTGGCACCACAGGGGTCGCAACCTTTGGTGGGGTAACAACCTTAACTGGAGAGGCCACGACGGCTTTTGCCGGCTTGGCTGCGGGTTTCTTGGCCGTTACCGGCGCGGAATTGGGCGCTGATTTTTTAGCAACGGGTGCTGGCTTGGCGGCGGATTTCTTGGCAGCAGGCGCTGGCTTTGAGGACTTGGCAGTAGTTTTTTTAGCGGTAGACACTGGTTTCTTTGGGGGATGAATCGGTGATTTTGCAGCAGCTTTCTTGACTGCCGGCGCTGACTTTTTGGCAGCGGGTTTTTTGGAGAGTGGAGCGGGCTTCTTTGCGACTGGCTTCTTCGCAGCGGGTTTCTTCGCAGCGGGTTTCTTCGCAGCGGGTTTCTTCGCAGCGGGCTTCTTCGCGGCGGGCTTCTTCGCGGCGGGCTTCTTCGCAGCGGGCTTCTTCGCGGCTGGTTTCTTCGCGGCTGGTTTCTTCGCGGCTGGTTTCGTTGCAGCGGGCTTCTTTGCAGCGGGCTTTGAAGGCTTCACCACCGACTTCTTGGCGAGCGGCGCGGGCTTGTTGGCTGCGGACCTCTTAGCGGCTGGAATCGGCTTCGATAGCTTGGCCGCTGGCTTTTTGACAGCAGCTGCAGGCTTCGACGGCTTCACCGCAGGCTTCGAGGCACCCTTTTGGGGCTTGGATTTTTGGATTTTTTTCTTCGCAGCCATGACGCAGAGGATTTGGTTCAGGATGACAAATGGTTTGTCGTTCGGTCTCAAAATAGAATTTGAGGTCACCGACGAGCGCGGTGGGTTAGCCCGCCAATCCCCATCCCGCAAGCGGAAAGTTCAGCGACGGCAAAATAAGTGATTTTCGAGGTTTTGGGCAGGAGACTTGAAATGCCGGATTGGATCCATAGAGTGCGGCACCGCCATGCAGCTCAGCGCCATTGTCGAAGCCCTCTTAATCGCCTCTCAGGAACCTCTTCCATCCGAAGAAATCGCCCGTTTGGTGCGAGCCCGTGTCGCCGAGGCAGATGACATCCGCATCCGCGAAACCGAGGAGGGCAATGCCCCTACCCCCCTGCCCGACTGGCTACAACAACTGGCCGCCACCTCACCAGAGAATGTCGCCCAAGCCATCGGTGAGTTGAATCTAGTTTATCAGGAAACCCAACGCGTTTTCACCATCTTGGAACGACCCAAGGGCTGGAAACTTTACACCCGCCTCGAGTACGGCGAATTCGTCCGCCAGCTCTTTCCCGGCCGCAAGCCCGAGCGCATGAGCGGCCCCGCTATGGAAACCCTGGCCATCATCGCCTACCGCCAACCCATTACCAAGGCCGCTATCGAAGCGGTACGCGGGGTGGCCTGCGACGGGATGATCCAAAAACTCCTCGACCGCGACTTGGTCCGCATCGGTGGCCGCGCAGAACTGCCGGGGCGGCCACTGCTTTACGAAACAACCGATCTCTTTTTCGAACACTTCGGCATCCGCTCGATCGACGACCTGCCCAACGCCTCGGAGCTGCGCAAAGTCAAGCTGCCTGAAGCCGCACCCGCAGCATCACCCGCTAACGAGCCCGATCAGCAATTGGCCCTCGGGCCCATCGGGATTCCTGCCGCCGCAGCGAACGATGAATCCTCCACCGACGCCTAACTTTCCTACTGCCGTGAATCTCGACGAAATCCGCAACCAGATCGACACCCTCGATCGCGACCTCCTGGACATCCTTTCCCGCCGCGCCGATCTGGTCCACGAGGTGGGCGTGGTCAAAAAGCGCGACGGCCTGCAAATCTATGCCCCCGAGCGCGAAGAGGCGCTGCTGCGGCGGCTCATCGAGATGAACCAAGGCCGCCTGCCGGAGAAGTCGATCCGTGCAATCTATCGGGAAGTCATGTCCGCCGCGCTAGCACTGGAGGACGATCTCACCATCGCCTACCTCGGCCCGGAAGGAACCTGGACCCACCAGGCAGCGATCAAAAAGTTCGGTCATTCGGTCAACTACTCCGCGCAGCCAAATTTCTCCGACGTCTTCGACCAAGTCGCCCGCCGCGCCGCCAGCTATGGGGTGGTGCCGATCGAGAATTCCACCGAAGGAGCGGTCTCGCACACGCTGGACTTGTTTGTCGACTCGCCGCTGCACATCTGCGCGCAGATCCTGCTGCGGATCGAAAACGGCCTGATGGCGTCGATCCCGCGCGAGCAGATCAAGACACTTTATTCCCACCCACAAGTGTTCGGCCAGTGCCGTGCGTGGATCTTGCGAAACTTTCCCGAGGCCGATCTCGTCGAGGTTTCTTCGACCACCAAGGCCGCGCAGATCGCCCGCGACCAGGCGGCACACGGCGCGGCGGCACTGGGTGGCCCACTCGCCGCGGAAATGTACGGCCTGACCCTGCTTGAGGAATCGATCCAGGACCGCGCCACCAACACCACCCGCTTTCTCGTCATCGGCGAGAAACCCTGCCCGCCCACCGGCAAGGACCGCACGTCCATCCTTTTTGCGATCCACGACCGCCCCGGCTCGCTGGTCAAAGCGCTCCAAGCCTTCGATCAATTTCACATCAACCTGTCGAAAATCGAGTCCCGCCCGTCCAAGCGCAAGGATTGGGAATACATTTTCTACGTCGATCTAGCCGGCCATTGCGACGATCCGAAAGTCGCCGAGGCACTGGAAGAACTCGGCAAACACTGCTCGCTCGTCAAGCTGCTCGGCTCCTACCCGGACGCTGGCGAGTGACATCGCGAAAATTCGTCGAATGCTTGCTAGCGTAATGGCGCGAATGCTGCTAGAACCACCCCCGCATGAACGGAACAGTGGAATTGATCATCGACGGCAAGTCTCTAGAACTGCCGACAGTTATTGGAACTGAGGGCGAAGTTGGCATCGATGTCGGCGCGCTTCGCAGCAAAACCGGCTGCATCACGCTCGACCCGGGCTACGGCAACACCGGTGCTTGCAAGAGCGCCATCACATTCATCGATGGCGAAAAAGGCATTCTCCAGTATCGCGGCTACGACATCGCCGAGCTCGCGCAGAAGAGTACCTTCATCGAAACCGCCTACCTGCTCATCTACGGCGAGCTTCCCAGCGCAGCGGAACTCGAAGACTTTTCCAGCCTCCTCACGCAGAATCAAATGCTGCACGAGGACATGCGCTTCCACTTTGACGCATTCCCGCCATCGGCCCACCCGATGTCGATCCTCTCCGCGATGATCCATGCCTCGTCGTCCTATCCCAGCCCCACAACTGCCGGCAAGTCGCTCAAGGAAGCATTCCCATTCCACGCCGCACGACTTATTTCCCAAGTCCGCACCATCGCCACCAGCTCATTCCGCAAGGCCCACGGACTCCCCGCAAGCTACCCGAAGAGCAAGCTGAAATACACCGAGAACTTTCTCCACATGATGTTCTCCCTTCCCGGCGAGGAGTATGAACTCAACCCGGAAATCGTCCGCGCGCTCGACCTCATTTTCCTGCTTCACGCCGACCACGAACAAAACTGCTCCACCTCGACTGTCCGCATGGTCGCCTCCAGCCAGGCCAATGTCTTCGCCTCCGCTTCGGCCGGCGTCTGCGCGCTTTGGGGCCCGCTGCATGGCGGCGCCAATCAGGCGGTGCTGGAAATGCTGGAAGAAATCCACCGCGAAGGCGACGACGGCACCAAGTTCCTCAACGGGGTCAAAAACAAGACCGGAAATCGCCGCCTGATGGGCTTCGGCCACCGGGTTTATAAAAACTTCGACCCGCGCGCCGTCATCATCAAGGAGCAGTGCGACAAGGTTCTGGGCCAGCTTCACAAGTCCGATCCCCTGCTCGACATCGCCAAGAAGCTCGAAGAAATCGCCCTCAACGACGAATACTTCATCGCCCGCAAACTCTATCCAAACGTCGACTTCTACAGCGGCATCATCATGCGTGCCATCGGCATCCCGATGGACATGTTCACTGTCATGTTTGCCATCGGCCGCATGCCGGGCTGGGTCGCAAACTACAAGGAAGTCATGGACGATGCCGACAGCCGCATCTCCCGCCCCCGCCAGATCTACACCGGCGAAACGCTGCGGACCTACAAGCCGATGAGCGAGCGCGCCTAACTTTCGTTAGCACAATTCCTCAGTCCAAGCCGCCATGCGTGATCCGCGTGGCGGCTTTTTTATATTCACGACCGCCGCGGACGGAAACTCATCATGAAACGCATCAGGGTCCGCGGCAGATTTGACAATACCCAGGCGATAGCCGTGGTCTTGAATCCCGGATAGATCCGCGCGGCATCGCGCTCTAACGCGGCGAGAGACTCGGCCACGACCTGCTGCTTGGGCACGTAGAAAGACTTCTTCGCAGGGATCTTCTTGTTTGAATCCCGGCGCGCCACTTCACCAAACTCGGTTTTCACCGGGCCGGGGCAAACCGCTAACACGGGGATCCGGTGTTCGCTCAACTCAATCCGTAAGGCCTCCGAAAAACTCGTGACGTAAGCTTTCGTCGCAGCGTAAACCGCAAAGTCGGGAATCGGAATCAGGCTCGCCAGCGAACTCACCTGAATGATTGCTCCCCTGCCCCGCTTGATCATTTGAGGCACCAGCAAATAACTGAGATGGGTGAGCGCCTCGATGTTGACGCCGAGCATCGACTGCAGTTTCCCCCAGTCGGACGAAACAAATTCTCCATAGTCGCCCAAGCCCGCGTTGTTGACTAACAAGTCTGGCAGCAAACCACGGCTCGATAACTGATCGACCAGTAGTACGCGCTCGGCGCCGCGGTTCAGATCGACCGCAATGATGGCTACCTCAACGTGAGGAAATGCCCCGCGGATGCGCTCTGCCAGCTGGACTAACAGAGGCCCGCGACGCGCCACGAGAACGAGTTTCTCAACTCGTGGCGCGATTTGGAGAGCAAACTCTTCGCCTAAGCCCGATGAAGCACCGGTGACGAGAGCGCAGGAAAAAGAGGCGGTTGGAGGCATGGCGGAGTTTTACACCATGCCTTCGAATTACGCCATCTGAGTTTCGTTGCTTACTTGAACGATGCGAAGCGGAAGACGAACGAGGATTTCGCCGTCGCAACCGATGTCGATCGAGTAGATGCCAGCTTCTTCAAAGCGCAGGCCTTGCAGATTCATCACGATGTTGCGCGTCAGGAACGGTACATTCTTCGGCAGCTGCACGTCGAACTCAGGCTCGATCGGCATGTTGTTCGG
The DNA here is from genome assembly GCA_913063525.1 of uncultured Verrucomicrobiota bacterium. Taxonomy (GTDB): domain Bacteria; phylum Verrucomicrobiota; class Verrucomicrobiia; order Verrucomicrobiales; family Akkermansiaceae; genus Luteolibacter. The sequence goes on from CAJXYV010000003.1 coordinate 5,863, forward strand.
GTCGAGCGACTCGCCATCTTCGTTGATGATGTTGATCGAAAGCTTATGGCGACCGGCGTCTTCAGGAGTGAAGCAGAAGCGCATGGCGAGCGCGCACGATGGGTGCACGACGGGCACTGCACGGGCGGCAAGCGTGTCGAATGTTCCGGAAATGACGAGCTTGCCGTTGTAGTCAGCAGCGAAGTCACAAAGAGTAGCGATTTGAATGTCCATGAGGAATTTTTTGAATGGATTAGAAAACCACTGCTTGTTTGGCAAGCAGCGGGCTCCTTCTTTGAATCGATCGCGGCGCAGCGTAAAGCAAAGAATTCACGTGCACCGAGATTTTGTCAGCACCCGGCGCATCCGCAAAAATCCATTTCATTCTATCTGCCGCTCCGTTGAACGGTGAACGAGAACATACCAAGTTATTCACAATGACAGTTTTCCTAGCTTTCTAACGCCTTTGAGCCATCTCGCCCGATATTCCGCCTAGATCTCTCAACGACTCAGAATGACTTGTGAATAACTTGCCAACAACCACCAACAATTAACGAACAACCTCCCATCTCACTTATTACAAGTAACTCCTCAACTTGTTAACAAGCCCCAGCGTGCACACCGTTGTGAATCACTCACGATGCACCGTCCCGACCACCCCTCACTCTAACCGCAAAAAGTGAGTTTTCGAGCAAAGCGGCTCGCCCCTTCAAAATCAGCGTTTTCGAGGAGTTTCCACAAGTTATTCACAATCTCCAGCCCGCTAAGATCGTCGCCCAATGGAATCAGCAAACGATTTGGCAGAGCAATTGCTTTTGACCCCGAGTCGCGAAGGCCCTAGACATTCGCCGCGATTCCTACGCCACCAAAAATCATGTCCACGGTTCCCAAGATTATTTACACCAAGACCGACGAAGCTCCAGCTCTCGCTACCTATTCGCTGCTGCCCATCATCCAAGCATTCACCCAGCACGCCGGGATCGCTGTGGAAACTCGCGACATTTCACTCGCTGGCCGCATCCTCGCCCGCTTCCCCGAAAAGCTTACCGCTGAGCAAAAGATCCCCGACGCACTCGCCGAACTTGCGATCTTGGCCACCCAGCCCGATGCGAACATCATCAAACTTCCCAACGTCAGCGCCTCGGTCCCGCAGCTGAAAGAAGCGATCGCCGAGCTTCAGGCGAAGGGCTACGACATCCCTAACTTCCCGGCTGACCCGCAAAGCGACGCCGAAAAAGACATCCGCGCCCGCTACGACAAAATCAAAGGCAGCGCCGTCAACCCAGTCCTGCGCGAAGGCAACTCCGACCGCCGCGCACCCAAGGCCGTCAAGGAATACGCCCGCAAGAACCCGCATTCGATGGGCGCTTGGTCCGCAGACTCGAAGACGAGCGTCGGCACCATGGCCAAAAACGATTTCTACTCGAATGAAAAGTCCATCACAGTGCCTGCCGCCACGGCGGTGAAAATCGAGTTCATCTCGAACGACGGTGCGACCACCGTGCTCAAGGAAAAGACCGCGCTACTGCCCGGCGAGATCTTCGACGCCACCGTACTCAGCAAAAAGGCGTTGGTTTCGTTCCTCGAACAACAACTCGCTGCCGCCAAGCAGCGGGACGTACTGTTTTCGATCCATCTCAAGGCGACGATGATGAAGGTCTCCGACCCAATCATTTTCGGCCACGCCGTCGAGGTGTTCTTCAAGGACCTGCTGACCAAACACGCCGCGACCTTTGCCCAGTTGGGCGTCGACCTGCGCAACGGCTTTGGGGATCTCGTGAACAAAATCCAATCGCTGCCCGCCGATCAAAAAGCGGAGATCGAGGCCGACATCCAAGCGGCCTATGCGAACGGTCCAGCCCTCGCCATGGTCAACTCGGACAAGGGCATCACCAACCTTCACGTCCCCAGCGATGTGATCGTCGATGCATCGATGCCAGCGATGATCCGCTCGTCCGGCAAGATGTGGGACGCCCAAGGCAAACTCCAAGACACGCTCGCCGTCATCCCCGACAGCAGCTATGCCGGCATCTATCAGGCGACCATCGACTTCTGCAAACAGCACGGCGCGTTCGATCCCAAGACCATGGGCACCGTGCCAAACGTCGGCCTGATGGCTCAAGCGGCCGAGGAATACGGCTCGCACGACAAGACCTTTGAAATCGCGAACAACGGCCGCGTCCGCGTAGTCGATGCGGACGGCAACGTTCTGCTTGAACATGCGGTCGAGGCCGGCGACATCTGGCGCGCCTGCCAAGCGAAGGACGCCGCTATCCAAGACTGGGTCAAACTCGCCGTCAGCCGCGCCCGCGCCACGCTCACCCCCGCCATCTTCTGGCTCGATGAAAACCGCGCGCACGACGCCCAAATCATCGCCAAGGTGAAAACCTATCTGGCAGGCCACGACACCACCGGTCTCGACATTCAGATCCTGCCGCCGACGGCCGCTACGCAGTTCACGCTGCAACGCCTCAAGGACGGCAAGGACACCATTTCCGTCACTGGCAACGTGCTGCGGGATTACCTCACCGACTTGTTCCCGATCCTCGAACTCGGCACCAGCGCCAAGATGCTTTCCATCGTGCCGTTGATGAATGGCGGCGGACTCTTCGAAACGGGTGCCGGCGGCTCCGCGCCGAAACACGTGCAGCAGTTCACCGAGGAGAACTACCTGCGCTGGGATTCGCTCGGCGAGTTTCTGGCCATCGCCGTGTCGCTCGAACACCTCAGCGAAACCTTCGGCATCGCCAAGGCCAAAGTCCTCGCCGACACCCTAGACGCCGCGACAGGCAAGTTCCTGATCGAGGACAAATCCCCCGCCCGCAAAGTTCCCGGCATCGACAACCGCGGCAGCCACTTCTACCTCACGCTCTACTGGGCCCAAGCGCTCGCAGCCCAAACCCAGGACGCTGAATTGAAAGCGATCTTCACCCCGATCGCCGAGCAGCTCACCGCCAACGAAGCGAAAATCGTCGAAGAATTGCTCGCCGTCCAAGGCAAGCCCGTCGACATCGGCGGCTACTACTTGCCCAACGATGCCCTCGCCTCCGCCGCTCTGCGTCCCAGCGCGACCTTCAATCAGATCGTCAACTCGCTCTAACGAACGTCCCCAGTGATCCCTCAAGAGGGGTGGCGCGAAGCTGAAAGGCAGAACGCCACCCTTCTCTTTTTTCGGCCAGCAGTTGAATCAATTCTCGCGCTCAGGAATACGACTTCACGGAGTTTGGATCACTTGGAGGCGCAGGAATTTTCGCCCCGTGTTGCCGGGTGCGACCGTGAATTTGACGTTCTCGGTCGCACCTTGATTGATCACCGTTTCGGTGCCGGTGGCGGTGCTCCAAGAGGCCTTCGAGACATCGGAACTTTCCTGGACGGTGAACGCAAGATCGGTAAATCCTTTGGCCCGGGTGTAAATGATCGTTAGCAGTGGAGAGACTGGATCGACGGCGGGAAGGATCGACGTATTTGCGACGTTGGGATTTCCACCGAGGGCGCGCTCCAACAGATTGTTCAAGCCGTCATTGTCTGGGTCGGCGCTATCAGCCGCATGGCCGGTGTTAGACGGGGTGCCGAACCAATTCTGCCGCCACATCTGAGTCGCGGTGAGCGCGGTGGCAGCAACTTCAGATGACGGGACGCTTTCCACGGCATCACGCACTGCCGTGACGACATAGTAGTAGGGAATTCCAGCAGTGACAGGATCATTCAAAAAACTGGTGGAGGTGATGTCCGGCGAAATGGTCGAGTAAGAGCTGCCAGAAATCGAGGATCGCTTCACTCGGTAGCCCGTTGCCCCAGCCACAGCCGTCCATGCTAAGGTGATTTTTCTGTCGCCAAGCGTAGCAGTGAGACCCGCTGGAGCAGCAGGCTGCGTTAGGGAATAGAGCAAATCCGTGGATGAAAGCGCCGTACTGGAGAGCCGGACGTCGTCGATGTAGCCGAGAAAACGGTCGGTGTGGGTCCCATCGAAAAGACCTCGCCCGACGGTAATCACTCCCGGATCCCAAGACGCGCTATCACCCGCTCCAGTTGAAAGTTGCGGGGTCGGACTGCCGGAAATGTCGAGCGTACCAAGGAGGGTGTAAGCGAGAGCACCGGCGGTTATGTTTCGTCGATAGAGGCGCAGCACTTGTCCGTCGCAAGTGGCGGCCACGGCCTGCCACTGCCCGCTGACCATGGCGTTGGTCGCGGATTCCAAAGACCAGTTATTGTGCATGGCATCGGTAAAGCTGATGGCCAACACGCCATTGGGACGCAGCGAAAAGTAGAGTGCGGCAAGCAAGGGATTCCCGTCACAGGCACCCTGGCTGTCGCGCCCCACGATGGTCTGATAAGATGAGACGCCATCGGGCCGAATGGCGGCTTCGATGGTCCATGCGCTCGGGCTCCACGTCGTCAGCGAAGTGCCGATGGCGGAAAGCGAGGGAACGGTATTAGCGTTCTGCACACTTCGGGTATTGGCCACGCCGGTGATGGGAGTTCTCACCCACGGCACGACGGACTGATACCACGCCCAGTTAGCCCCCCAAGCGGAGAGATGATTCCCGTTGCCGGAAACGTCGGTGATGCTGCCGTCGTAGCTACCCGGAGTTGCCGGTGCGTAGGGGACGTAGGTATTAGCGGCTCCTTGCTCAAAGTTCCAATGGGCGACGGTGGGAGTGGAACGATACAGAAATTCGCTGGGAACCAAAGCGGCTTCGGACAGTCGAACATCGTCAATGAAGCCGAGAAAGCGATCCGTGTGAACCCCGTTGAAAAGTCCGCGACCTACGGTGATCACGCCGCGGTCCCAATCCACACCGTCGCCGGCACCGAGATGAATGGCGGCGTTCTTACTGGCAGAAATATCGAGCGAAGCCAGCAAGGTGTAGTTCGCCTCGCCATCGCTCAAGTTGCGCCGATAGAGGCGCAGCATTTTACCGTCGGATGACGCGACGATCGCCTGCCACTTCTGCACGGAAATGGCATTGGTCGCGGAATCCAAATTCCAGTTGTTCCCTGCGACATCGGTGAAAGCGATCGCCAGGACACCTCCCGGTCGCACCGAGAAATAGAGCGCCGCTACTGCCGGATTCCCAGAGTAAGCACCGTAGCTGTCGCGGCCCACAATGGTCTGATAACCGGAAACGACATCGGGACGGATGGTGGCTTCGATCGTCCAGCGCGTCGGACTCCAGCGAGTCAGATCCGTGCCGATGGCCGAGAGCGCGGGAAAGTTGTTCGCATTTTGTAAGCTGCGGGTATTGGCCACTCCCGTCGCCGGTGTGGCAATGGCAGGTACAGACGCGCGATACCAAGTCCAGTTTTTATCCCAAGCAGAGAGATGGTTGCCATTGCCAGTGACGTCGCGAATGCTGCCGTCGTAGCTTCCCGAGGCGGCGGGACTGTAAGGGACGTAGCTGTCGGCAGCACCTTCCTCGAAGTTCCAGTATGCGACGGCGCTCGGGCCACCGACTTTCGTACCCGCGAGCTGGGCGATTTCGCCGCCACTCAGCGCCCGTCCGTGAACGCGGAAGTCGTCGATACTACCAGAGAAATAGGGATCACTAGAAATTTGGCTTTTACCGAGGTAAAGGTTGCGGACGAGCAATTCCCATGGTCGGATCGAAATAACGTCGGTGCCGACTGGAGTACCGTTCAGATAAAGCGTGCCCAAATTGCCATCGATGCTCACCGCGACATGACACCACTGGTTTTGCGGCAGCGCCACGGAGGCGTCGACCCCCTCCTCCGCACCGCCATTCTTGATCCCGAAACGCATCCGACCGTTCGCGCTGGTCGGGGTGAGATACATATAGGCGTTGGCGCTGACGCCGAAGTCGAAAATGCGCTGCCACGCTGCCCCGCCGTTCCATTTTACCCAAGTCGAGAACGTGCGGGCGTTGCCCACCGATAAGGGCAATGTAACGTGCTGACCCGTGCCGGCAAGGGTGAGAACTTTCCCGCGACTCCCGCTATCCGCGACTGAAGCACCGTTGACCAACGTCGCGTTAAAAACCCCATTCTGGTCGCGGCCATCCACGTCAAAAGGATAAGAAGCCTCCCAATCACCTTGCACGACCGGCCAACTATCTGCGCTCCAAGTGAGCTCCCGCAGCCCCAAGGTCGGCGCTCCGTTAGACACGCCGTCATAGTAATGATGACTCAGCCAGTAGCGGCCGTTTTCTTGAAAAATCCCCGCGTGACCCGGCCCGATAAACCGCCCAGTGCTTTCATAAATCGTGGTTCCGCCGCCCTTGTTAAGCAAGGCGACACCATCCTTATCAAGGTAAGGTCCAGTGATGCTGGTGCTGCGACCTACCCTCATGTTATAGGTGCTGTTCACACCCGAACAACAAGCGCCAATATTGAAGAAGAGGTAGTAATAGCCGCCGTGTTTGTAAATGGATGAGCCCTCGATCTGACTGGCGAGAGAGCCCCCATTGCTGTGGGCAATTCTTGTTGTCACATTGTTCAACCGCTTGCCCGTTGCGGGATCAATTTGCACGAGACCAATGCCATTCCAGAAGGATCCGAAGGTCATCCAGACGCTACCGTCGGTGTCCTGAAAAATGCTCGCGTCGATGCAGTTATAGTCGGTGTAATCAGTGGTAGAATCGGTCTTGCCCGAGGGGTCCGATTTCACGACCTTACCTTGATCCGTCCATACGGGGTTTTGCAGCGATGGAGTTGTCACCAAACCGATGACCGAGTCGTTAGTCCCAAAATTTGAGCAGGAATAGTAAACGTGATACACGCCGTTAAAGTAGGCAACGTCTGGCGCCCAGAAAGAGCCGCTGAAGTTAGTCACCGCAGTCGTCGTCCATGCCGGTGGCGTGGCGAAAACACTGCCCACCGTTGACCACGCACGAAGGTCTGTCGAGGACAGGCAGGAAATTCCATTGCCCGTCCCGAAAGTGTAATAGCGATTGCCATCATTGATGACCGTCGATGGATCGTGAATGCCATAGCTTCCAGAGAGTGGAAGTTGGGCCGTGAGACGAAGACCCGAGGCAACCAGCAGCAGGAGGCAGACAAGCGACCGTACGTGGAATCGTGTCGTCATTGGGTTGATTCGATAAAGGTGCCGGAAGCACCCACGGTTACTTGCCCAAATCGTGGCAACGTGGGGCTGGGCGAATCAATCACGAAAAGGAGTAACATTCTAGCACATTTCACGCAAGTGATCCTCGAACAGCGATTTGAATATGCCCGAAGATGCACTCGCGTCGGCCACACTTCGGCCCAGCGCGACCTTCAATCGGATCGCCAACTCGCTCCAACGAACGCCCTCAGGAATTCTTTAAAAGGGGTAGCACAAAGTCGAAAGGCCGAGCGCCACCCTTCAAGGGCGTCGGCGCGTCCTTGCGATGCAAGGGGCGCTTATTCAGCATGCTCAAGGCATTTTTCCGTACAAAAAATTCATTCTTTAGCTTCGGAGATCCACTTCTGGCGATCAGAGATGGACTTCCGGTGACCGGAGCTAGACTTCTTGCGACCAGAGATCAACTTCCGACGACCAGAGATCAACTTCCGACGACCAGAGATGAACTTCCGACGACTAGAGATGAACTTCCGGCGAACGGAGATTGACTTCCGGCGATCGGAGATTGACTTCCGGCGATCGGAGATTGACTTCCGGCGATCGGAGATAGATCTCCAACGACCAGAGATAAAACTCCGAAGCTTAATGATGCGTCTTTCTCATCGAAACTTCGATTGAGCCATTTCAAATCCCCGTCAATTCATGCGAACGGCTTCCGCCGTTCATGCAAGGATCTACCAGTCTCATCGAATTCCGCACAAGGGCCACTGAATGTCGGATCGCGCCAACCTAAACCCTCATCCTACCGACTCGTTTGCGCATCAAGATGACTGAAAGTCGCCGAGGAGCCCCGATGCAACGCGTAAGACTTGCCCGTCATTCACAGATGCTTGGGGATTTAAGCATGCAGGGATTCTCACAGTTATCCATTCAACATTGCTTGCGAAATTATCCATCTCGCCTGTGCATTGATGAAAGCTCCTCAATGAGGACAAGCAGCGTAACGAGACGGCGTAGGTTTTGGCGCTTTGTTTGAACGGGCGCCTTGAAGCAATTTGGCGATCAACCGACTACTAAAAAACACTTTTCAAGGTTGCCGGTGGGTAAATTTCGCGCGTATATGAAAAAAATACAAATTACCTTATTGTTAGGCGCGGCTTTTGCCGCGCTTTCCGCGACCGCTTCCGCGTCGGTCATGTACTGCACCCAAACGGGCTACATGTCAGGATCGCTGGGCGGCGTCTCATTCACGAATGCCGTTGCCACGCTCCGTAAAAGCGGCGACACCTCGAATGTGATACACACCACGATCTGTATGTTTGGCGCTCCTATTCCGGTTTGGGGTGTCGCAGGGGTGACCACCATCAATATCGCCGGTTTTGAAACAGCCGTCGTCGCGATCCTCAACAAATGCAACACTCTCATTCAAATAGGCTCCAATCTGTGCTAGTAGATGGATCAGTTTCTGTGCTTCGTTGGAATTCACGATTTTTGCAGAATTGCAGGTTTTCGCGCTCTCTTTTGAGAATTATTGGAGCGGGATGCGGAACTTGGCGGCGGTGTAGCCGGGGGCTTCGGCGCTGAATTCCCATGCGCCGCTGGAGGTGGCGGTGGCAGGTCGGGCGGGAAGTTGCAGAGTGCCTGCGCTGCTGCCTTTAATTTCGCTGATGCCATCGGCGAGGTGGAGGATGGCGTTGAGAATGGTGTCGGCATCGCGGTCGCTGAGGGCGATTTGCGGTGGCATGGGGACTTCGCCCCAGACGCCTTTGCCGCCCATTTTGACTTTGGCTTTCAAAGTGTCGATCGCTCCGGCGGTCTTGCGGTACTTGAGTGATACGCTGGAATAGGCAGGGCCGACTGAGTTGTGGTCGACTTGGTGGCAGGCAAAGCAGGCATTGGCGGTGATGAGTGCCTGAATGTCTGTGGGGAGTTGCGGGCCGCCTGCATCGTGGCCAGTGGCGGGGATGTAGCGTGCGCGGACGGTGAGCTGGGCGGGATCGGGTTGGGGATCGGCGGTGATATTAAATGCGACGGATTCGCCGAAGCTGAATGCCTTGGCTTTGCCCTTCAACTTGAGACGGAGCTCGGGGAGTGCCTCGGCTTTGAGGAGCGAAATGCGGGCGAATGAATGAGGTGACTTGCCGTCCGAGGCGACGACGCGCAGTTCGCTGCCGCTGGCATCGGGCGGCAGGATGATGGTGGAGCCGCTGCCGAGCTGCCGTTCCGTGGTGCCGCTGGTGAGCCACCAGTTGAAAGTGGATGAGCTCTTGTCGGATTTGACGGTGAAGCTGCGGTCGCTTTCAGGGACGGGCTCGATGCTGAGTTTTGGCCCGAGCTGAGTGGAAGAGGGGAAGAGGTGGATGACTTTACCCTTGGTATTGAACCACCATTCGGGACCGTAGTCGATCATCCACAGCGAGCCGTCGGTAGCCATTTGCAGATCCATCGGGTGGGTGAGATCCTCGTCGATGATGGCGAGACTTTGAAGTTTTTCGTCATCGGTCAGTTTGGCGAACCAGATTTTGCCGCGCGACCAATCGTAGGTCAGCAGGCCATGACCGCCGTTTGGAGGCAGCAGATTGTAGGGGCGCTTGGCGTCGTAATCCAGCATTGGGCCCGCCATTGCGCAGCGGCCGCTTTTGCCCAATATCGGAAATTCTTTGCTGGCGTCGTAGGGGTACCAGATGAAGGCGGGCTGGGCAGGCGGGAGCGTGGTGAGGCCGGTGTTGCGTCGGCTGCGATTGATCGGCGCGGCGGGATCGATCATCGCTCCGGGCTTGCCCGTGGCGAAGTCGACGATGGGGTAGGGCTGGTTGTTGGCGATGACCAATGGCCAGCCGTAGTTGCCAGCGGCCTTGGCTTGGTTGATCTCGTCGTAACCTGCGGGACCTTTGGCCGAGCTCTTGTCCGCGTCGGGGCCGATTTCGCCCCAGTAGAGGGTGTGGGTTTTCGGATTGATGGTGGTGCGATAGGGATTACGGCAGCCCATGATGTAGATCTCGGGGCGAGTTTTCGCGGTGCCCATGGGAAAAAGGTTGCCGGGTGGGATCGTGTAGCCTGTCTCCGTCGGGCGGATGCGGAGGATTTTGCCGCGCAGATCGTTGGTGTTGCCTGAGCTGCGCTGTGCGTCCCACTCGGCGCGATCGGCGCGGTTGTCGATCGGCGCGTAGCCATCGCTGGCAAATGGGTTCGTGTTGTCGCCTACACTCAGATAGAGCAACCCGTCTGCATCAAAACGGATCGACCCGCCGTGGTGGCATACGCGGTTGTCGCGTTCGAGCGGGATGTCGAGCAACACTTGCTCGGAGGCGGGATCGAGGTTCCCGTCGCGGAGATGGAAGCGGGCGAGTCGGTCGACGCGCCGCTGCGGGTGGCTGTAGTAGAGGAAAACGCGCGAATTTTTCTCGAAGTCAGGATCGAAAGCGATGCCTTGCAGGCCTTCTTCCACCGAGGTGTCGCTCTTAGGATCGCTGGCACGCAGCGCGGAAACGGCGAGATTGCCGATTTCAAATACGCCGCCCGTGTCGGGATGAATGCGCAGGATTTTCCCCTCGCGCTCGACGACGTAGATGTCGCCATCCGGTGCGATGGCGAGCGACATTGGATCGTGCAAGCCATCGATGATCGTTTGCTGTTGAAGCGGTGCCGCTGTGACGGCACCTATGCAGAGCAGGAAAATCGATAGCGTTTTTCGCATGAATTGATGGCGGATTACTCCGCAGTGGCGACTTCCTCAGAGGCTGGGGCTTCGATCTCGGCAACCACGGGTGCAACCTCAGCGATCGCATCGGCGATTGCAACTGGCTCCTCAATCGCTGCTTCAACTGGAACCAACGCTTTTTGTTTGTTGGCCTCAATGATGCGGAGCACTTCGGCCTTGGCGGCGGCGATGCGATCGGTGTCAACAACGGGGCCGACTTTATTCAAAACCGCCGCAGGGCGCGACGGATCGCTGAAATCAGCGAGTTTCGCTTCGGCCTTTTCAAGGGCTTCGATGGCGGCGGCTTCGCGCTTTCTCACCTCGCCGGCGTAGCGGGTGGAAACGGCGACGGACTCGCGCAAGCGTTCGATTTCAGCTTGGAGTTCGACGGAGTCATTGGGCTGGGCCTGGAGGGTGGCGAGTTCACCGCGGACTTTGGAAAGCTCGTTTTCGAGGGCGAAGCTGCGGTCCTTCTGGGCCTTGTCTGTCTCGTTGGCGCGGGCATTGAGGTGCCTGATGGTTTCTTGGGACTTCTTGAGATCGGCTTCGAGGGTGGCGAGGCGCTTGGCTTCCACGTCGGCGGCTTTCTGAGCGGCGGTCAACTCGGCGACCTTGCTTTCGAAGGTGGCTTTGGAAACGGACTCGGTTTTCAGAGCTTCCAACTCGGTTTTCAGATCCTTGTTGGCGGCCTTGGAACTCTCCAGAGCGGCTTCCAGTTTCTTGGCGCGATCGGCTTGGGCTTTGTCGCCGTTGCCTGAGGGTTTAGTGGTCTTGCTAGGGGCGGGTTTATTGGCGGCCCCGCGCACGGCCCAACCGAGGAAACCGAAGACTGCGGCGATGAGCGCCAACTGTGGGAGTGCCTTGGAAAGTAATGCTAGTGTCTCGTTCATAATCGGTATGGGTGAAATCGCGCCGATGAAATCGGCGGGCCGTCATTTATCCCGACGGCGTACGACGGTCAACTTCATTGCCATGTGCAATTAATCTGGCATGATATCGGGATGATTCGGTTTCTCGGTCGCAGTGCGCTGGATTTTCTCACCTATCTGGGGGAAATCGGGAAGCTGGTGGCTGCGGTGACTGATTCACTGCTGCACGGCAAGATCCGCGGCCGCATGGTGCTCGAACAGTTGGCGGAAACGGGCTTTCGCTCGCAGGCGGTGGTGATCGTGACAGGTGCTTTCACCGGCGCGGTGTTGGCAGCACAGGCGATGTTTCAATTCAAACCGATCGGCATGGAAACGGGCGGCGGCCCCTTGGTCAGCGTGGGAATGCTGCGCGAACTCGGCCCTTCGGTTACGGCACTGATGCTGGCGGGCCGCGTCGGTGCGGCGATGGCCGCGGAAATCGGCACGATGAAAGTGACCGAACAAATCGACGCACTGCGGTCGATGGGCGTGCACCCGACCGACTATCTGGTGACGCCGCGTTTCCTCGCGATGCTGGTAGCGATGCCACTATTGATCGCGGAGTCGGCCGCGTTTGGCATTCTCGCTTCATTGATCGTTGGCACCCAAGCCTTCAACGTGAACGGCGCCTATTGGCTCAACCAGATGAACAAACACACCGACGGCACGGACGTGGCGATCTCGATGATCAAGGGTCTGGTTTTTGGAATCTTGATTGTCCTGCTTTCCTGCCACCAAGGGCTGAAGGCAGATCAAGGAGCGGTCGGCGTCGGCCGCGGCACCACCCGGGCGATGGTTTATTCCGCACTGGCGATTTTGATCGTGAACTTCTTCCTCACGATGCTGCTGAACCTCGTCTTTCCGGCGAGGACGGGAGCTTAAATTTCGTACTCGATGCCTGGCTCCGGAATGATGATTTCCGTTTTTGGCAGGCGGCGTTTGATTTCCTGGCGGAACCATTCGACTGCGCCGTCATCGCCGTGGACAAGGAAGGTCTTTTTCGGCGCGACCTTGACGATGAAGTCGGCGATCGCATCGCGGGCAGAGTGGCCGCTGAAATCGAAGATCCGCGTTTCGCAGTTGAGCTGGACCGCTGGGTGCGCGGGGTCGAGCACGATCATGTCGCCTTGTTTGGCGGTGCGGATCTTGCCGCCGGGCGTCTCGGGATCGGCGTAACCGACAAAGAACAAGCCGTGTTTGGCGTTTTCCAGAACCCCCTGACGGGCGAAGTTGTTGGAAACGGTCTTCTCCGACATCATGCCGCTGGACAGCGCGTAGATGCAGCCGGGGTGGAATGGGATCGGGCCCTTGCGCTTTTTGCTACCCGACTCGAGTTCCATGTCCTTGAGGAAACGGAAGTTCGGCAAGTGGCGGCGCGAAGTGCCGCTGAAGCGATCGTAAACCTGCGTCATCTTGGTGCTGAGGCCGCCGATGTACACGGGAGTGCGTTTCGGGATCAGTCCCTCTGCCTTGAAGCGGTGGATCATGCCGAGCACTTCCTGAGTTTTCCCCATCGCGAAGACGGGAATCAGCACCGAGCCCTTGCGCTCGATCACGTTTTTGATCGCTTCTGCAAACGCGGCTTCTTCGGTCGGGCGGTCGTACTTCGGGTCGCGCGGGTGCTCGCCGCGAGTCGTTTCGACGATCAGAGCGTCCACGGGGTGTTCAGGGAAATTCGCGCCTTTTTGCAAAGTGCTGTGCTCGAAATTCACGTCGCCGGTGTAAAAAATCGTTTTTCCTTCCGCTTCGATCGTCACGCCGACCGAGCCGAGGATGTGGCCCGCATCGTGGAATGTGCCACGGATCGATCCCGCTGGGTCGAGGTCGAATGGTCGCTCAAGGTGGCGCGTTTCGAAGCCATCTTCGATATCATCCAGCTCGCGGTGCTCAAACAACGGGTACTCGGCGATGCCGTGTTCGATGCGCTTCGACTGCATCACGTTCACCGAATTGTGCAGCATGGCCGAGGCCAATCCTGCGGTTTCGGGCGACAAGAAAACCCTCGCTTGTCCTTGTGTCTGAAGGAAAACCGGAAGAGTCCCGACGTGGTCGAGGTGAGAATGGGTGATGATAATCGAGTCGGCGGTGCCGGGCTCGAGAAATTCATAATGAGGGACCGCTTCCGAACCTTCATGTTTGGGGTGCATCCCCGCGTCGAGCACGACTTTAGCAGTCTTGGTTTTCAACAAATAGGAATTCGCACCGATACCGGCGTGGCGACAGAGACTTTTAAATATCATGATAGAGGCAGAAAGCAGTGGGACCATGGGGGCACCTGCCTCCCGTGTCAACTCGCCCTTGAAAATGCTCAAAAGGCCGCGGCTGAGGCGCGGTCAAGAAATCGCCAGCAGGAACGCACCGCAGATCCCGGCTTCTTGTCCGAGCGCGGGTGGGTACACGTAGTCAGGGACCAGCGCCGGCGGGAAATAACCTGCCGCCAGTTCCACCATCTGCGCGTTGATTTTTGCGTGCAGCCCGGCCGCCTGCGATACGCCGCCGCCGACAATGACCCGCGATGGCGAGACGATCGCGAGCAGCGAAAGAATGCCGTGGGCCAAATACCATGCCTGCGTGTCCCACGCCGGATGGTCGGCGGGAAGTTCGTGCGCGGGCCTGCCCCAGCGCGCGGCGATGGCGGGACCACTGGCAAGCCCTTCGAGGCAGTCGCCGTGAAACGAGCAGACGCCGGGAAAATCGTCGCTCGGCCGGCGTGGCACTTTCAGGTGGCCGAACTCGGGGTGCAGTGCGCCATGAATCAAGCGGCCGCCCGAAAGGATCCCGCCGCCGATGCCCGTGCCGATGGTAATATAAGCCACGTCATCCAGACCTTTGGCTGCACCGATTGTCGCCTCGGCGAGGACCGCGGCGTTGACGTCGGTGTCGAGCGTGAGCTTTGCGCTCGGAAAGGCGGCGGCGAGTGTCTTGATCAGCGGAAATCCCGCCCATCCCGGTTTGGGAGTGGCGAGGATTTGACCGTAGTTCTCGCGTCCCGGAGTCACGCCGACCGGTCCAAACGCTGCGATGCCGATGCACCTAGGTTCACCGCGTTCCGCCAGCCATTGGCTGGCGATCGCGAGCGTCTCTTCGGGCAGAGTCGTCGGGAATCGGTATTCCTCAACGACTCGTCCTTTCGCCGAGCCGATGGCAACGACCGTCTTCGTCCCGCCCAGTTCGATGCCCGCGATCACGACGTTCGATTATCGCGCCGCAGCAGCGGCGGCCAGTGCTTCGCGCGTGATGCGGGTGATCTCCGCCCACTTGCCGTCGTTGACGAGTTGTTTATCGACCATCCACGAACCGCCGATGGCTGCCACGACGGGCAATTTGAGATAGGCCGCGAGATTGCCCGAGGAAACACCCCCCGTGGGCACAAACTTCACGCCCGTGTGGCCGTAAGGACCGGCCAGCGCCTTGAGCATGTCCACACCGCCCGCGACTTCTGCCGGGAAAAACTTCAGCAACTTGCAACCCAGTGAGAGCGCCAGTTCGACATCGCTTGGCGTCATCACGCCGGGTGAAAACTGCAGGCCGATCGCCTTGGCCGCTGCGATGATGTTTGGGTTGAGACCCGGTGCCAGTCCGAAGACCGCGCCCGCATCTTTTGCGCGTTTCACTTGGTCGACTTCAAGCAGTGTGCCGGCACCCAGCAGAATTTCGGGGAAACGAGCGGCGATGCGCTGGATCGATTCCTCCGCCGCAGCAGTGCGGAAGGTGATTTCCATGATGTCGAGACCGCCTTCGAGCAGGGCCTCGGCCAATGGTACGGCGGATTCAACACGGTCGAGGACGACAACGGGGACAATGCGTTTGGCGAGGATGCGATCAATCATGGCGATGGTTTTGAGGGTGGCGGGTGATGGAAGAGAGCGAAAGCAAATAGGATGTTCACATTCGAAATTGCGGCCGATGGGGCGGGGCAGCACCACGAAAGAACCACCCACCTTTGACCGCACACGCTGCGTCCGACCAAAAGGGGTGTAGGGATTAATCACAGGAACAGCACCTTCATGTGGCGATCCAGCAAGTTGCCGGTGACGTTTTTGGCAACCACTGTGGAGTTGTCCTTCAACGCTTGAATGTAGGTGTCGCCGAGTTGCGCGGCGACCTTGAAGCCGACATGCAGCAGCTGGCGGAGGTTCGCGTTGTAGCCGGGGTTGGCCGGATCGTGGCGGAGCGCGTCGGTGAACTGCGTGCTGGTCCAGCCGCTGACTTCCTCGGCGGAAGGAAGTTTGGCGTAATCGATGTCGATGACCGTTGCGTAAGGTTCGCAGAGCGCTTCCTTCTTTTCCAGCGCTTTGATGTAGATCTCCTTGGCCAGGGCCAAGCCGGTGCCGCCTGCTTCGGCGAGACCGACGATTTCTTCCAGCCAGTTGGTGCCGGCCGTCTTGATGTGGAGGCCCGCACCCGTGCGCTGGATCGCGCGCTTGATGGCTGGGTAGATCGAAAACTTGTCGGAACCGGAGTGCACGGAAAGTTTCAGCGTCGCTGGCAGACCGTAGTTTTTCACCGCGTGGGCGATGACGGCGAGGTCGTCGTTGAATTCCTTTTCGAACTGCGGCACGTCACCGACATAATCGACACCCTTGTTGAAACGTCCGGTGAACTTCGGCGCGATCGTTTGGATCGGGATGCCTTGGTCGGCGATCGCCGCGAGGATGATCAGCATTTCCGGCGGCGTTTGCGGGCTGTCGGTTTCGTCCATCGAGACTTCGGTGACGAAGTTATCGACGCCGCCCTTGGCTGCGACGATGTGCTGATAGATTGCCGCCGCCTTTTGGGTGGCCTTGAGGAATTGGTTCGCCGTTTTCTCGACGTCCTCGCGCGTGATCTGGAATGGCTGGGCGATGCCATCGATCGCCACGGTGCCAATCAGCTCGGGGTGGCGGGCGATGAATGCTTCGACGTCCGCTGGCGTTGCCGCTTCACCGATGTCATCCGCGACATCGAGCGTGAAAAAATCGCAAGGCGCGACAAAACGATCGACCGTGGAAAGGTTGATGTGGTCGGCGTCGAGCAGGTATTCGCCCGTCCAGCCGAGATCGGCCACGGCCTTGTCCGCCGCCTGGCGAGTCTGGATCGGCTCCGAGCCGATGATGTTGTGTTCGCGGTTCGACTTGTTCCAGACAGGAGTGATGTCGATGCCGAGCTTTTTGGCTTCAATGAAAGCAGCGAGCTGGGCGTGTGCGCCATTGGCGAAACGATCGCCGACGCCGAAGGTGTATTTAGGGCAGGTCTTCATAAGGTAGATGTCAGGGTGATAATTTGCTGGGGACGAATCTTTTTTAAAACCATCTATCCGATCTGCGAACAAAAAACTTTTCCCCTTTTGGGTTAGTTTACGGCGAGTGCTGGCTTGGATGGTACGCGGGCGAGGTTTTCCAAGTAGATAACCGTTAGGAAAGCCGGTCGCGGAAGTCGGCGTAGCCAAACTCGCGGATAATTTCGAGCTGCCCGTCGTCGTGTTGCAGGGCGATGGGAGGGTGCTTCACGCCGTTAAAAGTCGTAGTCTTCACCATCGTGTAGTGCGCCATGTCGTCGAAGACGAGCACATCGCCGACCACCAGCGCGCGGTGAAAGGAAAAGTCGCCGACGACATCGCCCGCCAGGCAAGTCGGGCCACCGAGGCGGTAGGTCCACTCGCCGGATTCGCCCGCTGCATGGTAGTTTTCGCCCGCCATCACGACCGCGGGTTGGCCGTGAGACGGTGCGGCATCGACCAGGAAAACGTCGGGCCGATACGGCATTTCCATCACGTCGGGCATGTGCGCGGTGGCGGAGATGCTGAGGATCGCGAGGCGGTGGCCGGCGGATTCAAACACGTCCATCACCGTCGCCCGCAGCACTCCGCTGTGGATGGCGATCGCTTCGCCGGGTTCTAACCAGACATCGACGCCGTAATTGGCGCGGGTCTCCTTCACCAGGAGGATCAGCCGCTCGCGGTCGTAGAAGGGCTTGGTGATCCAGTGCCCGCCGCCCATGTTGAGATAGGTGAATTGGGGCAGCCGCAGCAGGTGGCCGAACTTCTCGTCGACGGCTGTTAGTGTCTTCTCCAGATCGTCGGAGTTCTGCTCGCAGAGCGTGTGGAAGTGCAGGCCGGAGAGCCCCGTTAGATCCGCGCCCGCCAGCTGTTCGGCGGTGATGCCGAGTCGCGATCCCGCCACGCAGGGGTCGTAGATCGGCGTGTCGCCGGTCGAACATTCCGGGTTGATACGCAGGCCGCAGTGCAGCGCGCCACTCTGAAAGCGCGGGTGGGCCATCACAAATTCCCGGAAGCGGAACCACTGCGTCAGCGAGTTGAAATCCAAATGATCGGTGAACTCGCACAGCGCCGCCACGTCCGCCTCGTCGTAGGCGGGCGAGTAGGTGACGATGTGTTTCTGGAAATAGTCGTGCGCCAGCTGGGCCTCCCACAATCCCGACGCGCAGCAGCCGTCGAGATCGTCGCGCAGGTAAGGGAAGGCCTTCCAGCAGGAAAATCCTTTCAGCGCCAGCACCAAATGGCAGCTGGCGGCTTCCTTCACCTCTCGCAAAATCGTAGTGTTGCGCTTCAGTGCGGCGGTCGAGATAACAAACATAGTTCCTGACACAGGCTGAGACCTAGTCACGCTGCAATCCAGCAGTTTCTACCCGATCGCAGGAAATCACAGCCATCAGGGATAAATTCGGGAAGCCGCCGCTTGGTGCGCAACTTGGCGGATCCATGCAGCCTCAAGATTTCGTGGTTGCGAGAATTTTATGGCTGGCGAAGATCTGTCAAAGCTCATGCTCTGTCTGTCGCCAATTTTTGATTTTTTGAAGTCTTTCGCCAAGAGAGGATGGATATTTTGGTCGCTGCTGATTTTTGGCTTGGCGGTCAGTTGGGTGATTTTACAGCGACAGACAGAAAAGCCGACGGTCGCGATGGTGAAAACGGCCAAGACTGCCACCGATGTGCCGGAACAAGTGGCGGCCGCTCCTGGTGCACGGCTGAATTTTGCGGATTTCAAAAAACGTCCGCTGCCCGTGACCCAGCACAGTGCTACCCATGAATGGACGGAGGGAGATGGTCGCGATCCCCAAGTGGTCCAACAGATCGCCCACAATGAGGACGAATTCATCAGATTGATGGAGGAGAACGAGCGGATCATCCGTCGGCAGCTAGTTTATCGCAATGACACTGCCGCCGCTGTGATTCAACGCTCAAAGCTGAATGGCGGAATGGTGAACCGACTGGTCCTTCCGGGTTTGGATGGAAAGGAACTCGATTTTGAAATTACCGGCGCTGACCTCGAACCATCCGGACAAATCGGGAGCTTTTCTGGCCATTTGGCGGATCGTCCCACATCGAGGGTGTCGATTGCGTTCAAATTTGGGCGCGAAGCATTCACGGTCATGTCAGCGGATGATGGAATATTTCTCCAAGGAAGTCCGCGCGAGTCGGGTGAGATCATCGTCACGAGTTTCGACCCAGACACTTATTCTCCTCCGCTCGGGGAGGATCATATCAAAACCTCCGAAAATTTCAAATCTGCCCAATGATGATTCCGACTTTAAAAACTTTGGTTCGATCCGCTTTTCTCGCTTCCGCGGTCGTCGTTTTCTTGATGTCGGGTCATGCATTTGCTGCGGCCGAGGCGGATTTGCTGGTCGCCTACGATCAAACTTATCCACCCACCGTCGGTGGTTCGGATAACGTGCAAGTGCTCGCAGCCAATGCCATCGCGGGCTCCAACTTGATCAATGAACGCTGCGGCACAGGGGCACGCGTGCGGATCGTCGGATATCATCAAGCGGCTCAATATAGTTACCAGGCCAGTTCGAAGGGCGGCTATGTTGGCTGGATGGCAAATTACGATTCCCGCCTTGCCGATGTGGTTGATGCCGGTAACGCGCGGGCCGCGGACTTGGTGGCATTTCTCTGCGTATCTACGAGTGATGGTGCAGCCGCCGTGGCGCAGCAGCCAGGGCGTTATTCCGCGTTTGATCCCGGCCAGTTTTGGTCCACCGTGGTTGCGCACGAACTGGCGGGACACAACTACGGCTGCGACCACAAAGGTGGCAGGGAAAATCCAAAAACCGTGATGCTTCACAACTATTGCGGCGGCGGTGCCCAGGCTTGGTATTCCAATCCGAACATCTGGCTCAATGGCACCCGCTTGCTTGGCGAAGGAAGCTGTCTCGGCGCTGCGGTTAGCGGAGGTGATAACTCTCTTCTCATCAGTAATAATGCCCAAGGGGTGGCCGACCGCTATACCCGAGTCGTGACCGCGCCAAATCTCGGCAATGTCGTTCAGCGGTGGGCTTTTAATCAAGCGGCCGGCAACGCGCCAGCGGGAACCACGGTGACCGATTCCGTCGCCGCTACCCTGCAGGCCACGGTGCAGGGAAATGGCGCGATCTTCACCGGCAGCGGGCTGCGTCTTCCTGGCGGCGCGTCGGGCAGTAATGCCGCCTACCTGCAATTGCCGTCGGGGGTGATTTCGAAAAATACCAACGCGACCATCGAAATCTGGGCATCGCCTCTCTCCGCGCCGAATTGGTCGCGAATCGCAGATTTCAACAACGGCACTTCAAATTACCTAACCCTGACTTCGGCCATTGGCACCGACATCACTGCCCAGCGCTTCGAATCCAAGGTCGGCGGCACTACGGTGTCGCTCGATAGCGACCTGCCAACCACAGCGGGCGTGCAACACCTTTACACCATCACTTATGCGAGCACGGGTACCGCCACGGGGCGCTGGACGTGGTATCGCGATGGCGACGAAGTGGCTTTTCTGGATGTCGCCTACGCACTGTCTGCGCTTTCTGACGTGAATAACTGGCTTGGTCGCTCCGCATTTTCGGCCGACGCCTTTGCCAACTGCGAGTATGCCGAAGTCCGCATCAGTAACGTGGCGATGAGTCGCGATGAAATTCTCGCCAACTACGAACTTGGACCGAACCGAACAAGCGCCAGCGCCAATCTGACAATGGACGATGCCCTCGGCTCGACTTCGTTCAACTCTGCCGGCCACTGGAGCGACGGCTTGGCTCCAGCCGCTGGAAATAGCTACGAGACCTACAATTTTCGTCTGCGCACGCCGGCCGACACCGTTTCGCGGACCTTTGCCGGAAAATCATTGAAGCTCAGTGGTGGTTGTTTCACATGGAAAGGAACCTCCAGCAATACAATCACCGTCAATGATCTCACTCTTAGCGGCGATTGCGAAGTTCTCCACGCCGGTTCGGGAACGTGGACGCTGGCCGGAAACCTGAAGGTCGATTCGGACTCTTCCATGATGCGGGCCGCGAATGGCCCGATCAATCTCACCGCCAATCTCACGGGTGCCAGCACGCTGCTTTGCGTAAACAACACGGTCACGCTGGGCGGTACGAATACAACCTTTAGTGGTAAAATCGCCGTTGGCGATGGGCGGAGCAGTAGCATCGCTATCGATTCGGAGGCGCGGCTTGGTCCGAATCCTCCCACGCTTGTCACCGACCAGCTCACGTTCAACCGCGGTGTAATCACGACTTCGGGCACTCTGGTCCTTGACGATCCGAACCGCGGCATCCTGTTCGACGTCAACGGTGGGACATTCAATGTCGCCAGCGGCACCACCACGCTCTCGTGTCCGCTTTACAGCCCGGATCTTGGGACTTCTGTTGTTGCCGGTGGGATTGCCAAGGGCGGCCTTGGAACCCTTATTCTCAGCAGCCCCACGAGCACTTTCAGCGGCACCCTCTGTGTGGATACGGCCAGTACGACCTCCGACGACGGGATCGTTCGGGTGGTGAACAATCAGGTTCTCGCGAATGCTCATAACCCGATCTACATCAATAATAACACGACCGGCAGCTCGCGGCTTCAGATCGACGGTTCGTCCGGCGGCATCACCCTGACGCGCGTGTCTCTCGCGGGTCGGAACGGCGTCACTCCTGCCGTTCAGAATCTCGGCGGCACCAATAACGTCGGTGGCCTGACCGTGATGGCGGGGGGCACGAACCACATCGTCCAATCCGACAGCGGTTTGCTGAATTTCACGGGTTCGATTTACTCCGGCGCGACCGGTACCCAAAACATCACCTTCCAAGGCAGTGGTGACATCGCCACGCTCAGCACGATTTCCGAACTTACTGCGGATCTCGTGAACGTCGTCAAAATCGGCGGCGGTACTTTGACTCTCGAGGGTGAGTGTTCGCACGACGGCACCACCACGCTAAGTGGCGGCACTCTCCGTCTCAATGGCAGCATGACGACGACAACAGGTGCGACTACCACTGCCGTCGGCACGACCTTTGCTGGAACGGGCACCACCAGTTCTCCGACCCGGATTGGCGGCATACACGCGCCCGGAAACTCGACCAATTCAACGGGCACGCAAACATTCACTGGTGCGCTTACCTACAGCGCGGCTGCAAAACTCAACTGGTCCCTCGTGGCCAACGGCACTGCTGCAAACTCCTCCAATAAAGTCGCCGCCCAAACCGTGACGGTCGATGCTGGGGCTGCGGTCAATCTGGTGTTCAACGGAGCGGGAAGCGCGGTGAACTTCACCAACGTTTATTGGACGCAGCCACATAGCTGGAGCGTTCTGACAGCCACGGCGATGGGCGGGCAGTTCGCTCTTGGCACCGTCAGCACCGACTCTGCGGGCAACTCGGTATCCAGCTTCGGTTCGTTTTCGCTGCAACAAACCGCCACGGATGTGAAGGTCAACTATTTCCCATTGAATGCCACACCGCCTTCGGTCCCGACGGGGCTGTCCTCGGCGGCTTCGCCAAGCATGGCGGCTCTCGCATGGGTGGCGCCCATCGGTGCCACGAGCTACAACGTAAAGCGCTCTTCGAACTCTGGCGGCCCCTACGAAACCATCGCGACAGGCGTGATCGCCACGACTTTCACCGACACTTCCGTGACCAACGGTACGACCTATTATTACGTCATCACCGCGCTGAACCCGTTTGGCGAGAGCGGCGAATCGGCCGAAATTTTCGCGACACCCCACTTGCCAGCCACGATCAACAAGGCGAGCAACACCACCTATCTCAATCTACCCGGTAGTTGGACCGGCGGCATTCTTCCCAATGCGTGGGACACTGCGGTGTGGAGTGGTCTGGCAGGGGCAAACTCGGTGACCCTCGGTTCTAACATGAGTCTCAAGGGAATCACCGTCGCCACGAATGGTGGTGCCGTCAGCATCGGTGCGGGTAATACCCTTACGGTCGGCATGGGCGGCATCGATCTGAGTGCGGCTACGCAAAATCTGACCCTCTCTTCTGGACTAACGATTGGCACGGGCCATCAGGTCTGGAACGTCGCTTCCGCTCGCACACTCACGCTCAACACCGGCGCCTTCACCCGCACGGCAGGAGCGACGTTGAATATTCAGGGCGCTGGCACGGTGGCCAGTAGCATGACGGGGTTCACCAATACGAACGGCATTTTGGGATCCTGGGCCACTATCGGTACCGGTGCATCCACCCTCTACGCCACCCTCAATGCGGGCGTGATTGCTGGCCTAACTGGAACCAGCAGCGCCATCGGCTGGACTAGCACCAACAACAATACTTTCAATTACGACGTGTCTGCCACTGCTGGCAACCTTGGCGTCAGTCGGGTGGCCAATACGGTGAGATATACGGGGGCGGCCGCGAGCCAGAATTATGGCAACAGTAACACCACCACGCTGACCCTGAATGGTCTGCTAAACGTCGGGACTGGTACCTTGACTCTGACGCAGGCGGGCGGCACCAGTCTTGGTCAGGTGTTGATCGGTACCAACAATGCTAACGAGCTGGATCTCATCGCTGCCAATGCGGAGATTGCCATTGCGATTCCGATCATGAACACGGGGACAAACGCTGGATCGGTGATCATTGCCGGGCCGAATACCGTGACCCTTTCCGGATCGAACACGTTCACTGGGGGGCTCAGTCTGAATTCGGGTACCCTTCAGATCGGTAACGACAGCGCGCTCAGTTCGGGAACGCTCACGATTTACGGCGGTGCCATTCGTGCCACGGGGGCCTCGCGCACCATTGCCAACAATGTGGTCCTCAATGGCGATTTCACCCTCGGTCGCAACACGGCATTTACCGGCGCGATCACTCTCAACGACAACGTCACCATTACCTCCGCCAACCCAGACGTGCTGGCCACCACCACCACGACTTTCAGCGGCATCATCAGCGGAAGCTGCGGCCTCACCTTCACCCAAGGAGCCAATCCCATCGGGACCATTGCTCTCAATGCAGCCAATACCTACAGTGGAGGCACGACTCTTGCCGCCGGCAATTTGCAGCTTGGAAATGCATCCGGATTCGGTGCGACCACTGGTGCACTCATCGTGAACGGCGGCACGCTGAATTTGAATGCATTCAGCCCGACGGTCGGCACGCTCTCGGGCACGGGCGGGATCATCGTCAACCAAGCGACCGGAACCTCGACTTTGACATCCCAGTCGGTGGCCTCGGCCACTTTTGCCGGGTCGCTTCAAAACGGTGCCGCGGGTCAGGTACTATCTCTAACCAAAAAAGGTAGCGGCACGCTCACACTGACGGGTTCGAGTAGCTACACCGGCGCCACCACCGTGAGTGCGGGAAAACTCTGCGTCACCGGTTCGCTCTCCGCGACAACCACCACCGTTGCCGTAGGCGCGACACTCGGCGGTTCCGGTAGCATCGCTGGGGCAGTCACCTGCAATGGCATACTTGCTCCGGGCGTTTCGACCGAAACCTTGACCCTCGGTTCAGGACTGGTTCTTACCTCCACCAGCACGCTGGATTATGAGCTCGGCACTACATCTGATCGCACCGTCGTTACCGGGAATTTGACCCTCGACGGTACCGTCAACGTCACCGCTGGCGCTGGCTTCGCTGCCGAAACTTACACACTGATCACTTACACCGGGACTCTTACTAACAATACGCTCAACGTCGGCACTCTGCCCGCAGGCTTCGCCGCGACGGTCAATACCGCCACCACAGGCCAAATCAATCTGGTTGTCACCAGCACCAAGACCACGCCGACCATCACAGTCGTACCTACCGCAACAGCGATCACCTACGGTCAAACGCTTTCCAACTCCTCACTGACGGGTGGCACCGCATCGGTCGCAGGCACCTTCGCGTTCACTGCTCCTAACACAACGCTCAACGCCGGCACCGCAAGCCAAAGCGTGACATTCACCCCAACGGATTCCACCAACTACGACACCGTCACCACCACGACCAGCGTGACAGTCAACAAGGCCACTCCGACCATCAGCGTCGCGCCGACTGCATCAGCGATCACCTATGGCCAAGCACTCTCCAGTTCCTCGCTGACGGGCGGCACCGCGTCGGTCGCGGGATTCTTCGCATTCACCACTCCTGCCACCACTCCCAATGCCGGAACTGCGAGCCAGAGCATGACCTTCACTCCTACTGATTCGAGCAACTACAACACCGTTACCACCACGACCAGTGTGACGGTCAATAAAGCCACGCCCACCATCAGCATCGCGCCGACGGCATCAGCGATCACCTACGGCCAAGCACTCTCCAATTCCTCGCTGTCGGGCGGCACCGCGTCGGTCGCGGGCACCTTCGCGTTCATCACTCCTGCCACCACCCCCAACGCCGGAACTGCGAGCCAAAGCGTGACCTTCACTCCAACGGATTCGAGCAACTACAATACCGTTACCACAACGACCAGTGTGACCGTCAATAAATCCACGCCCACCGTCAGCGTCGCTCCGACGGCATCAGCGATCACTTACGGCCAAACGCTATCCAATTCCTCGCTGACGGGCGGCACCGCGTCGGTCGCGGGCTCCTTCGCGTTCACCACTCCTGCCACCACCCCCAACGCAGGAACTGCGAGCCAGAGCGTGACCTTCACTCCAACGGATTCCATCAATTACAACACCATCACTACCTCGCTCAGCGTGACAGTGAATGAGGGGACTGCAATCTATCAAGTCACAAACGTTTACTCGGGCGATGGAAGTGAGGACGTGCTTTTCCAAAACGCGGATGGATCGCTTCTCGATGGTGGCATCGTCGCTATTGGTTACTTTCCAGAAGATTACAGCATTCCAGACAGTTTGAGTCAGGCGAATATCGCGTCAGCCGTGGCCAATTTTACTCCACTCGCATCAGCGTTGTGCGGCGGTTACTCCATCAGCCTAGACGGATCGTTCTCTGGTTATGTGGAAGGTGAACAAGTTCCCGGAGAAAACGCCTCCAGCCTGATTGGCCGTCCTCTCTATGTGTTTGTTGGCAACGCATCCACACTGGCTGCTTCCACTTCGATCGCCATCCACCAAATGGCTGAGTTCGGCCCCAACAATCCACCGTTGGATATTTATTATGGCGCATACGTGCTCGACTTCATCGTGGGTGCTCCAGCCCCACTGATCGGACAAGTCGGCACATTCACTGGGATTGCATGGCAAGGGGGAGAAGTTTCTACCTACCAGACACTTCAGCTCGCCGGACCGCCACCTGCAACAATCACCACTCCTCCAATGGCTTCGACAATCACCTATGGACAAACCTTAGCGTCTTCCTCGTTGAGCGGCGGGGTGGGTTCCGTACCCGGAAGTTTTGCATTCTCCACGCCGAGCACGATACCTGGCACGGGCACCTACCTCGCTAGTTACACGTTCATCCCGACGGACACGGTGGCTTACACGAAGACAACGGGCATCATCAGCGTGTTGGTCAATAAGGCCACCCCAACGGTCAGTATCTCACCCACTGCTTCGGCGATCACCTACGGTCAGGCTCTCTGGAACTCCTCACTGTCGGGCGGCACCGCCTCAGTCGCTGGAACCTTTGCCTTCACGACGTCTGGCACGACTCCCGATGCGGGCACTGTGAGTCAGAGTGTCGTCTTCTTCCCCACGGATTCAAACAACTACGATACTGCCGCCACCACAGTCAGCGTGACGGTTAACAAGGCTGTGCCCTCCGTCAATGCCGCTCCTATGGCCTCAGCGATCACCTACGGGCAAGCGCTCTCCAATTCATCACTCTCGGGCGGTACCGCATCGGTAGCTGGTACATTTAACTTCACAACTCCCAGCACCACTCCCAACGCTGGCGCGGCGAACCAAGGCGTGACATTCACGCCCATGGACTCCAGCAACTACAGCACAGTCACCACCACGGCAAGCGTGACAGTCAACAAGGCCACGCCGACAGTCAGTATCTCACCCACAGCTGAGGCGATTACCTACGGGCAAACTCTCTCCAGTTCCTCTCTATCAGGCGGCACCGCATCGGTCGCGGGAACCTTCGTTTTCACGAATCCCGTCACGATCCCCGATGCAGGCACGGAAAACCCGAGTGTAACTTTCATCCCCACGGATTTGGACAACTATAACACCGCCTCCACTTCAACCAGTTTGACCGTTAATAAGGCCACCGCCACCGTCACGCTGGGCAGCCTTGTCACCACCTACGATGGAACCTCCAAATCCGCCACTGCCACCACCACACCAAGCGGTCTAACGGTGAACTTCACCTACGACGGCTCAGCTACGGCGCCGACCAATGCTGGAACTTACTCTGTCGTCGGAACCATCAGCGATGCCAACTACACGGGCGGTGCCTCAGGTGTTCTGATAATTGCCCAAGCATCCTCGCGCAGTTACAACGCCTGGGTGGGTGAAAAATTCACTCCGTCCCAGATTGCCGCCGGTGACTCCGCGGCTACCGCCGACCCCGACCGAGACGGTCTCACCAACCTCGCCGAATACGCGCTCGGCGGCGATCCTTACGTCTTCACCCCGCAGCCCACAGTCACATCAAACGCCAGCTCGCTGTCGATCACCTTCCAACGCCCCGTGTTGACCAACGACGTCATCTACCGCGCCGAAAGCTCGTCCGACTTCGCCAACTGGACCGCCCTCACGCTCAACGTGCTCACCACCGGCATCGATCCAGAAACTGTCCGCGCCACCTACACGTATCCGAACCCGAATCCACCCAAGAAGCAGTTCATCCGCCTGCGCTTTGAAAAATAGTCGGTTCGTCATTCGTATTGTTCGCAGATGTTTTTACGGGTCCCTCATCTCCGTGCAAGTGGGCGACGTGAATTCGGTCAGTGCGAATCCGAAGCGATTTATCAGACTTCAAGTGCGACACTGACACCCCCGCCCCGGATCAAATCACAGCCACTTCATCCGCTTGAAGATGATCAGCTGAACCACCGCGATCACGGCCATGATGGCCATCACGTCGATGTAGCCATGCGGCAGATAGAGTTCCGGCATGTTGTAGGGCAGCTTCCGCCCGTCCGCGGTTTGCGGCGCGAAGTTCATGCCGTACACCCCCGCGATGAAAGTCAGCGGGATGAAAATCGAGGTGATCACCGTCAGCACTCGCATCACCTCGTTGGTCCGCAGGCCGACGCTGGAGTGGTAGAGTTCCATCAGACCGGAGGTCAGTTCCTTGTAACTCTCCACCAAATCCATCAGCTGCACGGTGTGGTCGTAGCAGTCGCGCAGGAAAATCTTCGACGGCGTGGTGATGTAGCCCGATGTGTCGTGCAGCAAGCCATTGATCACGTCGCGCAATGGCCAGACAAAGCGGCGCATCTGCGTCAGGCTACGCTTATAGTCGTGCAAGATGACGAGCATCTCGCGTGACGGCTTTTCTAGCAGGTCGGTTTCCAGCTCCTCGATCGCCGTGCCGACGTCTTCGAGCACCGGGTAGTAGTGGTCGATGATCGAATCGAGCAACGCGTAGGTGAGATAGTCCGCCTTCGACTTGCGGATCGAGCCGCGACCCGAGCGGATGCGCTCGCGCACCGGTTCGAAGACGTCGTACTCGGCCTCCTCCTGCACGGTGATGAGGAAGTTTTTGCCGAGAAAAAAGCTCACCTGCTCGCCGCGGATCGCGCGGCTATTATCCTGATAGACCATCTGCGCGATGATAAACAGGTAGTCGGGCGACTGCTCAACCTTCGGCCGTTGGCCGGTGTTGAGCACGTCTTCGAGCGCCAGCGGGTGGAGGTGGAATTTTTCGCCCAGAATCTTCAGCGCCTCCACATCGCCGAGCCCGTCAATGTTGATCCACGTCACCTTGCGGTTGTCCAGATGCGCTGCCAATTCTTCCAGATCCACCACCTCGCGCTCCTCCAGCGAATCCCGATCGTACTCGATGATCTGGATCTCCGGCTTGCGGATCTGGCCATCGACCAGATGGGGCAGCAGCGTGGCGGGCGATGATCCCGGCGGGCCGTGGCGTTTGGCGAACATACTCGCCATGTTAGCCAGCGCGCCCGCCGAAGCAAGCCGCCGAACGTGCGCGTTCAAAACGCTAGATCAAATCGCCTCCACAGCGGCGATGATGGCGCGTTTCGGCTTCGGCCAGCCCCGCATAAAGGGTCACAGAACTTCCTGAACAAAGCGCTCTTTCTCGAAGATCGCAAACGCCTCGGGCTCCTCGCCCGTGCCGATGAATCGCGGCGCGATGCCCAGCTGCTCGTGGATCGTTACCGCGATCCCGCCCTTGCCGGAACCATCGAGTTTGGTCACGATCAAGCCGTCAAGCGGACTCGCCTTGTGAAATTCCTTCGCTTGGTTGAGCGCATTCGAGCCGGTCGTGGCATCGACCACCAGCAAGGTCAGGTGCGGCGCAGTTTCGTCCTGCTTGGCCAGCGTGCGGCGGATTTTGCCCAGCTCCTCCATCAGATTGTGGCGCGTGTGGATCCGCCCGGCAGTGTCGCAAATCAAAAATTCCGTGCCTGCGGCGATCGCCTTCTGGTGCGCGCTGAAACACACCGACGATGGGTCGGCATTCGGGCTGCCCTTGACCACCGGCAGGTTCAGCCGCTCGCCCCACCGCTGGAGTTGCTCCACTGCCGCCGCGCGAAAGGTGTCCGCCGCGGCCATGATCACCGAGTGGCCGCGCTTTTGAAGCCACAGACCGAGCTTGGCGGAGGATGTCGTCTTGCCCGTGCCATTCACGCCCACCACCAGAATCACAAACGGCTTGCCGTCGGCACGCGGCGCGGGTGGCGGAGAATCGGCGGGCAAACGCTTGGCCAGATGGCGGCGAGTCGTCGCCACCACATCGTCGGCGGAAATGTCACGGCCCAGATCGCGCAGCTCGTCGAGAATCGCCGTCGTCTGGCGGATGCCGAGATCCGCGCTGATCAGGTCGGACTCCAGCTCGTCCCAATCAATTTCCGCGCGGTTGGTGATCTTGTTGAAGAGAGATTTGAAAAAGCCAGCCATGGGGATAGCCCGAGACTAACCGAAGGACGAGACAGGTCAATGGGATTGAAGTCCGCGCGAACTTTGCCGCAGTCATCACAAATGCACGCAAACCCAAAGCGCGGGATTGCGCGGCGGCGAGCGATGAGCGATCTTGGCCTCATGACGGACTGGGAACAACGCTATCAGCTGGGCGACACACCATGGGAAAAGGGAATGGCAGCCCCGCCCTTGCAAGAGGTGCTGGCAAAAAGCGCGGACTGGGGCGCTGGGCCGATCCTGGTGCCAGGCTGCGGACTCGGCCACGATGTGCGGGCGCTGGCGACTCTGGGAGTTCCGATCGTCGGCCTGGACCTTTCGCAAACGGCGGTGGAGCGGGCGCAGGAATTTCCGCAAGTGAGCAATGAAGTCTACGAAGTGGGGAATTTCCTCGATCCGGCATGGCGGGCGGTGCGGAAGTTTTCGGCGCTGTGGGAGCACACCTGCTTTTGTGCGATCGACCCCAGCGAACGCGACCGTTACGCCGAAGCCGTCGCGGACTGCCTCATCGATGGCGGGCTACTGGCGGGCGTGTTTTTCCTGACACCGTTCGATCCCGGCGAAGACGCCAGCGGCCCGCCGTTTGCGACAACGGTGGAGGAGCTGGAAACACGGTTTGCGCCGTGGTTCGAACGCATCGATGCGTGGGTGCCCACCCATGCCTACCCCGGCCGGGAGTCCCGCGAGTGGATCGGGCTATTCCGCAAGCTGCCCATGCTCGAGATCGCGCGGATGGAGCAGAACATAGGCACCGACCACTGACACGGCTTTCATGCCGCCCCCATCAAGAACGCGACGCAGCGGAAAACACGATGAATGGAACCAGCAGTGCCACATCCGCCAGTACTCGCAGGGCATCCATCTGCAGCCGCGCCCGCACCCGATTGAGAACATGCAACAGCGCCGCCCCCGTTAGGATGGCATAGAAAAACGGCCGCGTGGTGAGCTCGTGATCCTGCAAGGCAAAGACCAACGATGCTCCGCCTAACAGCGTCAGCGGCAATGTCAGCGATAGCTCGTCAGTCGCCTTGGCCTCCGGATCCGATGAGCGGTTGGCGTGCTCCCACAGATCAATCGCCGAAATATTGAGAACACACAAAACCGCAAAACAAATCAGCTCGCGCGATTGGAGCAACTCCCACCAATCAAAACCGGTAAAGACAAAGGCAATCATCGCCGTGCCATAGGCAAACGCGAGACCCGCGAGCACGTTTTTGGCATACGGGATGTCATCAGGCCCCTGTGTCGAGAAGATCGATAACGCAAAAAAACCCGCGATCAACATGCCGCCAGCAATGGCGTAGCCATAGATCGACACCGGCATTCCCTTGATCACAAAGAGCAAGGCAAGCGCGCTGGCCATCACCGCCACGCGCCGGAAGCGGCGCTGATGCCTGCGGTGAAACTCATGGCGCGCCTCCAGTTTGCCGACGATCGCCCCTTGCATCGATGCGTCTAACAAGCGATCCGTGACGTAAATCACCCACACCACCAGGCCGAGCGAGGCGTAGGCGACCCAAGGCAAATACTGGACGCGCCAAGTCTTTGCGAAAATATACAGCCACGAAACAGCAACCAGCGGAGCATCTAGACTCAACAAGTTAGGAATAAGCCAAAGCGGCCGATGATGCTTAGCTGGCACGACCCGAAGAACATCCCCGAGCCGCCCAGTGATGGCAAGCTCATTGCGCGGCTTCGAACAACACGATGCGCCTGATAGGAAGAAAATTCCCGCAATGGGAGCTTCAGCGCCCACCTCGCTTTTTGCTTTTCGTGGATCCTATCTTCGAATCGAGGAACCAATCCCCAGCCTTTGCGGCGGGGAAATTCCATGATACATTCGCTGCTTGCTGATTTACCTGCACATCCCCTTCTGCCACCGCGTCTGCCCCTACTGCTCGTTTTACAAGCACACCCCGGGCGCCACGCCCATCGGCACCTTTGTCGATGCCCTTGTCGCGGAAACGAAACAACGCCTCGCCCAAACGGCCGAAGCCCCGCGCACGATCTACCTCGGCGGCGGCACCCCCAGCATGCTTTCCCCCAGCCTCCTCTCGCGCCTCTTCGCCGGACTCCACACGTCGATCGACTTTTCAAAACTCGATGAAGTCACACTCGAAGCCAACCCCGCCACCTTCGACGCCGCCAAAGCCCGCCTCTTTCGCGAGCTCGGCGTCACCCGCGTCTCGCTCGGCATCCAGTCATTCACCCCGCATGTCCTGGAAATCCTCGGCCGCGAACACTCCGTCGAACAAGCCAGCGAAGCCGTCGCCATCCTCCGCGCCGCCGGCATCCCCTCGATCAACATCGACCTGATGTTCTCCATCCCCGGCCAATCCAAGGCCGACTGGGAAGCCACCCTGCGCCACGCCATCGCCCTGCGGCCCGACCACATTTCCGCCTACAACCTCACCTACGAAGAAGACACCGCCTTCTTCGAATCCCTCCGCCGCGGCGAAATGCGCGAAAACGAAGACCACGACGCCGAGTTTTTCCACCTCGCCGACGAACTCCTCACCGCCGCCGGATTCGACCACTACGAAACCTCCAACTACGCCCAGCCCGGCCACCACTCCACCCACAACCGCGGCTACTGGCGCGGCGAAGACTACCTCGGCCTCGGCCCCTCCGCCGTCTCCACCCTCGGCGGCACCCGCTGGAAAAACATCCCCGACACCGCCCGCTACGTCGCCCAAGTCCAGTCCGTCGGCCACGCCCTCAGCGAGTCCGAAACCCTCGACGCCGAAGCCCGCCGCCTCGAACGCATCGCCCTCGGCCTGCGCACCTGCGACGGCATCCCGCTCGACCTGCTCGCCCCCGAAGCCCGCCAGCGCGCCGCCCACTTCGCCGCCGAAGGCCTCGCCCGCATCGCAGACGACCGCCTCATCCTCATCCACCACGGCCGCGCCTTGGTGGACCCGATCGCCGCAGAGCTGGTTTAGAGTCTGATAGGACCGATGGCTTTCATATCCTTACACCGCGCAAGTCCCGTCTCCCGCCAGATTCCTTTTGCGTTAAATCGAATCGTTTAAAATACCAAAACTCCTCTTGTCGTGGCGTGCGTAAGTTGCCAGCGTCTTGTCGTGATCTCACTCGCAAAACTCTTTGGAAAGTCGGACCGGTTCTTTGAACTCCTCGCCACCAGCGCAAAATCCGCGCACCTCAGCATCGAAGCCTTGGCCCGCTTGTTGAAAGAATCCAACGGCAACGTGTCGCTGGCGGAACTCGCCGTGGCCCGCCGCAATGAAAAGAAAAACGCCGAAATCATCAGCGAAGAACTCGTCCGGGTCTTCGTCACCGCTCTCGACCGCGAGGACATCGAGGCGCTTTCCAAGGCGCTCTACCGCATTCCCAAGACGGTCGAAAAATTCGGCGAGCGCTACCAGATCATGCACCACCTCGTGAAGTCGGAGAACTTCGCCCCGCAGATGGAGATCGCCCAAGAGGCGGCTCTCGTCGTCGTGCGGATGGTCGACATGCTGGCGAAAAGCCCGAGCCTGGAAGCCATCAAGGCGGAAAACGACCTGATGCAGGAGCTCGAAGGCCGCGCCGACCAACTCGTGCTTGGCTACCTCAAGGAAATCTACTCCGGCAACATGGAGCCGCTCAAGGCGATGGCGATGACCGACCTCTACGATCTGCTGGAGAAAGTCATCGATCGCTGCCGCGACTGCGGCAACGTCGTCTCCCAGATCGTCCTGAAAAACTCCTAAGGTCCGCCGCGCATGAGTCTCGGAATTATCTTTTTGGTGATCTTCATCGCCCTGGTGTTCGAATACATCAACGGCTTTCACGACACCGCAAACTCGATCGCCACCGTCGTCGGCACCAAGGTGATGACGCCGCGCCAAGCGATCGCCATGGCAGCCGCCACCAATCTGATCGGCGCGCTGGCGGGGCATGCGGTGGCCAAGACGGTTTCCTCGGGGCTGGTCGATGCGCAGTTCATCTCGCCGCTGGTCATTGTCTGCGCTTTGCTCGGTGGCATTGTTTGGAACCTGATCACTTGGTGGTTCGGCCTGCCATCCAGCTCCACGCACGCCTTGGTCGGCGGCATTTGCGGCGCCGCCGTTGCCAGCGCCCACGGCAATTGGCACGCCATCATCTGGTCGGTGGAAAAGGTCAAAGACGGCAAGGTCGTCATGGAAGGCGTGCTGCACAAAGTCGTCATCCCGATGATCAGCTCGCCGCTCATCGGCTTTTTCGGTGGCTTCCTGCTGATGGGCCTTCTCTACTTCCTGTTGCAAAATGCGCGCCCGCGGTTTGTGAATCACTTCTTCGGCAAGGCGCAGATTTTCAGCGCCAGCTACATGGGGTTCGCCCACGGTCTGGCCGATGCGCAGAAGACCATGGGTGTCATCACCCTCGCGCTGGTGACAGCCACGGCGACCGGCAGTTTCCAACACATCCCCGACTGGCTTGGCTTCCTGAGAATGGATAAATCGCAGCAATCGGAAACCAGCATCAAGCTGATCCAGAACGCCAAGTCCACGCCCGCGCAACTCCACGGAGCCGCCGCCGTCTTGGAAAACGAAAGCCGCCGCCTGCAACCCGGCGAATTCCGCGAAGCCTTCCAAACGCTCGCCGCCAAAACCTACGCCGCCACCCAAGACGCCGCCGCTGCCCAGCGCTTGACCAATCTCGCCACCGCGACCCACCGCGAAATCCTCGCTGCCGAAGACGCCCGCTGGCTGACGAAAGTACCCGTGCTCGGCAGCATGGTCGCCGGCAAATTCACCGATTGGCAGAAAACCCTCGGCTCCGAGATGAAGGCCGCCGAAGCCGCCGGCAAACCCGCCCTCAGCATCGCCGCCAAAAAAGTCCAAGACCTCTCCCCCGACGTGCCCGCCTGGATCAAGATCGTCTGTTCTCTCACCATGGCCGCAGGTACCATGGCCGGCGGCTGGCGGATCATCAAAACTCTTGGCCACAAAATGGTCAAACTCCAGCCCGTCCACGGTTTCGCCGCAGAGGCCACCGCCGCAACGCTGCTGGCCGTCACCGGCAGTTTCGGCATGACGGTTTCCACCACCCACAGCATCACCACCTCGATCATGGGCGTCGGCTGTGCCAAACGCTTCAGCGCGCTCAAGCTCTCGCTGATCGAGCGCATCCTCTGGGCCTGGGTTCTCACCCTGCCCGCCGCCGGCGGTGTCGCCTACCTAATGGTCAAAGGCTTCCAAGTCTGCGGCTGGATTCCTTGAAGTCTAAAGCGCCAGCACGACCTACTGAGCAGCGCGCCGTCCGGCCCTTGGCTCTGGCGGATCAAGCTGCGGTTCTCGCGCTCCGCCTTCTGTCAGCGGTGTCATTGCGTTTGTCGAACGGCCCCCGATCCTTGTCACGGACCGCGAGGAATTTTCTTCCTCGGCTTGGGCCTTGTGCATGACCGAAAAATCTACTTCTGGATCTAAAAGCGGATTTTTCACCGATGGAAAATTCACTTTTGCGATGAAAAGCGGATTTGTCACTTGAGAAAAATTCACTTCTGGGCCGAAAAGCAGACTTATCACTCGTAACAAGCCCTTCGGCACGGTGCAAAAAATCCACTAGGCGGGCGAAAAGCGGATTTATCACCAACGGAAAATCCGCTTTGAGGGCTGGAAGAGGATTTTCCACCGGGCGAATGGCTTGGCCCAGCCGTCCAAGGTTCCTCGGCACCAGTGCCTTGCGATTCCCGAGTCTCGGCGATTTCCCACGCGCCCGTACCCGGCAAGAATCCAGCTCAAATGTGATAGCAGCCGTCGAGTTTCTGATTCATCGCGGTGGCGGGATTCTCCTCGCTGGGCACGCCGACGACCACGGCAGGCACACCGGCCACGGTCGTGTGGGGTGAAACGTCGTTGAGAACCACGCTGCCAGCACCGACCTTGGCCCCGGTGCCGATTTCGACGCGGCCGAGGATTTTCGCGCCCGCGCCAAGGAGGACGCCCGAGCGGATGATCGGGTGGCGATCGCCGACGTCCTTGCCGGTGCCGCCGAGCGTGACTTCGTGCAGGATGGAGACGTCGTCTTCGATGATCGCGGTCTCCCCCACCACAAAGGAGGTGGCGTGGTCCAGCAGGATGCCGCAGCCGA
Source organism: uncultured Verrucomicrobiota bacterium (assembly GCA_913063525.1). GTDB lineage: Bacteria > Verrucomicrobiota > Verrucomicrobiia > Verrucomicrobiales > Akkermansiaceae > Luteolibacter. The sequence continues at coordinate 41,761 of CAJXYV010000003.1, forward strand.
TGCGCGCGGCGGGGTGGATATCGACGGAAAACGCTTCGCTGGCGAGACTTTGCAAGTAAAGCGCCAGCCAGCGGCGGCCATCGTGCCACAGCTGGTGGGCGACGCGGTAGGTGGTGAGTGCCAGGAATCCTTTGAAAAACAACACCGGCTCCAGCGGCGAAAAGCACGCGGGATCGCGCTCGAACATCGCCAACAAATCGCGGGTGGCGCTGTGGACGATGTGTGGGTGCGCCACAAAAACCCCGGTCAGCAGCGGCTCCATCGAGCTGCGCGGCATGTCCTCCCGCGCCAGACGGCGGGCCAAGCGGGCCCCCAAGGCGGCGGCCAGCGTCTCGCGGGAAAGAATCACATCGTGGACGAGGTGCTGGAGCGTCGGCTCTTCGGCGGCGACGCGGCTGGCCTCGCTGCGCAAGGTTTCCCAAACATTCTGCATGTCCGCCACTTTGCCGGCGCAAAGCTTGCCGGCGTTCTTGCTCGCCGGCTCGGTTCCGATCTGTTGGGATTCGCTCATGAAGATTTCGCAGAAATTAGAGTACGCCTGCCGGGCGATGGCCCAGCTGGCGAAACACCACGACGGCCGAACGCTCACGCGGCTGGAAGAGCTTGCGCAACGCGAAGCCGTGTCTGCAAACTTTCTTGTGCAAATTCTCAATGATTTGCGCCGCGCGGGTCTCATCGAAAGCCGCCGCGGCAAGGCCGGCGGCTACCTGCTGAGCCGCAGCGCCGCGCAAATCACCCTGCGCCAAGTCGTCGATGCCGTGGATCCGATGTTGCTGCAGTGCTCCGTCGCCAACGAGGGCGACTCCGGCCCCACGGTGCGGCGCGGCTGGGAGCAAGTGTCCGTGGTGCTCCTCCACGCGCTCGAGCAGATCACCGTGGAAAGCCTAGCCGGCAACCAAGGCGCGCCGATGTTCTATATTTGAGCCGCGTCGTGATGGCCTGCCAGTAGGCCTGAGCGATATAGTCAAGATATCCGAAATATTTTGCTGGCAGGGGGGAGCGATTCTGTTAATGGAAGTGCATCAATTTAACGCGCGATCCCTTATGAGTGCACTTGGCGAACATACCCACCACATCAAAATCCGTTCGACACAAATGGAAATGGCTTCGGCCAACAGTTTCAACCGGGAGGACGACTTCGACCGCAAGCTGAAGGATGCGGAGGACGACATCAACCGCATCAAGCAGCAACAGGAGGAGCTGGAGCGCAAAAAGAGCGAGCTGGAAGAGCTGACGGCGCGCAAACGGACCTTCGTTTCCCAGCAGGTCGAGCTAACCGAAAGACTGACCTCGTCGATCACCTTGATCGACCGCGAACTGCTCGAGATGCATCAGGAGACGAACGATCTGGAAGAATGCCGGACGATGTTTGCCAGCCACCTCGACAAGATTCATAAGTTCAATCCGGAAAGCTGGAGCCGCGAGCAAGTCTCCGAGCGGCTCGACAAGGCGACGATCGCCATCGACCTTGCCGCAGACGAATACGACCAAGCCGCCTCGCACTTTGAAGGCAGCCGCAGTGGCGCGATCTTTGGCCGCGCGGCCAAGCGCAGCCGCGGCAGCAACCGCCGGGTGGTGAGCTCGGAGTTCATGGTCAACCTTCGCAATGGTTTCGCCTTCAATCTGCCGATCCTCGTGCTCGGCGGGCTGGCCCTGCTGGTGTACCTCGCCAAATAACCGAACCGCAAGCCATGAGCCGCAGCACCCTTTCTGCCGAAGACATTGAGCTGAACCAGCTCAATGAACATCGGCGGCGGCTGGAGGAGCAACAGAGGGAGCTGGCAAAAATCCCGGAAAGGCTGGCGCGCGAACAAAAAGAGCGCGAGACGACGATGCCACCGCTGGCTGATCTGGTGGATCGCATGCGCGCGAAGGAGCACCAGCGTAAATATTCGCGGGGAGAAGTCTCCAATGTCTTGCGAGATCAGAACCGAAGCCTGCTGCTGTTGCTGCTCTTGCTAACGGCCACCGGGACTTTGATCTGGTGGGGCATGCAATTGATGCGCGGGTGATTACGCTTTTGCCTTGAGGCGGGTCCCTAACTCCGCCCACTGGCTGCGGCTGACGATGTAACCGACGCAGCCTTCTTTACCACAAAGACAGGGGTGGTCTTCGTAGCAATCAACGTCGAATCCATAGTCGAATGTTAGCTCGTCTCCGGCGTTGATGTCGCCGAGGGCGTGGATGAAGATTTTGCGGCCATCGATCCATGCCTCGCAGTTCGGCCGGCAGGAATGATTGATCAAACGGGCGGTGTTCCACGGCACATTGCCGTCGATGTCGCAGGTGTTGGTGAGCGTGAAGATATAGACTGCGGCGTCGCCGGTCTTCAGGGATTTGGCGTGTTGCGCATTGCCGCGGCGTTCGCTCTCCTCCTTGTCGATCAACTCGCCGACGTACTCGATGATCTTGGTCTGGTCGGGGATGAAGCGGGTCGCATAGACACCGCGCCCGTGAATCTCCGAACCCCGGACTTCACAGTACTTGCTCTGTCCGCGGTTCCATAACTGGACGAGCTTGCGGTGGAGCACCTTTGACTCTGAAACTTTTTTCTTCCTTGCTGCCATAAACCAATACTCTAACGGGATTCGCGTTTCTCTAACGGCGGCAATTTGAGATCGGCGGGCAAGGTCAGGTACAAGCTCCGCAGATCGTTCACCGACAGCCCGGAGCCATCGATAAAGCTCCAGTTGTTTTTGCCCTTGTCGGAGATCGCGACTTGGTAGCCGATGCTTTCAATCACCAGCGGTTTGGGATCGCCCGGGCGGACAATCCGAAACTTGGTCGCTGTCGGGACCAGCACCAACCACTGGTTAAAGATGAGCGATTCGACATCCTGGCCATCGATTTTTTCCACCTTGGTGCCCGGTCCGACCTCGAACGAGCGCGGCTGGCCTTGGGGCTTGAAGGAAACCATACTGATGCCCTCTTTCACCATCTGGCGCGCCACGTTGGCGAGTTGGGTTTCCAGCTGCTGCATCCCCCCCATCCGCTCGGCGGTGCGTTCTTTCCAGTGCGAGTTCATCCGCTCGACCGCGACTTGATAGCGGCCCAGCACGACTTCGTTGCCGAGACTGGCCACGGCTGAGACCGCAGAGGCGACCACTTCTGCCGGTGCCACAGAGGCGTGGGACGGGGCTGGAGTTTCTTTGGCCATCTTCGGCAAAGGAGCCAGCGGCGGCGCCACATGCTGGGCGGATGCCGCACCGGCAGCCAGCACCAGAGCGGCACATGAAGAAATAAAGAGCGTCAATTTCACGCCGCAAGGGATGCCCACATGCCCCCTCCCCGTCAAGCGTGGTGCAGCGGCATTTCAACCCCGCCGCCGAATTCCGCTTGGATTGTCCGGCGGGTTTTCGTAAAGCTCGCCGCCTCATGGCGAAGCAGGCACTCGGAAAAGGACTCGGAGCACTCATTAAAAAGAGTGCAAACCCAACGGCGACCCCAGCCGCAGTTGCCCCGGATGATTTCAAGCGCGTGCGCGATGTGACTCTGGACCTGATCGTCCCCAGCCCGCTGCAACCGCGCCACCAGTTCGTGGAATCGCCGTTGGACGACTTGATGGAGTCGATCCGCCAGCACGGCATCATCCAACCGCTGATCGTGCGGCCGGTGAATGGCAAGCTCGAGCTCATCGCCGGCGAACGCCGCTGGCGCGCTTCCAAAAAACTCGGCCTCGCGACCGTGCCCGTGATCGAGCGCGAAGCATCCGACCGCGATGTGTTGGAAATGGCGCTGATCGAAAACCTTCAGCGCGAAGACCTCAACCCGATGGAAGAGGCCGCCGGCTATGTCCGCCTGGCCGAAGAGTTCACCCTCAAGCAGGAAGAAATCGCCGCCCGCGTTGGCAAGTCCCGCGCCAGCGTCGCCAATGCGATGCGCCTGTTGGGACTTCACCTCGATGTCCAGATGCTGGTCGCCCAAGCGCGCCTCACCGTCGGCCACGCCAAGGCAATCTTGGCGATCAAGGACCACGCGACGCAGTTGCTCGCCTCCGATCAAGTGATCCGCCGCCAGCTCACGGTGCGCGCGACTGAAAAGCTGACGCAATCGCTGATCAACCAAGATTCCTCGGATTCCAACGAGGCGAAAAAGACGCCTGCGGTCCGCGAGATCGACATCCATGTCCGCGCAGTCACCAACCGCCTGCGCGAGCACTTTGCCACCCACGTCTCGATCCAACATTCTGCCAAAAAGGGCAAAATCGAGATCGAGTATTACGGCGACGACGACTTGCAGCGCTTGATCGAGCTGCTGGGTTTACCGAGCGACGATTGAGCTCCGCGCCACTAGCGCTTGCCGCGTCGACTTTTACGGGTTAGCTAGACGGCATCAAAAGTCGCTCCTTCAGCCTCCTCCTCGCCCGCCGGTATCTCAATCCGCGCCGCTCGATGCTGTCCTCATTCAGCCTGATCTCCCTCGTCGGAGTCATGCTGGGGGTACTGGTTCTCGTGGTGGTCATGGCCGTTTACTCGGGTCTCGAGCGCAACGTGAAAAGCCGCCTGCTCGGTTTCACGCCCCACGTCCTGATGAGTCTGCACGACGGCGAATCCGCCGATGGCCGGATGACGGATTGGGCCAGTGCCGCCGCCAAGGCCAAGGCGCTTCCCCACGTCGAGGCAGCCACCGCCTACGTCGCGGACAATGTCATCGTCGATGTCGAATCGTGGCAGCGGCCAGTACTGTTCCGCGGCGTCGATACTTCGGATCCGGCACAGGTCGCGGGCATCGCCAGCATGCTGGATTTGGAAAACCACCCGACTTCGACGGCGGATCTCGGCATCGATGACCGCGTGGTCATTTCCTCGATCCTCGCCGAGCAACTGCGCATCAGCGTCGGCAACAAGCTGAGGCTCTATTCGACCCGCAATTTCGAGGCCGTCATGCGCGCCTACAAAGCGACCGAAAACCCTCCCCTGCGCACCGCATTCGCGGAAAACTGGAACCACGCCACCCAAATTCTGAGTAGTACTTGGAAAACCAGCACCGGCCAGCCCGCACTGCCCTTCGCCGCCTACCGCGAAGCCTACACCCTGCTCGATCACATCCTGGCTGAGAGCCTGCGCGAACCTGAACGCGAGCTGCTTTCCAATCTGCTTCTCGCCATGGACAGCTCCGAAAAGGACGAGACCGCCCAAGTCTTCCGCTTCGACGCGAAATCCAAATCCGCCATCGAGTCCGCCATCGCCGAACTCAACACCACCGATGCCGAAAAGATGGATGGCGAAACCCTCAAGGGCCTCAAAAACGTCGTCCTGCCCAAGGAGGCTGAAGTTATCGGCGTTTATCAAGCTTCGCAAATGGCCGTGACTCCCGATCTATTTGTTCCGCTGCCCCTCGCCCAAAGCCTCGCGGGCCTCGGACAGGCCGTCCAAGGCATCGCGCTGCGTCTCGACAACCCTTACGACGCGGAAACCTTCGCCGCCTCCGCCCGCCAGACGCTGGGGCCAGAAGTCTCACTCGTCACCTGGGGGCAGCAATACCAGGCTTTTTTCTCGCTGATCGAACAACAACGTGGCATGATGTATTTCCTCCTTTCATTCATCGTGCTGGTCTCCGCATTTTCCATGATGGCCGTCATGTTCACCGTCACCATCCAGAAACGGCGTGAAATCGGTGTCATGAAAGCCCTCGGTGCCGCCCCTAATCAAATCGTCCGCGTGTTCCTCTATCAAGGCATGATCCTCGGCACCCTCGGTGCCATTCTCGGCGTGGGCCTTGGCCGGGTCGTCATCCACTTCCGCGGTGCCATCCAGGCCTTGTTCCGCAGCCTCGGTTTCGATCCATTCACCTCCTCGTTCACCGGCTTCAATGTTCTGCCCGCGCACAACGACCCGCTGGAACAAGCCGTATTCGCCCTGATGGCATTCTTCCTCTGCTCCCTTGCCGCCCTGATCCCGGCCTTCTTCGCCGCCCGCAGCGATGCTGCCAAATCCCTCCGCAATCTCTAAACCATGGACATCTGGATCATCCGCGACGGCGAAAAAATCGGGCCCATTCACGACTTCGAAATCCGCCGCCAAATCGCCAACGGCACACTCCCCGCCACCACCCCCGCATGGCACGAGGGGCTTCCCGCGTGGAAACCGCTGGACGAAGTCGACCTCTTCACTCGCGAGTTCCAACTTCCCATCATCCCGGAACCCACCTCTCTCGAAAATTCTCCGGATAGCGACTCCACGCCTCCGCCACTCCCCACAAGGACCCACTACGGTCGTCGTTTTTGGGCGCGCTGGTTCGACCTTACCCTCTACTCCGGCATCTGGTGGATCGGCATGTGGGCCGCAGGCCAGAACATCGAAGCCGCCCTGCTCAACCCATGGGTCATGATTTTCCAGTACGCTCCTTGGTTCATCCTCGAGGCGCTGCTCCTGCATCAATTTGGAACCACTCCCGGCAAGTGGCTGCTCGGCCTCCAAGTCGTCAACAAGGATGGCTCCCCGCTGAGCCTCGCCGCCTCCAGCCGCCGTTCGATGCGCGTCCTCTTCAGCGGAATCGGCTTCGGCTGGAGCATCCTCGCGCTGCTCTGCCAAGCCCTGAGTTGGTTCATGGCCAAGCGCCTCGGCAACACCGTCTGGGATTACGCCGGTGGCCACCGGGTGACCGCCGCCCCACTCCGTCCCCTCCGCGTTGTCGCGCTCCTCATCCTGTTCATAGGGGCCCTTCAACTGCAAATGATCGTCGTCGCCCCTCACCTCTTCAAGATCGCCGGGGAAACCTATCCCTTCCTCAAAGCGGAATACGAAAAAAATCCGCCCTGGCACCTGCCCCCGCGTTTCTGACCCCACAGCGGCGACCGCAGAAAAGAATTCATTTTTTCACGCAAATCAGCTTGCCAACCCGCCGCCACGACCTTATTCGTCTCGCCCCGCGAGAGCGGAAATGAAGGCGAGGATAGCTCAGTTGGTAGAGCAGTTGGCTTTTAATCAATTGGTCCTGGGTTCGAGTCCCAGTCCTCGTACTTCCTTCATTTTCAAAGAGTTTTGAAATGAACCAGCCAAGATTGGCCTAAATGAGAACAAAAGTGGGAACAAATCCACCAAGTTCCCCTAACGTCTTTAACGCTTCACGCGCACCACGTTCGCTTATTTTGAATTGCCTAGCATTAGCGAGCACGGGCCAACTGCACTCTCAATCCGGCAAAGCCTAGGCCCAGTTCAGCTTTAAAGCGGAACTCACGGCATTGCCTAGCGGAGGCTAAATCAGAACTACGCCTAAACGGACTTACCGACTGTGGGGCCATCAACAGTTCTGAGGAAAGTACCCGATCAGGGACAAATAAAGCCGCATTTTGTAAACGAGGCCGTTAACAATTTGTCAAAATCACCACGAAAGGTACCAACCTAGCAAAGCAAAGTCCCTCTCGCCTACTCTTAAGCCCCTTCGCGCAACCGCTCTTCAAAGCCACTAAGCTCAGCTGAAATCCCATCAAAGCAACCGTGGATTTTCAGTTGGCCCTGTGTCACCGAGAAAATCGCGTTCTGCTGGTACTGCCTCCCCAACGCTAGGGCGTCTTCAAGGTCGAGTCCACCGATCGCAAACCCCGCTTCACGGTGCTGCCCGTCGGGCGATGATCCATCCACCGGATGCTGCCAATAGCCCGCAGCGGTCAGTTGTTCGCTCAAGGTTTTGATCGCATCCGCATCGTCACCGCGCTCACCCATGCTGTGAGGGTTGCAGGGCGTGATGATGAAAAACAGATCAGGCCAACCGTTCACGGGCGTCTCCGTCGTGAAACAGGTTATGAGATACTCGGGTAGGATGTCCACGACAGGGTTCGGGTGCTATTGACCTGAAGTCTCCATATACGGCCGTGTAATGCAATTGTGGAAGCGGTAAACAGATCCTCTTTTTATGACAACCGCCGTCGTACAATACTCTTGATGGGGGTGGTCCCTCCGTGCTAATTTTTTTCCCGACATCAGGAGTGACTTGCCGCAAGGCGGGTCCAGCAACCTGGCAGAGACGCCAAGGTGCTTCCACGGATCA
>CAJXYV010000004.1 GCA_913063525.1 uncultured Verrucomicrobiota bacterium
CCAAGGATCGGCGCGTGGTATCCAAGGATCGGCGCGTGGTATCCAAGGATCGGCGCGTGGTATCCAAGGATCGGCGCGTGGTATCCAAGGATCGGCGCGTGGTATCCAAGGATCGGCGCGTGGTATCCAAGGATCGGCGCGTGGTATCCAAGGATCGGCGCGTGGTATCCAAGGATCGGCGTGTGGTATCCAAGGATCGGCGCGTGGTATCCAAGGATCAGCGCGTGGTTTCCAAGGATCAGCGCGTGGTTTCCAAGGATCAGCGTGAGGTTTCCAAGGATCGGCGCGTTCGGATCAGGGAGTGAACTGGATGTCTTAAGGGTTCGGCGCAGGGCTTAATCCCCGAATGAACGGCGTTCATCAGCGGCCCATCCAGCCGTCGTCGGCTCAACGTTTTGCGCCTGAAGCGCCGACCGGAGGTGGCGAGGCGGGTGAAGGCGCTTGGGGAAAAATCGGTAAAGCTGAAATGAATCGCTCTGCCAGATGATGGAGTTTTTCATGGGATTTCATGGATCAGAGTTGATCGTGTGAAGCTTGGATGATTTGGAAGGTTGGCGGCAAACTTGGCCGGCCAAGCTCGATTATTGCTGATCCACCCTGATCCGCATGAATCGCTTTGAACGACTTTCGATCGGCAGGCTGTCTTGAATTGTCAGCACGGTGCGATCCGCTTGATCCACCGTGGAAACCACGCGGGCGTGAGCAAATCCGTCCGACGATTTCCAGACTTCCGTCCAAGTGCCCGATAAAGTGTCATTCGCTTCGACCGTGTAAGTCAAATCTTGGGCAAATTTCCGCACGGGAAACGTCAGCGTCTGGTAACGGTAGGGTGAGCTGCCGTTGGTCCCGCGGAAGATCGTCTGATCCGCGCGATCCGCAGCGGAGGGATTTCCAAGGAACGCGTATTCTTGGAGATTGTTCCAGGCATCGCTCTCCGGATTCTGCGTCATGCCACTTTGCGCGCCCGCAAAGGTGTTGCGCGATGCCCAAGTGGTGAACGTAAGGTTGACTGTCAGCGAAAAGCTGTCGTCCACGGTGTTGCCGACGCTGTCGGTGGCACGGACGGTGACGACCACTGTACCCGTTTGACCGGCCACGGGGGAAAGTTCCAGAACGCCATTCGACTGAATGGATGCCGTCGCGACGGCCGGGTTATCGTTGGCGACGACTGTGTAAGTCAGCGTTGAGCTCTCCCCCGCTTCCCCGGCAGGAAGAGTCTCCAGCGTCACGCTTGGGAAAAGGATCAAGTAGTTTGCTTGATAAAGAGGCAGTTCGCTAAAAGCACCGCCCAAAATTGCACTGTAATTGTAAGTGGGAAAAATGGAGGGATCGCCAAAAAGCTGAGCATTACCAAAGGTCGAACGCGTCATCCGCCCAAACACGGTGAACCCCCCGTTCTGAGGATCGAGAATGTCGGAATTTTCACCTAGGCTCACGAACCACTGACTGGTGGCGCTGTCAGGATTGCCGCCGACCTTGGCCATCGAAATCGTGCCCAAAGTGTTGGAAATGCCGAATTCATTGACGATTGGCGCATCGGTGGGGACGGATTCAATGTTACCATTGATGTCGGTGCGAAATCCCCCACCTTGGATGACAAAATCCGAAACGCTGCGGTGAATGAACGAGTTGGCGTAGTCGCCATCGGTCACGTACTTGAGAAAGTTTTGCCGCGCGATGGGCGTCCGATTGCTGAATATGGCCATGTCCATAACGATCGGAGTGCTGCCGGAATTGAATTGAGACGTGAAACGAACGACCTGATCGTCGATCGCCTCGGTGCCGAAAGCCGAAGCCAGATCGACCGTCAGCGGTATGCCAGCGACCGCGCTGCGATCAGCGATAGGGTGATTGAGGACCGGGAGCCTTTTCGTGCCGGCGGCGGCCACCGCCATCGAACCGCAAAAGCAAGCGACCCAACGACCCCAGAAACCCAACGGAGTGACTTTAATGTCAGACATGATGAAAAAATTTATCGTTCACGCGGAACCGTGTCAACCGCCGCGAAAGTGAGATGATTTCACCTTCCAATCTTACGCGACGGTCACTCATCGCTTTCCAAGGGCCAGAATTTACCGTTATCTGTGTGGCGTGCTTCGTTCGCTGCGTTTGATGGATTTCCGCTGTTTTGGCGCGCTGGACCTTGAGGTTCCGGCGGCGGGCGCGATTTTGACGGGCGACAACGCGCAGGGAAAAACCTCAATTTTGGAAGCTTTGTGCGTGTTGGTGCGGCTGCACTCGCCGCGGAGCCACCGGATGACGACGCTGGGGCGGATGGGCAGCAAGGGCTTTGGCATCGCCGGAGACCCGTGGGGCTGCGAACGGCAAGTCCGCTATTCGCGCGAGGGACTGGTGCTGAAGGCAGACGAGGAAGCCCGCGCCAGCCAGACTCGCTACCTTGAGGATGGCGGATTGGTGGTGTGGATGGGCAACGAGGACTTGGAACTGGTGCGCGGCCCGGGCGAGGGACGCCGCCGCTACCTGGATTTTCTGGGTTCCCAGATCGACGACGGCTACCGCCGCGCTTGGTCGCGCTACCGCCGGGCCTTGCGGGCGAAGAATCTACTGCTCAAAGAGGGCCGCCCACGCGATGCCGAAATTTCATCCTACGAAGAAATCCTGATCGAACACGGCAGCACGCTGATGAGCGCCCGCGCCAGGATGATCGAAGAGCTCGCGCCATTTGCCGCGGCCGCCCAACGGGACGTAAGCGGCAAGGACGAAGCGCTGACGCTGCGCTACCTGCCGGCGAGCGGCCCGGACTTGCGCGAGTCCCTGCTGCAGGCGCGGGAACGCGAAACCCGCCTGCGCCAAGCGGTGGTCGGCCCCCACCGCGACGAGCTCGACCTCCGCATCCACGGCATGCCGGCGGCGGATTTTGCCAGCGAAGGGCAGCAGCGGACCCTAGCCGTGGCCTTGAAGTTAGCCCAAGGCAAACTGCTAGAGCAACGGGGCGGCAAGCTGCCGATCTATCTGATGGACGACATTTTCGGCGAGCTCGATCCGGGCCGCCGCAATGCGCTGATGAACCACCTGCCGCTCCATGCCCAGCGGTGGATCACGACCACCCACCTCGACTGGCTGCGCGAGACACCGCAGTTGGGCGACCTGGCCAGATTCCGGCTCGACGCTGGCGTCTGCCGCCCCTGCTGACAGGTTTTATTTCTGGGATCCGCCGGGCGGCTGGCGGATTTATCACTCGGCGCGATATTTGCGGTTCCGATCTAGCGGATTTTCAGCTACCTTGCCGGCATGCGCACAGCGGTTTACGCCGGTTCCTTCGATCCACCGACCAATGGCCACCTTTGGATGATCCAACGCGGACTGGAAATGTTCGATCGCTTGATCGTGGCCATCGGCAGCAATCCTTCGAAAAGTTATTCGTTTAGCGTGGAAGACCGCTTGGCATTGCTCGACGCATCGATCGAAAGCAACGAGCGCCTGGAAATCACGCACTTCAACAACCGCTATCTGGTGGATTACGCGAAACGGATGGATGCCAAGTACGTACTGCGCGGCATTCGGTCATCGGGCGATTACGAATACGAGCGGGTGATGCGCCACATCAACGCCGACATGGCGCCGGAGATCACCACGGTTTTTCTGATGCCGCCGCGCGACATCGCCGAGCTTTCGTCGAGCATGATCAAAAGCCTGACCGGCCCGACCGGCTGGGAGGAAACCGTGCGGCGCTATGTGCCGGAGCCGGTTTTCAAAGCACTGGCCGCGCGCGGCGGCTCGCTCTGAGCGGAGGAAAGCTTGGATCACGGCGAACATCACCAAGGCCTTGGCGTGACTGGTAGATTGCAGGTCTTTTCGGAGCTTTCGCGGCTCAATTCGCGAGATCTTCGTTGTAGTAGATTTTGATGAACTTCATCTTCTTCTCCTCGTCGAAGCCGTGTTCGAGGACGGGGTCGGGTTTGGCGGCCAGGGCGGGCTTGAGCCGGATCTCTGCCCCGGTGTCGAGTTTCATGACCGACGGGATCTTCTTCTTGGCCTTGCTGACGTCCTTTTTGGAGATCTCGAAGGAATCATCGAGCCGGTGGCCCTGCTCGGCCTCGACCTGCGAGCGGTGCTCGGCGAACTTGGCCTTGGCCTCCGGGGTCTTGAGCACTTGCTCCTCGAACTCCTGGAGGCTGAATTTCTCTTTCTCTTCGAAGTAGGTGATGGCGTCGCGGGCGGCGGTCGAGCTGTCCCACGGCGGGGTGTCGTCGTCGGCCTTGGGCTTGTCCTTTTTCTCCTTCTCCATGAAGGCGACGGCCATGTTGGCGTACTTATTGGTCAGGAAGGGGCTGTCGGTGATCGGCACCACGCCAAGGAAATCGCGTACCCAGAAGCGCGAGTCGGAGCCCGTGCGGTCGAAGGTGAGCACGTAATAACCCTTTTGGGAAAGGTGGTTGAGAATGAGGCAGCCTTTGTCGATTTTTTCGGGGTTGATCCCCTGCTCGGTGTGCAGCTCGAGGTCGCCGTCGCGGGTGGAGATGCTCAGGAAGGGCACCACACTCTCGGACTTGAGGATGCAGAGGCCCTGGGTCAGCTGGCCGTCGATGTCGATATCCTGGATCAGGCTGATGCAGAGGTCGCCGGACTTGATGTTGGGGTGGTTCGACTTGGAGTAGAGGCGCTTGGCGATGTCGCAGCCTTTTTCCAAGAGCCCGTCGTCGGAAGCGAAGATGGCGGCGGCGCAGGCGTTCATTTCGTGCTGATCGAGCGACGAATGATGGCTGAAGCGGTGCGCGGTGAGGTTCTTGAACGGCTTGAGGAAGATGGCGGACAGCGCCTCCTGGTCGTTTTCCTCGATTTTAAAAACCTCTTTTGAAGTTTGCAGCGGCTCATCGCGCTGAGGGTGGCCGACTTTGGCCAGCACGAGGCCGGTGGCAGTGGCGGAGGTGAAACGGATTTTAGCGGACATGGGGGCAGGAACCTAGAACCGCCGAGCCCTTTGCACACTCCAAAAATCCACTTGGGACCAAATTCCACGGAGAATCCACCAAGCCCTGGCAAAAAGACTCGAGATCGAGACTCCGAGATGGACACCGGGTCCCGCCGAACACGCCACCGACGCGAATGGGCAACTCATTATCAGGGGCAAGCCAATGCGGACACGGGCAGGATCAAAAAACCGCCGCCGCATTCCTCATGGATTACGGCGACGGTCAAACATCCATTCAATCCAAACAAAACGATTACCTGCGGCGGCGGAGCAAGGCCAGCAATCCAAGACCGCCTAGCACTGCGGAGGTGGGCTCGGGAACCACGGTGACGATCCCCGTACTGGAGTTGAAGGTGGCGGAGCTGTCGCCGGTCAAGCCGCTGACATTGACCGCCGTGAAGTTGCCCGTGTAGCTACCGAAGTCGAAGATTTTCACGCTGGTCTCGTGGGTAAAGGTTTCGTCGGCTTTAAAGAACAGGTTGAGGATACCGCCGAAGTTCACCGTCTGGGCCAAGCCGCCTTGCGCGAGGTCGAAAGACCCGGCACCAAAGCCCCCCGAGGTGAACTCGAAGTTCGAAACCGAGCCGAGCCCCAGGGTGAGATTGTTGTTGAAGGCGATGGTACCGGGCGACGCACCGATGGCGAGGGTGCCATTGATCGAGAGATCGCCAGTCACCGAACCGCTGCCCGTCAGAGACTGAGTGCTGCCCAGGGCATAATTGGTCACCGCCGAGACGTTGAAATTGCCGCCAGAGAGCGAAACCTCGGAACTATTGGCAATCGAGCCATTGGCACCGATGGCGAGGGTGCCGGCACTGACCGTCGTTTTGCCAGTGTAAGTGCTGATACCGTTGATTGTCAAAGTTCCAGCACCCGATTTATGCAAGGTACCTCCCGCACTGAGAAGACCGCTGGCAAATGCGACATTGCGGCCATTGGTGTCGATTTTATAGGCTTGGCCAGCGGCGGTGCTGAAGCGACTGGAGTAGTCGCTGGCATTGCTGCTGGAATATTGCAGGGTGCCGCCACCGAAGCCGATGCTGCCCGTGCTACCCAGAGCCGCGCTGCTGCCCAAGGCCAAGACCCCGTCGTTAAGCTGAGTGCCGCCTGAATAAGTATTCACACCCGAAAGCGTCACGGTTCCCGCAGTCGTTTTGGTGAATGCGCCGCTGCCTGCCAGGATGGCAGTGATCGAACCGCTTTGTGCGCCATAGGAAGTGCCCGTCAGCACCCCAGACGTGCCGTTGATATTGCCGCTGACAAGCGTCACCGCCCCCACCGTATCGCTGAAGGCTTTCAGATCGAGAGTGCCGCCGGAAACTTGGACTGCCCCGGTCAAAAGTACACTATTGGCACCATAGGCCAGCGTCCCCTCCTGCACGTCGGTCAAGCCCGTGTGTTGGTTCGCACCCGAGAGGGTGAGGGTTCCCAAGCCGACTTTATTCAGGGCGCCGCTGCCCGCCGCGCTCGCTCCGCTGAGCGTCAGATTGGCGAGTGCTGTTGCCACATCCAGAGTGCTGGTGGTGCTGGAGGTCAGCGTGTAAGCGCGGTCCGAGCTGGCAGTCGCCCCCGTGTAGCGCAGCGTGCCGCCGCCAAAGACGAGGTTGGAGGCCACATTGGTCGACTGACCGATGCCGCTGGCAACGCCGCCGTTCAGAAGTGAAGCGACACTGAGGATTCCCGAGTTGATATTGGTCGCTCCCGTGTAGGTGTTCAATCCACTGAGAACGACCGTTCCTGCGGTGGTCTTGGTCAGGGCCACCGAGGTGCCCGCCAAGACCGCACTGATCGATCCGCTCTGCACGGCGTAAGAAGTGCCGGTGAGAATGCCGCTCGTGCTATTGATGTTGCCGCCTGACAAGGTCACCGCACCGACGCTGTCGTTGAAGGCCTTGAGATCAAGAGTTCCACCCGAGACCGTCAATCCGCCTGTGCTCAGGGCATTGGCGATGCCATACTCGAGGGTTCCCGCAGCGACCGTTGTCAGCCCGGTGTGGGTGTTTGCAACATTCAAAGTGAGTTTGCCCGCGCCATCCTTGGTGAGCGTCTGGGCGGTCGTCACTGGGGCAAATGCGTCAGACAAGACGATATTTCCCGCACCACCGAAGGTGAGACCGAAGTTGCCCGTGATGCTTCCAGCGGAGTTGATGGTCAAAATGTCGGCATCCGAATTGATCCGGCTGGCACTGGCCAAGGTGATGACCCCGGCATAACTATTATTGCCCGCGATGTTGCGTAGAGATCCGCCACCCAAGACCCCAGTCCCGTTGAGGGTCAAGGCTTCGGCTCCGATGGTCAACGCGCCCGCCGCACCGTCCAGCTCCAGCGCCGCCCCATCGGCCACCGACACGCCACCGGCGATCGTACCCAGCGCGGTGCTGTTTTGAGCCCTGAGTACTCCCCCACTGACGGTGGTGGCTGCTTCGTAGAGGTTGGCGCTTGTCAGAGTCAGTGTGCCGCTTCCCGACTTGGTCACGCTGGCAGTACTTGCCCCTCCCGCGTCGTTGAGAACGCCGCCGACCGTCGTATTGCCGTTGCCGCCAAAGACAATTAGCTTATTTCCGCTGCCAGCCGGGGTAACAGCACCCAGGGTAAGGAGATCACCGGAGTCCACATTGAAAGTCGTCGTCACGGCGGCACCATTCACGGCGACGGCCCCGAATGTGATACCCGCGGAACCACTGCCAACGTTCGTCCCTGAGGCGATCGACAGCGTCTGGCCAGTCAAGGTAAGCGTGCCCAACGTGTGCGTCACACCGGCTCCGCCGACAGACAAAACATCCGAATTGATGGTTGAGTCAGCAGTGAGAGTGGTATTCCGGGCGAAGTTGAGACCCGTGTCATTGGCCAGCTCCAAAATACCGCCGGCCAAAGTCAACGAGGCCGCACCAGCGCCCAAGGCATTGGCGCTGGTCGTCGCGCGCAGCGTGCCTGCGGTAACAGTGGCCAGACCCGTGTAGGTGTTGGCACCGCTAAGAGTCGCGATCCCTGCGGTCGTCTTGTTCAAGGCACCCGCACCGCCAAGAATGGCGCTGACTGATCCGCTTTGCAGGGCGTAAGAAGTCCCCGTAAGGACACCGTTGCTGCCCGTGATCGAACCACTCGCCAGCGTCACTGCACCGACCGTATCCGAGAAGGTCTTGAGGTCCAAAATGCCTCCCGATACTTGGACTGCACCGCTGGAGAGTGCGTTGTTCGCACCATAAGCCAGCGTGCCGGCCTGCACATCGGTAAGACCCGTGTGAAGATTCGCGCCGGTGAGAGTCAGTTGGCCCGCGCCGATCTTATTGAGGCCACCGGTGGTGTTGGTGCTTGCCCCGCCGAGGGTCAGGTTCGTTCCAGCGTTGCTGACATCCACGCTGCTGGCAGTCGAGGCGGTGAGGGTAAAGTTACGATCTGTGCTCGCGGTGCTGCCGGTGTATTGAAGGGTGCCGCCGCCGAGAACCAAGTTGGCTGCTGCATTCGTCGATTGACCGAGGTTGCCGGCCACGCCGCCGTTGCCAATCGTTGCCACACTCAACACGCCCGCAGATAGAGTTGTAATGCCGCTATAAGTATTGGCTGCGGAAAGAGTGGCTGTGCCCGCTCCCGTTTTCGTCAAGTTGACGGCACCGGCAAGGATCGCGCTCACGGAGCCTGAGTCAGTCAAAGCATACGAGGTGCCGGTGAGAGTGCCGACGCCGGAGATCGTCCCGCTGGAAAGGGTCACGGCTCCGACCGCATCAGACTGCGCCACGTCCAAGGTGCCGCCATTCACCGTGACCGCACTGGCAGCCAGGCTGCCACCGTTGCGGGCGAGCGACAAGGTGCCGGCGGTGACTGTGGTGGCTCCGGTGTAAAGGTTGTTTCCTGTCAGCGTCAGAGTACCCGCGCCGATCTTGGTTAGACCACCAGTGGATGCGGTGGAGGCACCGCCAAGTGTCAGGTTGGTTCCTGCGTTGGTGATTTCCACGCTGCTATTCGAGGCACCTGTGAACGTGAAATTGCGGTCGGTCGCCACGGTGGCACCGGTGTATTGGAGTGTGCCGCCGCCAAGAACCAGATTGGCTGCGGCATTGGTGGATTGGCCGAGGCCGCTGGCCGTACCACCATTGGCCAAGGACGAAACGCTCAACACACCTGCAGAAATGGTGGTGATTCCCGTGTAGGTGTTTGCATTGGAGAGCGTGACGGTTCCAGCAGTGGTCTTCGTGAGGGCACCTGCGCCCGCGAGCACGGCAGCGACCGAACCGCTCTGAACGGCATAGGAACTGCCCGTAAGCGCACCGGACGATCCATTGATAGTGCCGCTGGTCATCGTCACCGCCCCCACCGTGTCACTGTAAGTTCCGAGGTCGAGCGTGCCGCCAGAAACTTGGACCGCACCACTTGCGATGGCATTGCTCACCCCATAAGCGAGTGTGCCCGCCTGCACATCGGTGAGGCCGGTGTAGGTGTTTAATCCGGAGAGAGTCCAGGTATTGCTGCCGGCTTTGGTGAGCGAGGTGACGTTGGCGACACTGTTATCCACAATCTTTCCGCCGATTTCTCCCGCGCCGGATCCCGTAAGAGTCAAAGTCTTGTCACCTGCACCCGTCGCGGTGAAATCGCTGGTGAGTTTCAAAAGGCCGGCTCCCGAAGCGTCGAGCGTGGCACCGAAGGTCGCGCCGGAAAGGTCGATGATCCGGTTGGTAGCTTCACCTCCGCCCGTATAGCGGAACGTGCCGGTGCTGGTCGAGGTGCCAATCTTCAGAGTGGTACCGGTGCCGAGATTGCTAGTGGTGGACCCCTGATTTCCGATATTGGAAACCTGAAGGACGCCGCCACTGATGCTGGTGCCGCCCGTGTAGCTGTTGCTTCCCGAGAGGGTGAGAAGGCCCGAGTTGGCGACAATCGCTAGACTTGAGCTACCGCCGTTGCTGATTGCTCCCGTGACCGTCGTCGTCCCCAATCCATCCAGCGTTAGGGTCTTTGCCCCTGCGGTGCCGCCCGTCCCACCTTGGATCGATCCCGCAAAGGTGAGGCTTTTAGTACTACTGTTGCTGAAGTTGTAGGTGCTCGAGATTGCCGTGCCCAACGTTACATTCGCATTGATGAGTTGGTTTTGGACAACCAATGAAGTCAAAGAAATTATTCCCGCATCACCGATGGTCAGCGTTTGGGAGCCCGCCGCCCCGGCGCCGATCGTATAGGCTGCCGCGCTCGCCGTATCAAAAGTAATCGACTTGATCGTAGCCCCGGACACTCCGAGATCGATCGTGGTGTTGCCATTGCCGGCACCACTGAAAATAGCCGCATCTGTGGCGACAGGAAGCGTGCTCCAGTTGCCACTTGTCGCCCAAGCTGAACTGCTTGATCCAGACCAAGTGCGGTTCGCAGCGTGAGAGGATTGAGAGGAAAGCCCTGCGAGCGAGAGCGCGATGGCCGTGAGTTGAAGGCTGTGGAGGGAGCGATATTTCGGTTTCATGCGGGGGGATTTGGGGGGAGGGAGAGGAATGACATCATCCATCAGATGAATGCCATCATTGAATCTTCACCAAGGGATGGACCGGTCACCGAGGGGGAGATCGGTCGATCCAAGAGTGAAGCTAGCAGCTAGCGGTCATGGGGTGACTGGCAAGCATCGGGGGGATAATTTGTAAGAACAGTCAGGTACCTATCAGTGATTCAAAAATCCGTCAAATAATTTCCATCAGTTTTTTCAAAAAAACACGAATGGCCCTCGCCAGGAGGATTCGGCGAGTGCGCCATCAATCGACGTCGGTCCGAAACGGCGACGCGGGAAGACCTTCGAGATTGAAGAGATTCACGTCGGGCACGTTGGCCCAGCCGTAGCGCACCGCCTTGGGCAAGGGCACCTCAGGGCTGGAAACAACGACAGTCTTGCCGCGAATCTCAGCGGCTGCGGGGACAAACTTCCCATCCTCGCCGGCGAGAGTGAAGCCTTTCAGCGGACCGTCGTGGACCGCCAGACCTTTGCCGACATGGCTGAAGCGGATGCTTATCTCCCCCGGCGCCATCGTCATCGACTGATAGAGTGGGCCGGAGTATTCGATTTTTTCGCCATAGCCAATGGCGCGCGCAGCCAGCGCCAGACGCTTGCCGACCGGTTCCTTGTTGGTCGGGTGGATGTCGTTGGCATCGCCGACATCGGCAGTCACGACCATCGCGGTATGCGGGGATTTGGCCAACGAGAGGAGCTGAGCTTCGCGGATCTCAGGGGGCATGGCCTTGTAGGGAGCCACTTGCACAAACAGAAACGGCAGCTTCGGGAGATTCCATTTTTTTCGCCAGTCGGCGATCATTGCTGGGAAACGGTCGCGATATTCGCGCGCGTTGTCTTTGTTGCTCTCGCCCTGATACCAAATCACGCCCTTGATCGGGAATGGGTAAAGTGGAGCGATCATCCCTTGATAAAGTCCCGTCGGAGAGTTTTGGTTTTTCACATTGGCGCCCTCAAGACCAAGCGAAGTCGACGCCTCCGGGCTGAGCCACGCCTCGACCTCCGTGCCGCCCCACGACGAGTGGATGATGCCGATGGGCACGTCTATCTTCGGCTGCAAATCCCGTGCAAAATAAAATCCAACCGCGCTGAATTTCGGAGCCGTTTCTGGCGAACAAGCCACCCAGCTGCCCTGCACATCATCAGGCGCGGAATTGCTGAAAAGGCGCGGCACCTTGTACTCGTGAATCAGCGGCAACGCAGCGGCGGCAGCGGCTTGGCGCCAGCCGATGATTTCTTTCTGGCGAGGACGGGGGCCGAGCTGGCGCTCCATATTGGACTGACCGCTGGCCAGCCAAACGTCGCCGACGAGCACGTCGTGAAGGGTGGTGGTGGTCGTGCCGCTGATTTTCATCGTCCTCGGTTCGCCATTTGCCTTCAGCGGCTTGAGGCGAAGCGTCCATTTTCCGCCAGCGGCCGTCGTCGTCACCTTTTGCCCGGCGAACTGGACGCTCACCTTAGTGCCGGTCGGAGCGGTTCCCCAGACGGGTAATTCCACACCGCGCTGCAGCACCGCACCGTCGCGGAAAAGGCTGTTGGCGCGGGTGATCTGTTCCGGGTCCAGTCCGGTGAGCACACGATAGGCAGCCGCAGCCATAAGGCCCGCGCCTTCGGTATTTGGATGCACACGGTCGGGCAGAAGTTTAAATCGCCCCTCCAGCGCGGCATGCATGTCGATGACGCCGGTGCCCAGCTCGGCCGCGAGACGATCGATGATGGGGATTTGCTGCTGAATGACGATTTCATTGATGCCGAAATTGCCAGGGGCAGGAACGGGCACCGGGCGGCAAACATAGACGCGCGGCGACGATTTGAGCGCTTGGAAGGTCGCGACCAAATCGCGGTAATCCTTCTCGAATTCATCCTGATGCGCCCAATTCTGTGGCTTGGTATCGTTGGTGCCGAGCATGATTACCACCACGTCGGGCTCAAACTCCTGGGCTTTCTGAAATGCCGCTTCTTTCCAATAAGGCAAATCGCCTTGGCGCAGAAGCGTCCGGCCGCTGACACCGAAGTTTCCCACCTGCCACGCATCGCCCAAGAGCTCTTGCAGCTGGCTGGGATAGGATCGCCCGAGGGCCGCGCCAGACCCTTCGGTGATGCTATCGCCCACGCAGGAAACCCGCAAGGGGCGCTGGCCTGCTGGCGGTTGGATCGGCGACATCGGGTCTAACGCCAAAAGTGGCGAGACCAGACCAAACAGGAAACCGAGGATCAGATGGGCTTTCACGAGCACGAGGCTGACCCAGCCGATGCCAGCGAGTCGATCCCAAATCGTTTGGGGTTGATTTACCAAAGCGGGATTTCCAAGCGGTCAAATGACCTCGGCGTGACGGTACGACGACGCGGGTCAATCCCCCATCGATTGCGCTGGCAGCCAGCCAGCGGCGACAAATCAGCGGGAATTCAGACAGCTCATGGGATCGGTGTCGTTATGATTGAGCTGGAACTTGGCCCTGCTCTGTCAGACATTGGTTCGTCCGCTGAGCATTTCGGCATCATTCCATTTCCCTCCATCCTTAATTCGACTTTATGAAATCTCCTTGGTTCAAAAGCATCATCCCAGTGGTATCGCTCAGCGCGGTGCTTCTTGGCTCCGTGGCTGCGTTCGGCTTCCGGGATGCGCCCCCCCTGAGTGCCGAAGAAACTGACGCGGCCGTCACAGCGATCACTTCAAAAATTCTCGAGAGCTCGCAGATCGCCCATCAGCCACTCGACGACGTCCTAGCGGGCAAGTTTCTCGACCGCTACCTCGATACGCTCGACGGCGCGCACATGATTTTTCTCAGCAGCGATCTCGACGAGTTTGCACAGTCGCGTCCAACACTGGCCGAGGCGACGCGCACCCGTGGGGACTCGAGCCTCGCCCACGCCATTTTTAAACGTTTCCTGGAGCGTCTCGACCAGCGCGTGGCCTACGTAGCTGACTTGTTGAAAAACGAAAAGTTTGATTTCAAAGCGGAGGAAGTCTTTGCCTACGACCGCAAAAACGCGCCGCGTCCGGGCGACCTCAAGGCGGCACAGGAGCTCTGGCGCCAACAACTGCGCTACGAATACCTCCAGGAAAAACTCGCTGGTAAAAAAGAACCGGAGATCGTCAAAACCCTCGGCCGCCGCTCTGCGAGAACGGCCGAGACGATGCGCAAATCCAATGGTAAGGCCGTCTTGGAATTCTACCTCGAGGCGCTTGCTCAAGTTTACGATCCGCACTCCGACTACATGGGTGCCGAGCAGCTCAAGAGCTTCCAAATCGGCATGAACCTGTCGCTCATCGGCATTGGCGCGACGCTTCAATCGCAAGACGGCTACTGCAAAATCATGGAACTGGTGCCCGGTGGCCCGGCGGCCCGCAGTGGCATGCTGAAAAACGGTGACCGCATCGTCGGCGTGGCCCAGAAACAGGGGGATGATTTCACCGATCTCGTCGACCTTCCCCTCTCCCAAGCGGTCGACCTGATCCGAGGTAAAAAAGGCAGCTCGGTCTTCCTCAACATCATTCCTGCCAATTCCACCGATGACAGTGCCCGCAAGACGGTCACCATCGTGCGCGAGGAGATCAAACTGGAAGACCAGCAGGCCAAGGCCCAAATCATCGACTTGCCATCGGGCGATCAGACCCAGCGCGTGGGGGTCATCGATCTAACCGCATTTTACGCGGGAGAAGGCAACGAGAAAAGCGGCCCCACCTCCGCCACCGACGATGTTTCCAAGATCATCGAAAAGCTGAAAAAGGAAAAAGTCACCGGCATCATCCTCGACCTGCGCCGCAACGGTGGCGGCTCGCTGCAGGAGGCGATCAGCCTCGCCGGTCTCTTCATTCCATCCGGCCCGATGGTGCAGACGCGCGATCTGGAAGGTCACTTGGAAATCGGCAGGGATTATGATTCGGAGGTTGCCTACGATGGTCCGCTGGTCGTCTTGACCAGCCGCTTCAGCGCCTCTGCTTCAGAAATCGTCGCGGGCGCCTTGCAAGACTACGGCCGTGCCCTGGTCGTCGGCGATACCTCGACATTTGGCAAAGGCACGGTGCAAACCATCGTCCCCCTGTCGCGGGTGATGCAGGATCAAGGGCTGGTTCCTAGCTCAGACCCCGGGGCATTGAAAGTGACCATCAGCAAATTCTACCGCCCCAGCGGGAAGTCAACCCAGCTCGAAGGCGTCAAGGCCGACATCGTTCTGCCGTCGTTGACTGATCTGCCCGAAATCGGCGAGTCCGACCTAGGCAACCCGCTGCCATGGGACACCATCGCCTCCACGAAATTCACCGAATCCAACGTCGTTAAATCGTCGCTAGAAACCCTGCGCACCCGCTCCAGCCAGCGCATCGCCAAAAACCCGGACTTCGACGAACTCAAAACCGACATCGAGCGCCTGCGTAAAACCCGCGAGGAAAAGTCCGTCTCTCTCAACGAGGAGCGCCGCCAAAAAGAAAAGGCCGATCTCGCGGCTCGCGTCAAAGCTTCCAAAGAGGCGCGACAAGCGCGTGGCATCAAGCCACCGCCCGCCTACGAGGTGACGCTCAAGAATGTTTCGCGTCCCGGTCTCGGCGAACGCGTCGTGCAGAAGCCGCCGATTGCAGAAGCGGAGGATGGAGCTGAAACCCCGACCGAAACCAGCGCCGCGCCCGCTGACGACATCGTGCTACACGAGGCCCAAAATATCCTCGTCGACTACGCGGCCCTGCTCAACGGCAAGCCTCCGCTTGGGATGGATTGATTCAAGTAAGATTGGATCGCCCGCGCGGAGTGTGCCGCAATTCGATGAAAGGATTTTGTCGCGCCCCCGTAAAATAGAACGTGCCCGCGTCACTGCATCGAATTCTGCCTCGCCAATCCCGACCTTGCTAATAAACTCGCCGGCACCGCCTATCTAACAAGCATCCGCTGCACAGTCCTTCCAGGCTTCATGAAAAATTCGCCACTTCTCCGCCACCCGATCTTGTCGCTTGTCTTGCCGCTCTTCGCGTCGGCAGGCGTCTGGGCCAAAGCCGCCGATGCCCCGCCGCGCGAACGCATCCTCTTCACGGAAAGCTGGCGTTTCCAAAAGGGCGATTCACCCAGCGCCGGCAACAGCCTCAAATACGACACGCTCAAGCCATGGCTGTTGCCCACGGCCAACGCCTTCATCCCCGCGGTCGCCCGTCCTGCGGGCGAGGCTCCCGGTGAAAAATTGGAATTCACCCAGCCGTCCTTCAACGATTCGGGCTGGCGCTCGCTGACTCTCCCGCACGACTGGGGCATCGAAGGCGCGTTCGACATCGACCTCCCCAGCGAGACCGGCAAATTGCCGTGGTCCGGCGTCGCTTGGTACCGCAAGACCTTCGATCTTCCCACCAGCGACCGCGGTCGCCAAATCGATCTCGAGATCGACGGCGCGATGTCGTACTCGACCGTCTGGTGCAACGGCAAACTGGTCGGCGGCTGGCCCTACGGATACGCCTCCTATCGTCTGGATCTCACTCCTTATCTGAATCCAGGTGCGCCGAACACCCTCGCCATTCGTCTGGACAATCCTGACGAGTCCTCGCGCTGGTATCCCGGCAGCGGTATCTATCGCAATGTCTGGCTCAGCAAAACAGCAGCCATCCGCGTCGAACCTGCATCGACCTTTGTCACGACTCCCGAAGTGACGGCACAATCCGCCAGCATCGAAGTCCAGACCCTGATCGGCAATCACTCGAACGGCAGTGCCCAAGTCAAATTCGCCACCCAGATTTTCAAACTCACGGCCGATGGCAAACTCGAAGGCCGTGCGCTGGCCAGTTCCAATGCCACCCCGCTTACCCTCGCCGCCGGAGCCAGCCAAGCGGCGCCAAGTAAACTCACCCTCGCCAAGCCCCAACTCTGGGATCCCGAGCATCCAGCGCGCTACGTGGCCGTCACCCAGGTCCAGCAGGATGGCAAAGTCATCGACCGCTACGAGACCCCCTTCGGCATCCGCAGCATCAAGTTTACCGACGACGACGGCTTCCACCTCAATGGCAAGCGGGTCCAACTCAACGGCGTCTGCCTCCACCACGACCAAGGCTCGTTGGGTGCCGCTTTCAACGTCCGCGCTGCGGAACGCCAGCTGCAGATGCTCAAGGAAATGGGCTGCAATGCCATCCGCATCACTCACAACCCGCAGGCTCCTGAATTCCTTGACCTCTGCGACCGCCTCGGCCTGCTCGCCATCTCCGAATTCACCGACACTTGGGCCTACGCCAAGAAGCCAAACGGTTATGCTAAACTTTTCAACGATTGGTCGGAGGCTGACTTGCGGTCCTTGATCCGCCGCGACCGCAACCACCCGTCGATCATCCTGTGGAGCACTGGCAACGAGATCGGCGAACAAGGCGATCCGAAAAAGCATCCAATCTCGGTCAAACTGACCGCCATCGCCCACCAGGAAGATCCGACCCGCCCCACCACCGCTGGCTGCGATCGCCCTAAAGCTGGCTACAATGGCTTCCAGAAAACCGTCGACGTCTTCGGCTTCAACTACAAGCCACACGAATACACAAAATTCCGCGCCGCCAATCCGCAGCAGCCGCTGTATGGCAGCGAAACCGCGTCGACCATTAGCTCGCGCGGCGAGTACTTGTTCCCAGTGAATGATCGAAAAGATGGCGGAAAAATCGGCCAGCAAATGAGCTCCTACGATCTCTACGCTCCCGGCTGGGCTACCACGCCGGACACCGAGTTCAAGGGCCAAGAGGAAAACCCATTTGTGATCGGTGAGTTCGTATGGACCGGTTTCGACTACTTGGGCGAACCCACTCCGTTCAACGATGATCTCACCGTTCTAACCAACTACCATACCCCAGAAGAGAAAGCCAAAGCCGAGGAAGAGCTCAAGGCACTGGGCAAACTCAAGGTCTTGTCCCGCAGTTCTTACTTCGGTATCATCGACCTCGCTGGGTTTAAGAAAGATCGATTCTATATCTACCAAGCTCACTGGCGTCCCGAGCTGCCGATGGCCCACATCCTACCCCACTGGAATTGGCAGGAGCGCGTTGGCGAAGTCACCCCGGTGCATGTTTACACCTCCGGCGATGAGGCCGAACTCTTCCTCAATGGCCTGTCGCTCGGCCGCAAGAAAAAGCAGAAGCTCGAATACCGCCTGCGCTGGGACGACGTGAAATACGCCCCCGGCGAACTCAAAGTCGTCGCTTACAAAAACGGCAAAGCCTGGGCGACTTCATCTGTCAAAACCACTGGCGAAGCGGCGAAACTCCTGCTGCAACCCGACCGCGCCAGCATCGTCAGCGATGGCCGCGACCTGTCGTTCCTCACCGCCACCGTCGCCGACAAAGACGGCCTGATGGTCCCCCGCTCCGCCGCGCAACTGAAGTTCGAAATCACCGGCCCCGGCGAGATTGTCTCCACTGACAATGGCGATGCGACTGATCACACCTCGTTTCAATCCCCCGAGCGAAAAGCGTTTAACGGCCTCGCCCTCGCCATCGTCCGTTGCAAGCCCGGTGCCAGCGATCCCATCACTGTAAGCGTCACCTCCGAGGGCCTAGCTCCCGCCGAGATCACGCTCAACGCAGCGCGACGCTGACCATTCCCAATCGGCTGCCCGCGCCGACACAGTGGCGTGGGGGTGTCTTGTTGGCTGGTGGATTTTGTGCGGCTAGGATTTCGCGGATGAACCTTGTCCCCTGAAAATCGAGGCACGCTTGTTTTTAGCTGAGGCAAGATCGCTGAACCGCTGATTCAGGTTGACCGAAGCTTCTCCCTCCTCAGTGCCGCCCCATCTCTTGGAATGAGAGTTCAGCCAAAACGACAGAACTCGGTCGGAGTTCGGATTCGCCATTTCATCGGCTGTCCCAAGGTAGCCCTTTCCGGGGAACCTTGGGCTGGGGATTGCCCCACCGCTGATGCAAGGGCGAACTCGCAGATCGGGGATGAGAAAGGTCGCACTCGCTACAGACGTCTCGTCACAAACCAACCGGGTAGGTTTCGGGGGCCTCATCCACGCTCCAGACCGAAGTCTTTTCCAGCGGTTCCACAGCTCGGGTTTGGTCGAAATGCAACACCGCGTCGAACTGTTTGGCAAGGCGCGCCTCAAAGTAGTGGCTGCGGCGCTCGGTTTCAGGCAGATAGACCACCCCGATCGCACGCTCCAAGCGGGCGTCTTTAAGCGCCTCGACGGCGGGGGTGTCTTGAGTCAAGTCGAGCCAGAAGTTCGGAATGCCGACTTGATGGAATAGGTGCTCGTAGCTGCCTTCCAGTGCGGGGCGGACGTCCTTCCGCTCGGCGGGCAGGTGCCATCCGCCGGCCGCGGTTACGGTGCCCGCGTAGGTCGTAAAGCCGATGAGTTTGCACTGCTCGGGGAAAGCCGCGCGGCACAGCTGGCCGATGTTGAGTTCGCCGCGTTGCCCCATTTGCGTGGCACGGGCATCTCCGAGATGCGAGTTGTGCGCCCACACCACCACTTTGGCGGTTCCTTGTTGGGATTGTTGATGGGCGACGAGTTCCACGAGCGTTTCCGTCATGTGCTCGTCGCGCAGATTCCAGCACGAGACGTCGGAGCGGAACATCTTGCGGTAGTATTCCTCAGCATTTTTGACGAGGCGTGCGTTCTGTTCGGCAAAGAAAAACTCATCGGCTGCGGCCGCACCGTTACGGGCTAGATACTCGACCTCCTTGGCGCGCAAGTCGGTCAACTGCTGGATGACTTCCGACCGGCAACCATCGCCGACGCCAGAACCGACCATTAACCCGTAATTCTGCGGATCCTTGCCGTAGCGGGCCATGCAGCCGTAGAGGGCTCTCGCCTTTGCGGCTTCCTCGGGATCGCGCTTTTCGAGGTAAGAGATCACCTCGTCCATCGACTTGTGAAGGCTATAGAGGTCCAGACCGTAGAATCCGACCTGGTGTTCTAACGAATAAACGTGGTCGTTGTGGTCGCGCAGCCAGCCGACAAAGTCGAGCACATCGGCATTGCGCCACATCCAGGCGGGAAAACGATCAAATCCAGCGAGTGCCTCGACGCTGTCGATATCGTTGGAAGCGCCGCGCACGTAGCGATTGATTCGGTAGGCATCCGGCCAATCCGCTTCCGCAGCCACGACATTGAAGCCCTTTTCCACGATCAGGCGTTTGGTGATCTCTGCCCGCTGGCGGTAAAACTCATGGGTCCCGTGGGATGCCTCGCCAAGGAGGACAACGCTGGAATCCCCGATCATCTCCAGCAACCCGTCGTAGTCCTCGTCCGCACCAGTCAGCGGCTGGGCGAATTCGCGAACCCGGTGAAGTACACTCTTGCCTGTCAGAGGCGGTGCCGCTTTGGCCATCGCCTTTTCTGGATATGAAACCTCAATCAAGGCGCGGACTTCCTCGTCCGTCGTCTGGGAGAAATCCTGATACCATTTGCCGACGGAGACAAACAACTCCGGCTCCAGCACGGTCAGCACTTCATCAGCCTCCTCGCGCAGGCGGGCAACGGTTTCAGCGGGAGCAACGGGAACCGCGACAATAATCCGCTTGGCCTGTTGATGGCGCAATAACTCAATCGCGGCCGACATCGTCGAGCCAGTGGCGATGCCATCGTCCACCACGATCACTGTCCTGCCGCTGACTGCGGGAACGGGACGTTTGCCGCGGTAAATCTTCTCGCGCCTCTCGAGCTCTAGCGTCTCCTTTTCGATGATCATGTCGACCTGGGCACGGCTCAGGCGCAACATCGAAATCATGTCGTCGCTCAGCACCCGGACCCCGCCGCTGGCGATGGCACCCATCGCCACTTCCTCGTGCCCGGGCACCCCGAGTTTGCGAACAATCAGCACGTCAAAGGGCCGATCCAGGGATTTGGCGATCTCTGCGGCGACGGGCACGCCGCCGCGCGGTAGGGCGAGAATCGTCAAATCCTTCACGCCTGAAAATCTCGTCAGCAACTCCGCCAACTGGCGTCCGGCGTCCTGGCGATTTGCAAATGTATGAAGCGTAGCATTCATGGCTTTCAATTTCCTTCCTGTTTGGTGTGGGTTAAGTGGCTTTCAAACCAATTGGCAGCGAGCTCGGCGACTTCTTCCAAGGCCCCCGGTTCCGCGAACAAGTGGGTCGCATCGGCGATCAGCGAGAGATGCTTTTCGCCGCGCAGAAGTTCGAGCGATTCCTCGTTCCAATCGATGACAGCGTCGTCCAAGGCCCCCACGATTAAAAGCGTAGCAGCCCTGACCTGTTCGATCGCGTCGCCCGCCAAGTCCGTTCGCCCGCCTCGCGAAACGACGGCTTGCACCTCCGGAATCTTGGCAGCAGCGACGAGTGCCGCAGCGGCCCCCGTGCTTGCGCCGAAGAAGCCGATCCCCAGGTTCTTCACGCTTTCCTGCTGCTGGGCCCAGCGGGTCACTGCGACCAACCGCTCCGTCAGCATCGGGATATTGAAGCGCAGCTCGCCGGTGTGGGCTTCGGCGATGGCCTCGCGCGGGGTGAGCAGGTCAAACAGCAGAGTCGCTAGTTTTTTACGGTGCAATTCATTCGCAACTAGACGGTTGCGCGGGCTCAACCGACTGCTGCCGCTGCCGTGGGCAAAGATGACCAAGCCGGTGGCACCTACGGGGATGGACAGATCGCCGCGGAGCACGGCACCCGGACATGGGATTTCGACCTCGTGTTCCTGGAGGGTGGATAAAAACGCATTCATGGGGGGAGAATGTTAGCCTCAGCCATCGGCCTGGAAATGCCCAGAAGCCCAGATGGATGAAACAAGCGGTGAAACGTACCACGACTCGGCGACTTTCGCAAGTCATCGAAAATCGTTTTTCTCAAAAAAGGTTCAAGCCGACGTGGGGCAGTCAAATTCCGCCCCCTTTGCGGCTTTTCGCGGATCTGGATTTGTGCCAGTTTCCGGCCATGCGGTTTTACATCTTCTTCAGCGGAGCGACGATTGTGGCGATGGGAGTGGCGGCGATGTCGGTGCTGGATCGTTCGCAGGCGATTGGCTTCCTGCAGGGCGCGCTGACCTTGGGCGGCGGCATTTTGATCTGTGGCATGTTCTCCATCAAAATGAAATGGCACGGTATCATCGGCGCGGGAATTCTAGCGCTGCTGGGTGCGGCGCGCGGCGTGGGGAATGTGCCTGACATGGCAAAGTTCATCGTCGGCGAACGCCCGCGCGGCTCGGCCCCCGTGATGGAAATGGGCGTCACGCTGATCTGCCTGCTGCTCCTGGTGAAAATTATTCGGGCGCTTTCACAGGAGCGGCTGCGTCGGATGCTGGAGTCTCAGGACTAGGAGCGGAGGCTGGAGTTTCGGCGAGGACTGGAGGAGCCACCGGTTTCGCCAGCAAGTCTTGCCACGCGTGAAGCTCGTAACCCGCGCCGAGACCGCCGATTTCGCCCAGTAGCTCGCGGCAGCGCTGGCTCCACTTTGCGTAATCGGGTGCGGTGCGCTCGGGCTCGCGGCTGCCGGGGAAAATCAGATAGCTGACTTTCAGATCCGAAACGGGGCGACTGTAGGAAGAAGCCTTCGCATTGAGCTCGTGCGCCAGACGCAGCGAGCCTTCACCGACCTTGAAGCTCGGCCCGCCATCGCCGACAATCGCCGGATAGAGCTGGTTGGCGTAGGCGACGACCGCATAATCCCCCGCCTTGGGTGCAAAAGCATCGCTCGACGCCAAGATATTCACCGGAATGACAATGAACGGATCGTAGTCGGCGATGAGGAAACTGCGGTTCTTCAGGTCGTCGACGCCGCGCTTGAGGTACTGGATGCGATCCTTCAGCCAAGTCTTGCGAACGGCAGTCGTCGCGCTGGCGTTCAGTTCCTGCTGGGCGGCGGCGATCCTGCGCTCCCAGCCGACCGTGATCGGGTTGGGCGTGGGGGTCTTTTTGGGCCAAGCGTAGCTGGTGAACGGCTGGTAGTTTGGCGAATCGACGATCTCCGCAGGCATCGTCGCCAGACGGTCGCCATCCGAGCCGTCGGAAACCACGTCCATGTCCGCTTGCAGGAAAAATACCTTGCGGCCGCTGGCAGATTGGAAATTGAGCATCGTCTGGCAGTCATAAACGTTGTGTTTGGTCAGTAGTTCGTTGAGGGAGTTTGCATCGCGCCGGACGCGCACGGCCTTGTTTTCGTAGAGTTTGCCGAACCAGTTCGATACCTCGGCTTTTTCGACCAGCGCGGGCAGGCCCGGCAGCATTTTTGCCAGCTCAGGACTGGAGCTTTCCAGATCCGCCATCGTTTTCGCCGCCGTCGGAATGCGGACCGAAAGCTGATAGGTTGCGGTGTAACTCGCGTCATCCACCCGTTCGCGCGAGGCGATGCCGCCCATTTCCGTCTTCACCTCAGTCTTAAAGGGAATGCCCGAGCGCAATTTCCGCACATCAGTGACGGTTCCCAGCTCTGGTGGGCGCACTTCGGCCAGGCGCGCAGACTTCTCGGCCTCTTCCAGGGATTTTTTCAACGCCGCGATGTCGCGCTCGTACTTCGCTTCCATTTCCGTGCGGATCTGCGTCTCGGCATGGCGGTAAATGTCGTTGCGTTCCGCCGCAAGACTTTTGGGATCAGGCGCTGATGACGACAGCCGTTTCCCCACCACCGCCAGCCCGACCGCCACCACCAGCAAGGGAAGCACCGCCACGCGCCAAGGAAATTTCCGAGTTCGGCGGTTTCTGGGGGTTCTTTGCACGCTCATCCTGCAAGACCTATAGCAGACGCTGGCCGTCCTTCAATCCCCGTCCTACAAACTTTTTTGCCCGCCGATCCTGACAATTTCACATTCCTGAAAACTCAGCCATGACAAACCCGCCGCCATGCCTACACTCTCGGTCGTGAGTTATCAGGTCTTCGCCCGCAAATACCGACCCAAAACCTTCGACGACGTCCTCGGACAAGATCACGTCGTCAGGACCCTTCGCAACGCCATCGCCCAAAAGCGCCTGGCCCACGCGTATCTTTTCGTCGGCCCACGCGGCACCGGCAAGACCTCCACCGCCCGCATTCTGGCCAAGGCGCTCAATTGCACCGACGGTCCGAAAGCTGATTTCGATCCAGACGAAGACGTCTGCATCGAAATCGCCGAAGGCCGCTCGCTCGACGTTCTGGAAATCGACGGTGCCTCCAACAACGGCGTCGAGCAGGTCCGCGATCTGCGCGAATCCGTCCGCTTCGCCCCCGCCCGCGGCCAGTTCAAGATTTTCTATATCGACGAGGTTCACATGCTCTCGAATGCCGCTTTCAATGCGCTGCTCAAGACGCTCGAAGAGCCGCCGCCGCACGTGAAATTCATCTTCGCCACCACCGAGGCGAACAAGATCCTGCCCACCATTCTCTCGCGCTGCCAGCGCTTCGACCTGCGCCCGATCCCCACCGAAACCATCGCCGCCCACCTGCTCCACATCGCCAAGGAGGAAAACATCGCCCTCGATGAGACCGCCGCCTGGGCCATCGCCAAAGGCGCGGACGGCGGCATGCGCGACGCCCAGTCGATGCTCGACCAGCTCGTTTCCTTCTGCGGAGACTCGATCAACGAGGCCAACGTGCTCGACGTTTTCGGCTTCACCTCGCGCGAAAAAGTCGCTGCGTTGACGCAAACTCTGCTCGCCCGCGACAATCCTGCCGCACTCTCGCTGATCCAGAAAGAAGCCGAAAGCGGCCGCGAGCTTTCCCAGTTGTTGGGCGAACTCATCGGCTGCCTGCGCGCGCTGCTCGTCGCCAAGCTCGACCCCTCCGCCGACGGCGACGGCATCCCCGCCGCGCTCTGGAACGACCTGCTCAAAGCCGCCGCCGAATACCCGCCCGACCGCATCCTTTCCGCCATCGACGTCTTCGCCGAAACGGAAGGCCGCATGAAATGGGCTACCAACAAGCGTCTCCACTTCGAGCTCGGCGTCATCAAAGCTATTCAATCCCTGGGCGAAGTCCGCATCACCGACGTCATCAAAGTCCTCACCCGCGGTGCCGACTTCATTCCCGCCGGCCCAGTGGCCACGGCAACTCCAATCGCAGCCCCCGCCCCCGTTCCAGTAGCGGTCGCAGCCACGCCCGAACCCGTTGCCCCTGTCGCCATCCCCGAGCCTGAACCCGAGGAACCGCAACCGATCGCCATCGCGCCGCAACCCGAGCCCGTCGTCGCCACCCCGCGCCCCAGCGGCGGACTCTCCAACTTCGATTCCCTCATCGACGCCGCCCCCGAATACAGCGAGCCCCCCGCCCCGCTTGAACCGCCGCCCTGGAAAACCGAAAAGCCCGCCGCCGAAGTCGCGCCACCGGAACCCGCTTCCCTAGCCGCTCCCATCGACGACACCTTCCACAGCGACCCGCTCATCCAAGCCGCCCTCATCAAATTCGAAGGCAAAGTCCTCAGCTGAGCCGAAGTGCCAAGTAGCTGGAGCGTCTCGCTCCAGACCGTTGAGTGAGGCGTCTCGCCTCCCGCCAGATTCCTTTGGGCGGGAAGCTCAAACAACCGTCTGGAGCTCTGAGGCCCCCGCCACTTGGCGCTGTCCTGCGCTGTGCGGATTGAAGTTTTCCAAGCCATTGGCTTTGACCATTGCCAGATTCTCTTTTCCTGCTAAGTTGGAATCAATGAAAACGACCATTGATATTCCCGAGGACTTGCTGGCGGACGCCATGCGCTTCACCGGGGCAAAGACCAAGCGGGAGGCGGTGGTGCAGGCGATTCAGGCCTTCAACCGCCAGCAACGGGTCAAAGAAGTGGTGGCATGTTTCGGCACACTCAACTTCGCCACCAATGATGAAATCGAAGCCGGCGATCTAGAGGAGATCGCGCGGCGCGAACAAAAAGCCCTGAGCCACGCTTCATCATGAAACGTCCGGTGCTGATCGATAGCTCCGCTTGGGTCGAGGCGGGCCGACCGGGCGGCGATCCAGCAATCACGGCAAGGCTGGAGGGATTGATCCAAGTCGGACTGACGGCGATGACGGAACCGGTGTGGCTTGAGCTTCATCAAGGCGCGCGGGGCAAGCGGGAGGAAGAACAGTTGGCCCGCTGGCGGGCTCTGTCCGTCTGGCTAAGTTTTGATGCTGCCTGTTGGCAGCAAGCGGCAAAGAGTGCGCGGACTTGTATGCGCAGCGGGGTCAATGTGCCCTTCGCCGATGTGTTGGTCGATGCCTGCGCCCGCCGCTACGGCGTTGAATTGTTAGAGCGCGACCGGCATTTTGCGATGATCGCCCACGCCATCAAGGGCTGAGCTCGTCGAGAGGACGCTGCCCGAACCGAAGAACAGCCCCAAAACCCCGCCAAATCGGCGATCCATGGCAGCGCAGGGAGATCAAGTGGCTGGCGCTCGTGGTGGAAGTTGGATTGGGGGTAAACGATGCGCCGCTTGGAGCGCGTGTGCCTCCGCTTGTGGCTCGTGCGCCTCCGCTTGTGGCTCGTGCGCCTCCGCTTGGGGCGCGTGCGCCTCCGCTTGTGGCGCGTGTGCCTCCGCTTGTGGCGCATGCGCCTCCGCTTCGCGGTGTGTGTCAGTTTACCCTCCGTGACCTCCCTCTTCATCCGTGCCTCGGAGGTCAATTTGGCAAACCACGCGCCTAAAGCCCCTCCACCTAGTCTGACCGCTCAGCGCGGTGGCAAACTGGTGCCAT
The DNA here is from genome assembly GCA_913063525.1 of uncultured Verrucomicrobiota bacterium. Lineage (GTDB taxonomy): Bacteria > Verrucomicrobiota > Verrucomicrobiia > Verrucomicrobiales > Akkermansiaceae > Luteolibacter. The sequence goes on from CAJXYV010000004.1 coordinate 25,949, forward strand.
CGACCCATGCGCCCTTGATCAGGATCTCTTTCAAAATCTTCGGGAGGCCGCGCTCATGGGTGCGCAACAAAAGTAGAAGCATTCGCGCGGCGGACTCACCGATCGACAAGCCATGCGGATCAATTCCCGCATCTGCGGAACAGTGGGTGACACACAGCGCGGCCAAGCCCACATCCTCGGGCACGCGCAACCCAGCCTTGGCCAACATCGCGGGCAGTGCGGGCTGGTCGCAAAAAATCGCATCGGGCTTTTGGCACCGCAGCCATTTTTCGAATTTCGCTTGATCCTGTGGCGTGAGCACACTGTCGCACAGGAGCGGCTCGACACGCTGGGCCCGCGGCACCCGCGAATTGGCCAACAGCACGCCCGCCGTCGATGCTTGGTAGAGATGGTTCGTCCCGACAAAGCCGATGCGCTGATAGCCGAGTCGCTGGATTTGTTGGAAGGCGAGAATGCCATTGGCCGCCTGATCGGGGGCAGCGGTATGGGAGTTCACCGCCGTCATGCTGCGGCCGATGCGCACCACCGAAAATTCATCCCACGAAAAGGCGGCCCAGTCCTCGGCGACGAAGTCGCTCTGCGGCGGGATGATGATGCCCTCTACGTTGCGGGCAACCAAGATCGCGTGGAGTCGCCGCAGCGTCAGTTCGGCATCGATGACAAATTCTTCGAGCCGATATCCGGCCTTGGCCAAGGTCGCTTCCGCGGCTTGCCAATAACACTGGTACTCGTGGAATTCGCGCAGTTGCCCGGGCCGTTTCCAAGCATTGATCCACGCGATCGAGGACTGGATGGGGACATCGTTCGAATCCTGTTTATAATGCGCCAGCGCGGTGGCGGCCGAGTTGGGGGTATAGCCCATCCGTAGCGCCAATTGCTGGATTACCAGCCGGCGGGATTCGGAAATCTGCGGACTGTTTTTCAACGCCAGCGAGACGGTAGTGTGGGAAACTCCGAGGGCTTCGGCAATATCGCGCAAGGTAAGCTTTGACGGGGTAGGCATGAAATAGGAACAGCGATTCGCTAACAGCGTCAGCAACGCTGACAAGCCATAGCGACCCTTGAGTTCGCTTTACCGTGAAAGTTAGAGAACCGTTGCTGCTCCAGCGGATTTCACGCTGAGTTCTCTCGCTACACCCCCCATCGAACTAGCAAAACCCGACCCTTGGCGCTCCTCCCCCCGCGCCAGGGGTCAATCTCACAAGAAGAGGCTTGGATCACTCCAGTTGAAGAGCCTGTCGGAAAACGATTTTCACTTTCACTGAGCCATATCGCCCCGCGAGAGAAATTTGGTTTTGAGCCGATCACTCGCTTCCAAATTTTTGACTGGGCCTTTCTAGCTGTTTGTTTGACGTGGCGTGGGTGCTACATGGAGGTCTTCTGGATGGCAAAAACGGGGTATCCCCCTCTTTCAGGCTGGCTGCGGCGCGGTCCGTTGACGAATAGCTTCAAGGAGGATATCAATCCCCACGAGATTGGTAACTCGGGTGAAGTTGTAGGCCCAGGCGCTTAGCCCCATTTCCGCTGCCGCGAGATCGATCCCTCGGCAGAGGAATCCGGTGAATCCGTGGCGGTCTTTGATGGTGGCGAAGGGATGTTCGGAGAGACTGGCACGGGTGCGCATGGCACGGGGAGTGGCGGCGAGTCGCTCGCGTGAGCGGGCAATGGCTTGATGATGAACGCTGATGAAAAGTTTCCGGAACGGGCTTTTGGTGCATTGCTTGCGGACTGGGCAGTCGCGGCAAGCGGCCGCATTGTGATAGGTGTGGAAACCGCCCCCAGTTTCGTTGATTTTCGTATCGGCCTTGCGGGTCAGGCTTTTGCCTTGCGGGCAGCGGTAGCTGTCGTTGCTCGGATCGGGGGTGAACTGGTCGTTGTTATAAAGGCCGTTGGACTCGCTATTGTTTTTCTGCAAGGGGGCGATGGCGATGGTGCCGTGGGCTTCGCACGCGCTGTGTTGGGGGCCATTGCCATAGCCGGTGTCTGCGAGAACTTTGAGCGGAGCGTCAACGGGCAATTCGAGATCGGCTTTGACTTGTTGGGCGATGGGGTCGAGCAGGTGATGGTCGGTCGGTTCCTGGGTGACTTCGACGGTGGCGATCAGGTGGTGCTTTGCATCAACAGCGGCTTGAACATTGTAGCCAACCGTGGATTTGCCGCGTTTGCGCAGCTGGCGGGAATCGGGGTCGGTGAGATTAACTTGGCCGGTGGGGCTTTCCTCGCAACGAGCTTGGTAGGTGACAAGCAGGGCTTTGCGTTCTTTGATTTTGGAAAGCTTGCGCTGAAGTTCGGCGGCCTCGCTTGCGCTTGAGCCGTTGTGGGGGCGGGCCTCAGCATCGCGGTGGTCTGCCTTTTGAAGTTCGTCGAGGTAGCGGGTGATGGCGCGGTCGATTCCTTCGATGAGTTTGGCGAGCTTTGCTTTGGTGAAGCTGCGGGCTGGGCTATTGACGGCTTTGACGAAAGTGCCGTCGATACCGACCAGTTCTTTGCCAAAAAGCTTCAGTTCGAAACAAACGAGGTTGAATTCTTTCAGGACGCGCTTGAGAGCGGTGGCATGGTTCTTTCGAAAATCGCTGATCGTGCTATGATCTGGGTGCAGATTGCCCGTCAGCCAGATGGCATGAAGATTCACGATGCAGGCGCTCTCGAGACTTCGGCTGGAACGGTTGCGCTTGAGATACCCCCAGAGGTAAAGTTTGAGAAGTGTGCCCGGATGATACGAACTGCGGCCTTCGGAGGAGTCGCTGCGCGTTTTGAAGCCCAATTCGGCGAGGTCCAAGCAATCGACAAACGCATCAATCGCACGCACCGGACACGCGGGAGAAATGAAATCGTCAACCGCCGGAGGCAGGAGCATGGATTGGTGCCGATCACTTCCCTCAACGTAGCGTGCCATGGCCAGAACTTAAGATTTCCAAACAAAAATCTCAAGCCTGGTGTTTTCCGACAGTCTCTGAAGTCAGGATGCAACAAGTCCGGGATGGCGACTGTGCGGGGGAACGTGTGCCTTCAGTCGGCAGGGCTGTTTTTACAGATAGGCATGCTGGGGCCGTCCACCCACTTACCGCTGAGCAGGGTTTCCTTTGGAACCAGCGGGATGCCGCGATCGTTGGCGCGGATCAGCGCGAGCAGCACGGCGCCCGCCGCCTCGCCGATCTCGAGGCCATTTTGATCGATGCCGGCACCGGCGGAACCTTCGCTAATGCCCATCGCCGCCAGCGCGACATCCTCAGGGACCCGCACGCCGAGCTTGGCCAATAGCACAGGCACCATGATTTGATCGCAGAGAATGGCATCGGGTTTTTCGTGGAGCAACCAACTGGCGATGAGCTGGTGGTCGTCGGCTCCCAGTGGTTTTTCGCAGAGCAGCGGGGTCACCCTGCGGGCTGCGGGTACCTGGGCGTTGACTTGGAGCAGCCCGCCGGTCCCCATGTGGGTGGTTTGGTTGATGCCGATGAAGCCGATGCGTTGGTAGCCCCGCTGCTGGATTTCGTGAAAGGCGAGGATCGTGTTGGTCGCGTGATCCGGGCCGACCAAATGGGAGGAAACCGCGGTCATGGAACGCCCGATGCGCACCACCGAAAAATCGTTCCACGGAAAAGCCGCCCAATCATCCGCCACGAAATCCTGCTGGGGTGGGATCACGATGCCCTGAATGTTGCGAACGTGCAGGATCTTCGCCAGACGTTGCAGCGACACGCTTTCATCGATGATGAACTCTTCGAGCCGATAACCGGAGGGGCGCACACTTTCTTCGAGCCCGGTCCAGTAGGCGTCGAATTCGCAGAACTTCCGAAGATTCGCCGGCAGCCTCCAGGCATTGAGCCAGGCGATGGAGGAATGGATCGACTTGGTCTGCGAATCTTGTTTGAAATTCGACAGTGCCGAGGCGGCGGAATTGGGCGAATATCCCATTTTGAGCGCGAGTGCCTGGATTTCCGACCGCAATGCCGCGGAAATCTGCGGACTATTCTTTAGGGCCAAAGACACGGTCGTGTGAGAAACACCTTGCACCTTGGCAATATCGCGTAGAGTGACTTTCAAATCTTACAAACGTTGGGGATGGACAAGCGTTTAACAGTAAAGGCTCCCAACAACGATTAGAAGTTCTCCTCTCTCTACTTTACCGGTAAAGTTTTCATCTGGACCGCCGCAACCCCCTGCGGAATCCGAAACGAAGCCATCAAGGGGCGCTATTCCCCTTTTCGTTTTACCCGAGGAATCCCGTCAGTGGACTGGTGGCGCTGGCGCGATCGAGGACTGCGGGCAGGCCGAGTTCGTAGGCTTCGCGGCCCGATTCGACGGCCATCCGGAAGGCGCGGGCCATGCGAACAGGGTCGCTGGCGATGGCGATGGCGGTGTTGATGAGAACCGCATCAGCCCCGAGTTCCATGGCTTCGGCGGCGTGACTGGGGGCTCCCAAGCCGGCATCGACCACCACGGGGACGATGGCTTGATCGATGATGATGCGGATTTGATCGCGAGTGACCATGCCGCGGTTCGAGCCGATGGGGGCGCCGAGTGGCATCACGGTGGCGGTGCCGACTTCTTGGAGGCGCTTGGCCAGCACGGGATCGGCATTGATGTAGGGCAGGACGGTGAAGCCTTCTTTGACAAGGATTTCAGCGGCCTTGAGCGTCTCGATGGGGTCAGGAAGGAGGTAGGTGGGATCGGGGTGGATTTCAAGTTTGACCCACTTTGGCAGGCCGGCGGCAGCGGCGAGGCGGGCGAGGCGCACGGCTTCTTCGGCATTCATGGCTCCGCTGGTGTTGGGCAGAATGAGGTATTTTTCGGAATCGATGAATTCGAGGATGTTGGCGTAGGGATCGCGTTGACCGCTGAGATCGGCGCGGCGCAGGGCGACCGTGACAATCTGGGTGCCACTGGCGGCGAGGGCGTCGCGCATCGACTCGTTGGATGGAAACTTGCCGGTGCCGAGGAAGAGGCGGGAGTCGAAGGCGCGGCCGGCGATGGTGAGAGTGGACATGGGAAAAGATGCTGAATGTTAGATTTTGGATTCTAGATATTGGGAGAGCCACGATTCGAAGGTGGCGTGGTCGTGGAGGTCGTACTGCCAGCAACGGAAACCGAGATCGCGGCCGGTGGCGATGTTTTGTGGCAGGTCGTCGATGTAGATCGTCTCGGCGGGGATGAGCCCGTGGCGGTCGATGGCGTGGTGGTAGATTTCGGGCTGGGGCTTGATGAAGCCGGTTTCGTAGGAGAGCACGCCGTCGTGGAAGAGGGCGAACTCGGGGAAGTTTTTGAAAATCCACGGGCAGTGGATGCCGTTGATGTTGGAGAACAGGATCAGGCGGTGGCCGCCGGCGGCCCACTGGCGCACGCAACGCCACATCGGCTCGTTGGGGGTGAATATCTGCTGCCAGGCGTGGCGGAATTCGTCGGGACTGGCGTCGCTGCCTAATACGGCCAAGGCCCAGTCGATGTAGTCATCGACGGGGATTTTGCCAGTTTCGAACTCGTCCTTGCGTTCGAGCAAGCGGTGGAGGCGCGCGGCGGGGTCTGGCGTATTGGCGGGAAAGAGGCGGGACAACGACGATTCGAAGTCGAAGTCGAGAAGCACGCGGCCGATGTCGATGAGGAAGGTCACGGGTGGGTAAAGGTGAAATGGGGAAGCTGAAAGTGGAAATCGGAGACTTTAGGGAGCGGCGCTTTGTTCGAGGATGAACGCGGCGGCTTGGATGGCACCGGAGTTGCGATCGTGGCGAATGAGGGCGTTTTTCATGGAGCGCCAGTGGGCGGCTTGGTTGGCGAGCAGTGCTTGGATGCTGCGGGTCAGGGCGGCAGGAGTTTCGGCGAGGTGGCCACCGCCGATGAGTTCGAGCAAGCGGAGATTCCCCTCTTCTTGGCCAGGGACGAGGTGGTGGATGAGCATCGGGCAGCGGGCGGCGATGGCTTCGTGGACGGTCGCGCCGCCCGCCTTACCGACGACGAGATGGTGGCGAGTGAGCAACTGTGGGACCCGCCGCGTCCAGCCGATGAGCCGCACGCGGCCAGGATAGGCACGCTGGATTTCCCGCGCACGCGAATGAAGGAGCCGCACATTGCGGCCGAGGACGATGGTGAGTTGAACGTCCGGCGAGGCATCCAGCAGCGCGCGGCTGTGGCGGCGAACCAAAGGCAACTTGGCGGTAGGAAAGTAGAGGACGCGGAAGGGCTCGCAGGCGGCAGCGGATCCCACGGGCTGCATTTCGGCAAACGCCGGGTGCACGGGGAAGCCGGTGGCGACGATTTTTTCGCCGAGCAAGCCCTTGAGCATCATCGCTTGGCGGGTGGCGGAATCGGTGACGAGCCAGTGCTGGCACTTGGCCCGCAGCCAAGCGGCGTTGATTTCAATGGAGTCAGTCACCACGATAAAGACGGGGGTCGCCAGGCCATGGAGAATCCGCGCCAGGAAATACGGATAAAGCGGGTAGGTGCTGACGATGGCGGTCGGCTGGAATTCACGGATCAGATCCGCCAGTGCCGATTCGACCCGCCGCATGGGCCGCGAACGTTGTTTGCTCAAATCGCAGCGGTCGGTGGAGCGGTAGATCGCCTCCCAAACGCGCGGGAAGTGGGTCGTCACGTAACGGTAGGCGTTGTTGACGAAGGAAGTAAGGCGCGGGGAGCCCAGCATGCAGGGGTCGCTGACCTGAGTGACAGCGCCCACCGCATCGAGCGCGATGGCCAGATTTCTGGCGGCGCTGTTGTGCCCTTCACCGAAGGCGGCGGTAATAATGAGGATGCGCGGTGGTGCGGGCATGAGTGGTTGCGCCGGAGATTTAGAGTGAGAGTTGCGTTGCGTCGAATGAGTTTTGCAGCTTTTCTTCCGGCGGAGATGGCACGCCAGGGGAAACCAATGATTCTAAGGCCGGTCGATGAGTCTGCGGAACCGCAGACTCCAGTCGTCCGGCTTGAGAGCGATGATCCGCTGAGGCAGACAAAGCCAATCCGGCTGGAGATCCCTGCCGAAGAACACCAAACCAGCCTGCGCCTTGATTTGCCGAAGCCGGCGGTAGAGGAATTGCGCAGCTACGAACCGGGAATCGAAGCGTTAATCGAGACCGAAACGTACGACCCCGACAGTCTTGAGAAAAAATGGGGCGAGAAGCAGATCTTCTCCAAGGATTTCCCCTGGGGCTGGTTTGTGCTTTTCGGGATTCTGCTCGCGGGTGCCGTTCTATGGTCCTTGCAGCGGGTTGAAAAGGCGGAGGTCAAATCCGAGAACCTTCGAGCCGACACCCAATCCGCACTCAAAAAAGAGGCCGATGAGGAAACCCAGGCGAGCAACGACATCGACCGCATTGAGGAAAGCATCCGCAATTTTTTTACGGCAGGGAGCGTGGATGGCATGGCCCGCCTAGTCCGCCAGCCTGGGCGCGTTCGCCCCTTGATGGTCGAATACTACGCCATGAGGTCGCTGGTCCCGAATCGGTTGCTCCGAATCAAGCTGCTGCAACCACTGACGCTCGACAACCGTGCCAACTTCTGGGTGGCCAGCGTTGAGCTATCCAACAGCCGTGCCAGCAACCTCATCATCGAGATCCTCGATTCGGGCGAACCGAGGATCGACTGGGAAACCTTTGTCTGCTATCAGCCGATGCCATGGGACAGCTTTGCCCAGGATCGGCCTACGGGCACCTCGTTCGACTTCAGGGTTTATATCGAGTCGGACAATTTTTTCAGTCACGAGTTCAAAAATGACAGCCAATGGAACTGTTTTCACCTCACCGCGCTGGACAGCGAAGAAGCGCTTTTTGGCTATGCGCAAATCGGCTCAGCAGTTTCGCAACAAATCATCGAGCTGCTTGGCAACAACGAGGGTAAAAAAACTTCGGTGATTCTGCGGGTGATCATTCCAGCTGGCCTTCAGTCAAAGCGAGGGGTCGTGATTGAAAAGCTGATGAGTAGCCGCTGGCTTTATCTTGACCCGCCGGATTCCGGCTCTTGATGTTTCCGCGGTATCCCGCAAACCTGCCCACCTTTGAACGCTCCTGCTTCCAAATCGCCGTCATTGATCCACGTCCTCTGCGGCAGCTCGGCATTTCTCGCGCTCCAATATGCCGCCGCGCTGTGGCGGCTGATGAGTTCTGCAGGTGAAATGGAAAACAAGTTCAACGCGCTGGCCCGCGACAAATACATGGGGTTTCTGGCCCTGCAGAATCTACAAATGGTCATCGCTTATGTGGCGCTAGCGGTCGTTGCGGCGGCTTTGATCCAGCCAATCGTGGCGCTTTGGACGGATCGTTCGAAAGATCAATCACCTCGCGCGGTCATTCTCCGCAGCCTCGGGATCACGGCGCTGCTGCACGGCTATTTCACGCTCCGCCTTGTCGATACGCGGCCGTATTTTCTCAGCGAAGCCGAGTTCGGCCAGTGGTATTACCAGATTTTAAAAATCATCCCCGCCGCAGCCAAGCCGGCGAGTCAGTTTGTCCTTTTCACCGCGCTGCCTGTCGCGGTCTTGGGCTTTGCCTCATTCTGGCAAATTCGGCACCACGGCCGCAGAGGGTGGGCGGTGGCGGCGCTCGCCTTCCCCGTCGTCTGGCTGACGGCTGGCCTCCATGTCCCGTCGCAAAAAACGGCCGCCCCAAGCTCCGCCAGCAACAAGCCGATGAACGTCATGATCATCGGCTCCGACTCGCTGCGCGGGGACCTTCTCGGCTGCGCGGGCTACACGCCCCAACGCACCGATGGCCCGGCCAAGGCCGGCGTCTCGCCGGTGATCGATGCGCTGGCCAAACGCTCCAGCCGCTTTGAGAACTGCTACACGTCCATCGCCTCGACCATGGAGTCCGGCGTTCAGTTGATGTCGTCCCAGTACCCGCAGAGCCACGGCATCCGCCAAATGTACCCCGACCAGAAGACCGTCGAGGCCACCCAAAAGCGCATCGAAACCCTGCCCACGCTGTTGCGCAAGCGCGGCTACGACACCGCCGCCATCGGCGACTGGTGCGCTGGATACTACGAAGTCCTGCCGCTGGGCATGGAGTACCTGTCGGTCTCGAGTTTTGACAACTTCAAAATCTACATGAGCCAGGCGGTGGTGATGGCGCACTTTGTGGTGCCGCTTTATTTCGACAACCCAATCGGTTACCGGATCTTCCCCCAGCTGCAGGCCTTCGCCCAGTTTGTCACCCCCGAGGTCGTCACCGCGCGCGTCGAAAAACGCCTTAGCAGCGTCGCCAAGGAGCAAAAGCCGTTCTTTTGGCACGTCTTCTATTCCTGCAACCACCTGCCCTACCGCAGCCGCGAGCCCTACCGCAGCCTATTTGCCGATCCCACCTACCAAGGCCGCAACCGCAACGGCGTGGACTTCGACATCGACTCATTCATCGGCGGCACCGATCTCGAATCCAAGTGGCAAGCCCTGCCACCCAAGGAGATCAAGCAGATCCGCGCACTCTACGACGGCTGCACTCGCCAGTTCGACGACTGCGTGGAAAAAATCCTCGCCTCGCTCAAGAGCAACGGTCTTTCCGACAACACCATCGTCATCATCACCTCAGACCACGGCGACGATCACTACGAACCTGGCGTCACCCTCGGCCACGGGCTGACCTTCAACGGCGGACTGCAAGCCAACCACCCGCCGATGATCGTTTACGTTCCCGGTGCCACGCCGCAGGTGATCCCGCAAACCGTGCGCCTGATCGATGTGATCCCCACCCTCGCCGACCTTCTCGGGCAGGAAAAATCGCCAACCTGGCAGGGGCAGAGTTTCGCCGGCTGGATCCGCCAAACCGAAACCCCGATCGACCGCCCCTTCTATGGCGAAACCGGCTTCCCTTTCATTCAGTTCAAGGTCAAGGGCGTCGAGCGCCCGAAACTGCCGCCGATGGACGAGCTGACCGGCATCGACTCCAGCTACAACTACCAGTTCGTCCTGAAAAAAGAATACTTGGATCGCCTGATCCAGGCCAAACAGCGCTGTTTAAAGACCCGCGATTGGAAACTGGTCTGCACGCCTACGGCACAAGGGACGCGCCACTACGCTCTTTTTCAAATGAGTCGCGACCCTTACGGAGAATCGGATCTCGCCGCCAGCCGCCCCGAAGTGCTCGCCCCGATGCAGGCGGCGCTCGAACGCTGGATGGATCAACACCGCGAATCCCCCATCGCCGAGATATTCCCCAACGGCGAGCCGCTGTGATCGCATTCTTGGATTGCCGCTTGAGTTTTGACCACTCGGCAGACAGCCTTCGCGGGTTGCTATGAAATTCCTCGTCCCAATCGTCGCATTTTCACTCGTTGCCGGTCTCTCTGCCGCCGAGGCGCCAAAGATATTCGCCGGCCTTTTTGAGCAGAACGTGCCCCTGATGGGTCAGATCGGCGTCATCATGCCGCCGCCCGAAATCGACAAGTACGTCGCAAAAGTCGAAAGCGCCGCTCGCAAAGATCCGAAGTGGTTCCGCGAATTTTCAAGCCAAGCCAAGCCCGGCGCCCCGCTGCCCTACGACGAACGGCTCGGCCTGACCAAAACCGAATACGACGAATACCTCGTGCTTTGGAATAAACGCGAGTTTAAGCCGATGGAGGAAGTCAAGTTGCTGCTGCGCCAGACTGCCGGCGATACGTGGTCGATCACGTCCACCGGCGGTGCCAGTTCCATTTCCACCCTGCGCTACTCCGCCAAAACCGACAGCTTCCGCTCGCCCAGCGGCGAACTGAAACGCATCGAGGACATCAAGGCGGACACGACCAGCATTCTCGGCGAATGGACCGGGATGGAATGGAAGTTCGAGGAAGAAACCGGCCTCGGCAAAACCAAGGAGAACTTCGCCCTCGGCCGCCTCGCCGACAAAAGGTACGGCATCATCGTCTATCGGGCGCAGGAGCTGTCGTCCGAAGGCACCCGCCTGCTCGATAAAAGCCTGGTCGTGCGTTTCCCACTCGGCAAAGTCGCGCCTGCCAAAGAAACCGCACCAGCCCCCAAGCCGCCCTCGAAGAAGTAGCGTCTGGGCGGTGATCTTGCATCACTCCAAATCTCCATGAGAATCATTGCCGGAAAAGCCGGTCGCATCGCTATCAAGGTTCCTTCGGCCGTCGCTCGACCCACCACCGACTTTGTCCGCCAAGCGGTTTTCTCCATCCTCGGCGAGCGCGTGGAAAACGCGCGGGTGCTCGATCTCTTCGCCGGCTCCGGTGCCCTCGGGCTCGAGGCTCTCAGCCGCGGTGCCTCGTTTTGCAGTTTCGTCGATGAAAGCCGGCAGGCGATCAATGTCATCAGCGAGAACCTGAAAAAGGCTAAACTCGATGGTGGCCATCCCGTCAAAGCGGAGGTCGTGCCCTTCCTCAAGCGCGATGCCGCCAGCTACGATCTCATCTTCATCGATCCACCCTATTGGAAATACTACGGCGACACCGACCACGTCACCGATCTTCTCAAAAGCGGCCTGCTCCCGCCTCGACTTGCCACGGGCGGATGGTTGATCGTCGAGGTCTCTTCTCACCTGAGCTCCCCCGTCTCGGAAGACTTCACACTCGTCGCCCGCCGTGAGTACGGCAACAGCACCATCCTGATTTACGAAGCCCAAAAGTAGGCTTGGACTGCCACGCGCCATCCGCCTTTACGACCCCGAGATCGCCCTCTATTCTCGCCCGCGATGCGATTATTCACCGCCCTGAGCATTTACCGACTGCTGCTGCCGCTGCTTTTTATCGCAGCGTTTCCCGGCTGGGTGGTGAAAATGCTGCGCCGCGGCGGATTTGGCACCCACCTGGGTGAACGCGCGGCCATTTACTCCATCCCCGTGGAGGATGAACCCTGCGCTGCGGTGCACGTCCATGCCGTGAGTGTCGGCGAAGTTTTCCTCGCCCTGAAGCTCATTCGTCAGTGGTCAGACAGCGAGCCGGAACGCCGATTTGTGCTGGCAACCGGCACCGCCACCGGCCATGCCGTGGCCACTGCAGCAAACCTCGCCGGACTGCGCGTGACTTACTCCCCACTCGACTTCCCATGGATGGTCCGCCGCTACCTCAACCGCTTTGAGCCTTCGCAAATCGTCCTGATCGAGGCCGAAGTCTGGCCCCACCTCCTACTCGCCAGCCGCGCGCGGGGCATCCCCGTCCGCCTCGTCAACGCCCGCATGTCGCCGCGATCCGCCCGCCGCTTCACCCGCTTCGCCGCCTGGCTGCGGCCGATCTATCGCTTGATAGACGCTGTCGCCGTCCAAGACGAGGCCGACACCGCGATCTGGCAAACGCTGGGAATCCCCCGCGATAAAATCCACGACACCGGCAGCCTGAAGTTCGATCCCGGCAGCGGTGGTGCCCCCGCGCTGCATCCGGAGTTTCAAGCGATGCTCGACGCTTTTGGTCAATATCGCCGCCTCGTTCTGGCGGCCAGCACCCACGCCGGTGAGGAGGCATGGATTGCAAGCGCCATCCGCCAAGCCGATCCCGCCGCGCTCGCCATCATCGTCCCGCGCCACGCCGAGCGGCGCGCAGAAGTGAAAGCCGAGCTCGAAAACGCCGGCTTCGAGGTCGTCCTGCGCTCGAACTTCACCCCGCCGCAGCGACCCGAAGTCGCCTGTCTCGTCATCGACACCACCGGCGAACTCCGCGACTGGACCGCCCACGCCGACGCGGTGATCATCGGCAAAAGCTTCCTTTCCCAAGGCGGACAAAATCCCTGCGAAGCGATTCTTGCAGGCAAACCCGTCATCTGCGGCCCGCACATGGAAAACTTCCAGCCGCTCGCCAGCCGCCTCATCGCTGCTGGCGGATGCCTTTGCGCGGGGAATCACGAAGAACTCGCGCGCGCTATTCTCACCGCGCTCGACCCGCGGGAATCCCAAGCCCTGGTCGAACACGCCTCGGCCTTACTCGCCCATCACGCCGGAGCCACCCAGCGGATTCTCGCGATTTTGACCGCTTGAAACTCACTGACATTTTGATGCAAGCGGAGTTTGTCATTTTCAGATTCCCTTCATAGAGTTCGCGCGTGAGCGATTCTGAAAACGACCCATTGAACAGCCTCTTGTCCAGTTTTGCCCTCGGACCCGCCTGGGCACGTGCCGGCGGTGACAAGGCTGAGCGCAAACCCAAAACCTTTGCCGGTGGCGATGATCGTCCACCGCGCCGCGACGACCGCGGTCCCCGAGGTGGTGCAGGATCGCGCGATCGCGAGGGAGGAGAACGCCGCCCTTTCCAAGACCGTGGCCGCAAGTTTGAAGATCGCCGCAGCGGCCCACCCGTGCAGGAGGATGCTCCGCCAGCCGCTGGCGTGCGCGTCACCATTGCCCCCGACCAGCAGGCCGTCCACCTCATCGGCAAGGAAATTCACCAAGTCGCCCGCGTCTATCCCTTGTTCGATGTCGCCAAGATCCTGCTCGCCGAAAAAGCGCGACTGCGTGCCGTTTTCGAAGCCCCCGAGCCCCACGCCCCGCTCATCCGCGGCAAGCTCGAAGAATCCGTTTTCCTCACCCGCGAAGAAGCGATCCGCCACCTTTGGAACTCCGAGCTGCGCAACGACCTGATCGAAGAAGAAACCATCGAGGTCGAACCGCCGACCGGCAACTTCCAAGCCATCGCCCGCTGCGGCATCTCTGGCGAATGGTTGGGCCCCGTGAATTTCCACTCGTATCAAACGAATCTCCGCCGCCTCCACCGCGAGCGTTTCGCCAAGATGCCCTTCGAACTCTACGCCGCCAAAGTCCGCACCGAACGCGGCGAAGAAGCGGTCAACGCCTGGCTGGAAACCACCAAAAAGAAAACCCGCTGGCGCATCAAAGGCGAAGAAACTGAAGACGCTTGGATCGACGATCGCGCCGAGGCCGAGCGCGCCTTCGGCAGCAAGTGTTTCGACAAAGCCTTCGAAGAAGTCCGCGTGGCCGACGTCTCCGGCGCCATCTCCGCCAAGAATCTTTCGCCGTCGCTGCTCACCTCGCTGAAGATCGCCGGCAGCCACGCCCGCAATCACCCCGCCATCCTCATCCCCGCCGTCTGCCGCGCCGTCGAAATCGAGCACCTGCCCGTCTTCAAGCGCCAAGGCAAACTCCACACCGGCCCCGCCCGCCCGCATCCGTTGCCCGCCAACGCCGTGCTCGCCGAGCGCCCCGCCGCGATGGTCGCTTGGATTCGCGACAACAAACCCGCCAAACTCGAAGGCCTCTGGAAGTCCGTCCTGCCTGAAGGCAGCACCGCCCCGCCCGCCGAATACGCCGTCGACCTTTTCTGGTTGCTCAACCAAGGCCACATCCTGCTCTACACCGACGACACCCTCGCCGTGCAAGAAGCCCGCGATGCCGCCGCTGCCGAACCCAGCACCGAGCCGAAAAAAGCCAAAAAGAAAAAGAAATCCAAAAAGCCAAAAGCGGAAGCCGCGGCCAAGCCTGAAGAAGCAGCTACCGAACCAGCTGAAACAACCACCGAACCAGAGGCTGCAGTTTCCGAACCGGCTGCAGTTCCAGAACCAGCGGCAGTTTCCGAATAGGCCCCATAAGACCTATTCCCGAATAATTTTCAATTTCCTCGAGAATTCCACCACCCAAGAGTTGACGTCGCTCTCTGGCTATGGTTCAACCCTCTCGACCTGATTCACGGAACGGTGGCTGAGTGGTCGAAAGCACTCCCTTGCTAAGGGAACGTAGTGGTAACACTACCGAGGGTTCGAATCCCTCCCGTTCCGCCATCCCGCAGAAACACTTCCGTAAGTGGCTGCTCACTCGCTCTTCTAAGGAGCAATTTCACTACTTCGCGGCGCGGCCCTTGCCGTTTTGCTCGATCGCGCGGGCGACGACTCCGAAAACAAGGATCGCGGCAATCACGATGTAGAACAGCCAGATCGTGCCCTTGCCCGCGGTGAAGCCGTAGTTGTGCAGGCCGACACCGAGGAAATTGACGTGCCACCACGAGAAGGTGACCACTGCACCGGTAAAGACCGCCGCAAAGTGTAGCCCCCAATCCCGGATGTAGCCGCCGAGACGGGCATGGAGGATGGCCAGTGTCCACAGCACGATCAGCAGCGCGCCGTTTTCTTTGGGATCCCAGCCCCAGAAGCGGCCCCAAGAATCGTTCGCCCAGATGCCGCCTAACACCGTGCCGACCAGCGCGAGAAACAGCGTCAGACAAATCGTGCCGTAAACCGCGCGAGTCAGCGAGCGGCGGATCTCGCGGTCGCCGTTGTCGAGCCGCAGCCCGCGCATGAGCAGATAGATGAAGGCGAGAAACGCGCTGAGCAAACCGGCGGCATAGCCAAGGGTGATGGTCAGCACGTGAATGGTCAGCCAGTAGTTCGAGTTCAACACCGCGACGAGCGGATCCATGTTGTCCTTGGCATCGCCGAGTTCAAAGCGGCGAGCGAGAATGATCAGCAAGGTTCCCAGAATCGGCGCGATGCCGAGGGCAAAGCGACGGCGCGTCATCCACTCGATGACCAGCGAGATCAGAACCACGGTGGCGGCGATGAAAATGATCGTGTCGTACAGATTCCCCACGGGCGGGCGCTGCATGATGATGCAGCGGTTCACAATGGCATAAACGCAAATCCCCAGACCGGTGGCCGTCGAGGCGAGGGTCAACCACGACAACAAGCGGCCCGCCTTGCCCTTGCCAAACGTCCACATGGCGAGTGCGGTGACGGTGCCGAGGATGAAACAAACCAGCGCGTTGAGGAACCAGTTCTTCTGATAGTAGTCCGCCTCCATTTGGATGTGGCGGTACTCGCCGCGGACCTCGGCGCGTTTGGCCAGACTGTCGCGCAGCGAGCTGAGTTGTTGGCGAAACGCCGTCTCGTCATCGACCGAGCGGGCGAGGATTTCGAGCGCCTTGACGTCGGCGATGCCGAGCTGTGGATCCTTTTTCGGGTCGCTTATCGCGTTGGCGATGGCGTCGCCCGCGCTAAGCCATGTTAGAGTTTTCGGGTCGGCGGGCGGCAGGATGAAGAGTCCGAACTTGGCAAAGTTGGCGGCATCAAAAACCTGCTCCAGCATGCTCTGCAAGTGCGGTTCGATCCCCTTGCCCTGTCCCCGCGACTGGGCGATCTGTTCGCGAATCTGCGGTGCGGTCATCATCACCGCGCTGATCTCGGCGTGTTGGTCGGGAGCACCGTCCTTGCCCGAGCCTTTCAGCGTCACCCCGAAGCGGGCAAAGCCAAAGTAGCCGAGCAGGCTCTCGTAGTTGCGAAGATTGTAAGCAAGGTCGATGACCTGAGTCTGCACCGGATCGCGCTTGGCCTTGTCGATCGCCTCGTAAGTCTTGGCGAGTTCGACGAGTTTTTCACGACCCGGCTCGATGTCGTTATAACTGTAACGATCGCGCTTGCCCCGCGCTTTCACACCGATGGCTTCGAGCACCGCGGAGTTGTCGATGCGGAAGGTCGGCAGCTGGATCGCCAACTGCGGGCGAAACAACGAGTCCATCAGCCACGCCGTCGGTTTGATTTTCAGCGTCTGGCCACGGCTGTCCTTGATCTCCATCGAACGCGCGCCGTGCAGGCCCAACATCGAGAATCCCGCAAACGTCGACAGCGGCTTGATCCGCCCGCCGTTCTGGAGCGGCAGCGTCTCCGCCACCGCTAGGGTTGCCGCAGACCACGGCGTGTAGTCGGCGACTTGGCGGACCTCGCCCTTCGGCATATTGTCGATGACGAGGTTGTAGAAAACGGAAATCAGCACGGCCATGGCCAGGCCCGCGGCGATCCAGCGGCCGATCTTGGAAGAGGAGTTAGACATGACGTTTTTTGCGTGAGCCAGCGGCGAGGAAAGAACCGAGTTTGATCAGGAAAGTGATGGCCATGCCTGCGGCGACGATCCACAGACTGTACTCCGGCCACTTGTCGGCGGGGTTTTTAACGACTTCGAAAACCGAGTACATCTTGTCGCCGGGTGCCGCGCCGGGCGGGCCGTAGCTGGCCTGATAGAAGGTGAAACCTTCGTAGCGCATCGGCTCGTTCATCTGGATGGTGACCTTCGCTTCGCCGCCATTTTCAACGCGGGTCACCTTGCTGACAAACTTCGAAGGCCGCATCGTGCCGGGGTGGAAGGCTGCCGTGAACTGATCGAGCTTCAAGGTGAACGGCATCACCCATAGCCGCTTGTGCATGTCGACGATGAACACGCGGTCGCCTTGGCGGTAAGTGAATGGATGGAAACTCGCACCGGCCAGGATGAACGGCGCGGACTTCGTGCCGTCGCGGTTCAGCACGCGGGCGTAACACGCCGCGGAGAATTTCTCGGCCTCCTCGGCTTTTTCCTCCTTAGGCTTCTCCATCAGAAAGTAGCCATCGGCGACTAACTGCTGGCGGTCGGGCGCGCGCTCGTTGGCCGAGACCGGCACCGCGTTGTTCAGATAACCCGTTAGCTGGAGATCAAACGGCAGGTCCGGCAGGCGGTAGGTGCGGAGTTTCCCGCCCTCGAGATCTTCGATCTCCTTGCCGCGGATGACGTGAACGTTTTGCGGCTTGCCCTCTTTGATCTCGGCCACCTCGACCACATATTCAAAGTAGTCCTCCGCCACATTGCTCGACGCCCCTTGGCCCACCGCCATATTGCCGCGCTCGGAAAAGTGATGGGCCACCCCGCCGCCGATCAGCATCAGAATGATCCCGCAGTGGGAAATCAGATTCCCGGCATGACCCCAGCCTTTGCGCATCCGGATGACGCCGCCGAGGATGAGGTTGACTAACAGCACCGCGCACACCCAGTAGCCGCCCGGCAATGGCAACGGCACCACCTTGCCGTTGATCTCAGGCAGCAGGAACGCCGACTTCCACGAGAAGTACTTGGTCAGCGTCTGATAGAGACCGTTGTCGATCTGCTCCAACGTCGCAAACCAGGTCAGCAGCCCCAGCAATAACAGGGTGACCGTGGCCAGGCCGAAGCCCGACAACACGTCGAAAACCTTGCCGGATAGAGACCTTGCCTTCGGCGATGCGGGTGATTTGGGAGAAACTTCCATGATCCAATGAGCAGTTCGAAATACGACAGTCTAACGATAAATCAATCAACCAAGTGCAGACTCTTGGCGAAACCTTCCAGCACCGGCTTGGCCGCTTCCACCTCGGCCTTGGGGCCGATCATTTTCACGGTCAGAATCTGTCCTTTCACCGTAGCGACCACCCCGGCCAGACCAAATCCCGGCTTCGGCGGCGCACCCATGCCACCCGCGTAATCGCCCGCCGCCGTGACCCACACACCCGTGGTATCGGCGATCGGCACCGTGGGCAGTTTCGCCAACGCCGCAGCGTCCAACGGCTCCGCGCCGAACTGGCGCAACCAGCGGTTTGCGTTGTCCAGCACCGTGCCCGACGCCAACGAGACCCAAACCTCGCCCATCCCGCTCTCGCCAAAACGGTAGTTCAGCAAGCGAAACTGAGACGGCGGCAGCACCAGCCAGCCTTGCGGCACCTCGCCCTTCACCGGGCTCGGCTTGGCGTCGCGGAACCGCTCGTCAGAAGTCGCAAAGAGCTTCGGCGCCTCGTCCTTGGTCGTCAGCGCACGGGTCTCCGTCACGACGACCTCCTTTTTCTCCTCGCAAGCGGAGAACATCACAACGCTGGCGAGCAGACAGGCGACGCGGCTTTTCATGCCCACGGCAGTAGCCCCGCCCCCTGCCCCACGCAAGAGGAAACGGGAAGGCCAAATGAAAGCATCAACCACTTTTCTCTTTCCAACCCCTCCATTTTTCACTTCGATCAAATCGAAAGGCCGCCGGCCCCATTCGGAACCGACGACCCTTCTTACTGTGCAGTGCAACACTGCGTCATCTGCTGCTGTCGAGGCTTTACAGATTACGCAGCTGTTGCTGGCACGGCTGGCTTCGGACTTTTATTCGTCTTTCCGCTCTTCCGATCCTGCAACCTCACGTATCCGAGGTTTGCGTAGAGCGGGCTGTTATCGCCGAATCCTGCGGTACCCCTTACGGAGTTCACCACCAGTTTCAGCAATTCCAGTGCAGTCAAATCGGCGTCAGCCATTTCGGCTTTTTTCCGCTTCAACTCCAGCTCCAACTCCGCGATTTCGCTTCGCAAGTCCAAGGGCACGCTCGTCGCGACCTCAAACTGACTCAACGTCATCCCGGCAAACGATGCTTCAACAGCTCCATCGCGCCATGCGGTGCGATACAACTCAATCTTGTCCTTTACGGACTTCATGCTAATTGGCATAATTCATTGGGGTTCTATTTTGGTTGTTTCACGATAGGGCACTTGGCCATCGACCTGTGGTTCGCGTTCCTATCCGGTCGCACGTTTTGCACGACAAGGGGAAGCTAACAAAAATCCGGCTAAGCGGTCAAACGGAGTGCTCTATAATTATCGGATAATCATCGCACCAACCACCATAACTATCTCATTTACAAAATTATCCAGCATTCAAAAAAATTCAAATTTGGTGAGATTTCTCCCCAAAAAAGCCTACTCTAACCTCTCGGCTTACAATTCCATGTTCCAGATGATCCGATTTCGGGTGATTCCCCCCGCCAGACGCAGCAACAGGTCGCACACGCCGACGTTCAAATCACCGACTCTCACTGATCCACCTTCATGAAGAAAAAACCGCAACTCATCCCGCTGCTCAACTTTTTCGCCGAAACCCTCTGCGAAACGCTAGAAGAGTCGAACTTGTCCCAAGCGGAGATCGCCCGCCGTTGCGGGATTCCCGCGCACCACCTCACCCAGATGAAACAGGGCAAGCGCCGCTGCACACCCGAAACCGACCTTCGCCTGAGCGCCTTCTTCGGCATCACCCCCGGCATGTGGATGAATCTCCAACTCGACTATAAATTCATGCGCGCGGACCGGGAAAAGGGCGACGCCATCCGCAAGGAAGTGTAGTCCTGCGAGGCTTGAACTGCTGGTGATGCGCCCAGAGACAACCGGCAAATTCCCCTCGTCGTTCGATGTTCAACAGGCCCGGGCGCAGGCGCTGCCCGGGCTCCGATGGGCCGGAGGGATACCGGCGCACGCTGCAGCCTTGGTGGAACCGGAAGGTGGTGGAGCGGCGGCCGGAGGTGGCGAGGCTAGTGAAGGACCTTGGGGGATAATCGATAAAGCTGAGATGAATCGCTCTGTTAGATGATGGATTTTTTCATGAATCTCCTTGGATCAGCGTTGATATCGCCTCTCATAGAGGGCTTCGGCGGGCGATGGCAGGACTTGTGCGGTCCACCGCAAGGTTCGTGCAGTCGACCGCAAGACTCGTGAAGTCGACCGCAAGGTTCGTGAAGTCGACCGCAAGACTCGTGAGCTCGACCGCAAGACTTGTGAGCTCGACCGCAAGACTCGTGAGTTCGACCGCAAGACTCGTGAGTTCGACCGCAAGGCTTGTGAACTCGACCGCAAGACTCGTGGACCCGACCGCAAGACTCGTGGACCCGACCGCAAGACTCGTGAACCCGACCGCAAGACTTGTGAACTCGACCGCAGGACTCGTGAACTCCACCGCAAGACTCGTGAACCCGACCGCAAGACTCGTGCGGCCGATGGCAAGGCTTGTGCGGTCGGGCGCGGTGTTTCGGACTGGAATCTGCTATGGCCTTGATTTGTAAGAAAAAAAGACCCGCAGGACGGTCACGCACCGCCACAAAGATGAGCCGCGACGGTTGCACCGCGACCGACATTAGCCAAGGCACTAACCGTGCGAGGCAACACGGGCATACTGAAAGCCTGAAAGTTGTTGAAATCTTAGGGACTGCAGTTTTTTGTTGCGGGTTCGTCAAACTCAGCGTCTCAATTCAGCCGCTTGAGACGAACCGCTGGGAGTGTTCGTAAAGACCACCCGATTGGGTTATTTACGGGAAATCATAACACGTTTATAAAAACGTTTGTAGGCTCCCGCCGAATCCATCGAGTCAAACCCTAAAAAATTCATGGCTTCTCGCTCACTTCTCGTGCCGCCTTCTCAGCGTGCCTATCCTCGAGGATTCGCCTTGATCGTCACCCTTTCGCTGATGATTTTACTGACGGTTATTGCCGTCGGCTTGCTTTCTCTTTCCA
>CAJXYV010000005.1 GCA_913063525.1 uncultured Verrucomicrobiota bacterium
CACCGTGCCGACTCCACGCGGTCCAAGCGCTGTCAGCATCGGCTCGCCAAGGTGGCGCGAATGGTGGATCATGATCATTCACACTTCCTTACCGCTTTCCGGGCGTGGCGTGACGCGAAAACTGATTTTTTTGAAAGTTTGCTCGAAAAAAATCTTTCCGTGTTCAACGGGTGTTTCGGAACTGGCGCTGGCCGGGTCAGGGTGCGCGAGAAATGGCTCGTGCCGCCGGCAGGCGCTCAGCTCTGCGGCAATTTCACGGTGCCGGGTGCAGGGCATCCGCCCGACGGATAATCTCCGCGAGGACTGGATCGACGGGTGCCTCTTTGACAAGACCATCGCTCAGCTGGCGGACAAGGGTCAATTCGGAGCGGGCCGCCTTCGGGTCCCCGCCCGCCGCGCGGCACTCGGCATTGGTCATGTGAATGTCTGCCACCAGTAGCCTGACGGCAAATGAGGCACCGGGCTTGGAGATCATGGGCTTGGTGTCGACGATGAGCCGGCTAAAGCTCTGATGCCAAAAGATGAGCGAGGGATCCTTGCGCGAAAGACCGCCAAAGATGTGCAGGGTTTCGCGAAAGTCTTCGAGAGCAGCGGATTCATTCCCTTGCCTGAAATGGAGAGCTCCGCTGACCATCCGCAGGCTGCCGAGGTCACCGAGCACGTCGCTATTGGTCGGGTCGATGCGAGCGAAACGCTCACAAAGTTCGCGGGCGGCGGTGAGTTCCTTGCGGGCCTCGTCGTCTCGTTCCAAGTACTTCAAACAGTCGGCGAGACTGATGCGACATTGCACGCCGTAGCGGAGTTCCTTGACGTTGTCTGGCGCATCTTCCGCAGCTTTGGAAAAACAGGCGACTGCCTCGCGAAAGGCGTCGGCGGCGGCTTGATAGTTGTGCGCGCGCATTTCCCAGTTGCCGCGGATCTGCAAAGCAAACGGCAGATGACCCGGGCTCTTTTCGCGGCTCAGCGCGATGGCTTCTTCCAGGGTGGCACGGGACGCGGCGACCTGTTTTTCGCGATCCAGACTCTCTGCGAGTTTGCTCAGGGAAATACATAGCTCATGCTGGGCTTGGGCATCATCCGGTGTCGCGGCAACGACCGCCCGGACGATCTCAAGATGACGCTGGCGCATGGCCAGTGCCTCGGCGAATTTCCCATGACCCAACAAGGCATCACCCAAGCGTGACACAAGAACGCCGTGCCACTTGCGCGCATCGTCATCAGCTGGATTGGTGGCGGCGACACGTTCGAGAATCGCGATACCCTCGCGGTAGAGATCGATGGCCTTGGGAAGTTCGTTGCGCTGATAGTGCACGTCGCCGCGCAGCAGGAAAACGCGCGCGCGCCGGGTTTCGGAAGCGGTGTTTCGCTCGCTCGGTGGCAGGTTCTGATAATAGGTGTCGGCGGTGGCCGCAATGTCGCTGAGCAAGCCCAATTTCCCGAGAGGACTGAGCTTTTTGCGCAAGTCGCCAAGGGCCCAGGTGATGATATCCTCGGCAGAGCCGCGGGCCGTTTCCGCTTGGTGCCGCAGGGTCTCGGACTGGATGCGAGCACTTCTTTCCCGCAGAAAAAAGACGGTGGAAAAACAAATGCCCGACAGCAGCGCGGCCAGAGTCACGGATCCAAGCGAAAACGCGAGACGGTTGCGGCGGATGGCACAACCCAGCAGGTAGGCGCGGTCCGGCGGACGGGCGGCCACCGGGCGATTTTCCAAGTGGAGTCGGAGATCATCGGCCAGTGCACCGACCGAGTCGTAGCGCCGCTGACGTTCCTTTTCGAGGCACTTGAGCGCGATCCAGTCGAGATCGCCGAGTAGAACGGCACGCAAGCGATCGGGCGGGAGACCACGGTGGCGGGCGACTGAAGTGGCGCGATCCGAGTCGAGCGTGGTGATGCGGCGCGACGGTCGCAGCGGCGTCGCCTCGCGAACTTGACGCAACACGGCCTCGAGAGCGAAGCGGGCGAGTTCTTCGCTTTCAAAAGGCAGCGCGCCCGTGAGCATTTCATAGAGCACCACACCGAGGCTGTAAATGTCGGTGCGGGTGTCGAGGTCATCGCCGCCGCGCTCCGCCTGTTCGGGGCTCATGTAGCCGGGAGTGCCGATGATCTGGTGGAGACGGGTGACAAAGCTGCGTTCACCCGCTGACGGATCGAGGGCGCGGGCGACCCCGAAATCGATAATCCGCGGCGAAGCGGCGCCGTCTTCCTCAACAACGAGAATGTTGGAGGGCTTGAGGTCGCGGTGGATGAGCCCTTTTTGGTGGGCGTGCTGGACCGCGTGGCAGACTTTGATGAGAAGCCGCAGTCGATCATCCAGAGAGAGGTCGTGCTCATCGCAGTAGGCGGTGATCGGCAGGCCATGGACGAGCTCCATGGTGAAATACGGGCGACCGGTGGGCGTGATCCCCGCATCGAACACGTGCGCGATGCCGGGGTGATCCATGAGCGCGAGCAACCTCCATTCCTCGCGGAAACGGCTCATCACCTCGTCAGTATCCATTCCAGGCTTGAGAATTTTGAGGGCCACTTGACGGCGGACGGGCTCGGCTTGGGCGGCCAGCCAGACACGGCCGAACCCACCGTCGCCGATGGCCTCCACCAAGGTGTATGGCCCGATCACATCGCCGGGATGTTCGCCGGCCGTGTCCATCGCCATCGCAAAAAGCGCGGAGGCTTCTTCGGGACGGGCCAGTTCGGGAGGCGGGAGATCGTGTGACATGGCGGTGCCGGTGGATTAAAGCCGTTCGAGGGCGTGGCGGAGACTTTGCATTTCCTCCTCGACGGCTTCCGGGGTGGGATCGACAAGCGACCCGGCCACCTGATCGCGCAGGTGCTTGGAAAATTTTGCCCGCAAGCGGAAGATGCGCTGCCTTAACGCAAAATCCGTCAGCCCAAGCTCACGGGCGGCCGTGGCCATGCAGGCATCTGCGACTGACAGCGGATTAAGGAATGGCCGGAGTACCCGGAACACGGTGGCATCGCCATCCCGCTGATGCCCGGCAGCCATGTCTGCGAGGCAGGCGTCTATCAGAGCGAGCGCCCAAGCGCGGTCGAACTCGTTTTCAGGATTGAGCGACGAATCGTCGCGTTCGAGCTCAAAGCGTTTTTCGGCATCGATCATTTCCAGCGAAATCGCCTCGGCGCTGCCACCCCGCCGCTCGGCGCGGTCGTGCTGCCACTGGTTGATCCACTGGTTTTGAAAAGCGCCGAGAAGATAGGTGCGCAGGCGACCTCGGTCAGCGTCCGCATTTTCCAGCGAGTTCCGCTGAATGAGGCGTGAGAGAAAAATCTGGGTCTGGTCTTGCGCGTCCTGATGCTTCATACCCTTCCAGCGCGCAAACGCATAAAGCGGATACCAGTAATGACTGCAGAGGTAATTGATCGCCGCAGAACGGTCGGAGCCCGACTCGCTGCCGATGGCCTCTCGCAAGAGCGTCCACGGAGTCGGAGGGAACTGAACGTTGCGATTCATCCTAATTTTAAAGTCTTACAGCGTTCTTAACAGTGGGCACAACCTGACTGCGTGCCTACACGAATAGTGACAACCCCAGAGTGACAACCTGTCGAATACAAAATCCAGAAAACCAGGACCTCTTCACAAAAAATCCGCCCACGACGCGGTGAACCGACCCCAACCGCCAAAAATGCTCACGGATTGGCAAAATAAGCCGTGAAACTTCTGCGGTGGTTTCATAACTTTCTCGCGCAGTCCGATAAACAAGCATCGACTATCCATCAAAATGAACACCCGTCGCAATTTCCTCGCCCAACTGGTCGTCACCGCCGCCACCCCTGCCCTCTTGTGCAGCAAACTCCTCGGCCAGACGCCGGCCCCGGTTAAACTCGAAGAATCCGATCCGATGGCCACCGCCCTCGGCTACAAGGAAGACAGCGCCAAAGTCGATGCAGCCAAATACGCCCAGCACAAGGCCGACCAGAAATGCTCCGGATGCGCGCTCTACCAAGGCAAGGCCGGCGAGGCCAACGGCCCATGCGCCGCCTTTGGTGGCAAACTGGTGCTGGCCGGCGGATGGTGCGCCGCTTTCGCCAAAAAGCCAGAGGCCGCCAAGTAAACATCGCCTCCGTCTGAATCCCAGCCCCTCCCGGGTGCTGGGATTTTTTGCCCCTTGGCCTCTTGTTTCCGTCCCGATTGCGCGAGCCCACTTGAATTGCCCCCGATCAAATCCCGGCCAATTCTTGATTGGTAGGCCGGCTCGAAGTGCTTTGTTCTAACCCTGTGAATTTTAGATTTCCGAAGCAATTGGGACATGGTATTTCCATGTCTGTGAATGCGCTGCGTTGGCTAGTTTTTTTGGGGATATTGATTTTGGGTTGCACCCAGTGCAGCCCGATCGGTCCGTTGGGTGGTGGCAGAGGCCGTTCTTCGCCGGAGTCTTTCCGGCCCTTTCAGTCGGCACCGAATTACGTCGGCGGCCGATCCTGCTCGTCGATGCTGCGACAGGTGAATGTGAAGGTCGATATGGTCAAAAAAGGGTCGCAAGGCCGCAAGGTGGTGCGGCCGATGGTGCCGCGCTACATTACCATCCACAGCACGCAAAATTTCACGGCCGGTGCGAAGCAGCATTCACTTGCGCTCAAGAATGGAGCGCTGCGCTCGGCCAAGCGCCCCCATGGCAATCGCATCGGCTTTTTGATCTGGCACTTCACGGTGGATCAAGGCGTGGCGATCCAGCACATGCCGACCAACGAACAAGGCGAACACGCGGACTTTGATGGACCGGGGAACCGCCTATCAATCGGCATCGAGATGTGCGAAAACCGCGGCTGCAATCTGGCAGCCACGGTGGATCGCACCGCCAAACTGACCGCAGTGTTGATGAAACGAAATGGCATTCCTCTGAAAAACGTGGTGCCGCATTACCACTGGCCGCGCCGGGGGAAAACGCCGCCCAACAAGAACTGCCCGCATTTCCTGATGGACCACGGCCGCCCCGGGGCGAAGTGGCAGACGTTCTTGCGGCGCGTGAATTATTATTACCAGCACCTCGACAACTGAACGTGGATGGCTGAATTTTCCGCAAACCACGGCAGCCCGGGAAACCGCGAGGTCGTACTCGAGCCTGATGTTTATTACGTCTGCCAGCGCTGCACGGCCTGCTGCAAGTGGCCGGGCGACGTGCGACTGGAAGAGGACGAGATCGCGCCGATCGCCCAGTTCCTCGGTCTCAGCGAACCCGAATTTCTCGATCAGTTTACGCGGCTGAGGAGTGACCGTCAGGGGCTTTCGTTGATCGAAAAGGAAAATCACGAGTGCATCATGCTCGACGGCAACGCCTGCCGAATCCACCCGGTGAAGCCAGATCAATGCAGCGGTTTCCCGAACAAGTGGAATTTCAAGGGCTGGCGGCAAGTCTGCGAGGCGATTGCGCTGCCGGTGGCGAAGCCGAATTCGTAAGTTTTAAACCAATTTGCTGCCAGGCGTCGGTCTTCGAATGAAAAAAGGTGTTGAGCGGGAATGAAATGCCGCTCAAACCTGCGCGCGGTCATTTGCAGATTGATGGATTTATCTTTTAAACATGAAAGCTTGAAGCGGCTGGTTTCAGCCGTTTTGCCATTTGTATGGCTGGCGCTACTTGCCTTCGCGGTGTGGCTGCTGGGGAAAGAGTGGGGTGGTTTTCATTTGGACGAACTGGATGACGCGTTGCGCCGGATCGGTCTGTGGCATGTGGGTTTCGCGCTGCTGCTGACGGCGGCGAGTTTGCTGTGCAATGCATCGCTGGATTTGGTGGCGCTGCGTTGGTTGCGTCAGGATCTGCCCACAGGCAAGGTCCTTGGCACCGCGCTGATTGCTGGTTCTTTCAGCATGAACGGCGGCGGTACCATCCTCGGCGGTGGCACGATCCGGATGCGCTTTTATGGCCAATACGGTCTCGGTGGGGCGGAGATTGCGAAGATCACCGGTTTTTTGATGATCGCCGGTTGGCTGGGACACGCGCTGCTCGCCGGGGTGATGATGTGCTGGGCTCCGCCGGAGCTAAGCTGGTTGCCCGTGGCGATGGGGCGAGGGATTGGGCTACTGTTGCTGGTTTCCTGCGGCGCGATTTGTGTGCTTTCGGCGAAGGGTTTTCGGGGTAAACCGATTCGATTCCTGCCGCCATGGCGGATTCTGTTGGCGGCGATGCTGGTTGCTGGTTTCGACTGGTTGTTTGCGGGGTTGGCGCTGCGGGTCTTTTTGCCTGCGGAAATACCCACCCCTGCCTTTTTGGCGGCCACGGCCATCGGCCAGGCTTTGGGCGCTGCCAGTCATGTGCCGGGTGGTGTCGGGGTGATGGAACTTTTCATCACCAAGTTTGCCGGCGGCATGGCGGCCTCGCCGATCATTGTCGGTGCCTTGCTGACCTATCGTCTGACGTACTATCTCATTCCCTTTGTCCTCGCCGTGGCAGCGGTGGGTGCGCGGGAAATCTGGGCCAAGCGCCATTGGGCAAAAATCACCGTCGACACGACGAGCAAAGCCTGGGCGGCCATCGCCCCGCGGTTGGCGGCCATGAGTGCGCTCGTCGGTGGTTTTGTGCTGATGCTTTCGGCCACGACGCCGATGAATGACGACCGCCGCCTCACGCTGGAGGATTTTGTGCCGCTGCCTTTTGTCGAGGCCTCTCACTTCCTTTCCAGCATCGCCGGCACAGTCATGATTATCGTCTCCGGCGGGCTACTGCGGCGGGTGCGTGCGGCATGGTGGATCGCCGTGGTGATGGCTTCTGGCGGAGTCGTTTTTTCGCTATTGAAAGGATTCGACTGGGAAGAATCGACGATGCTCCTGATCTTTCTCGCCGCGCTGCTGCCGTTCAAATCGCAGTTCCATCGCCACGCGGGGATCTGGACGCGCCGGTTCTCGCTGCAATGGTGGGGATTGATTGTATCGATCATCGGGTTGGTGATCTGGTTTGGTTTTTATTCGTTTCGCGAAGTGCCCTATGAACATGATTTGTGGTGGCAATATTCGTTCGACAACGATGCCGCGCGGCTGCTTCGCGGGATAGCGGGCAGTTTGCTGATCCTCGTCTTCGTCGCCTTGCTTCAATACTTCCGCCCGGCACCGCCGCGCGCCCGCGAGCCGCAGTTGCCGATGGATCGCATCCTCGAAATGGTCGCCCAGACGTCGCGTAGCAGCAGCGCGCTGGCGCTCGTCGGCGACAAGGAGTTCCTCTTCAACCACGAACAAAGCGCTTTTCTGATGTACGGTGACCAAGGGCGCACCCGCGTCGCCATGGCCGACCCCGTGGGCGATGAAACGAAGTTCGAGGGACTCTACTGGCGCTTTGTGGAGCAGGCGAACGACGAAGGCATGCGCGTGGCATTCTATCAAGTTGGCGCTTCCATGATCCCCGTGTGCGTGGAAATGGGCATGCGGATTTATAAGCTCGGCGAAGAGGCGATGGTCCCGCTCGATACCTTCGACCTCGCCTCATCGGGTCTCAAAAAATTCCGCAAGGTCATGAACCGGATGGATCGCGATGGCTGGTCGTTCGAAATCTGGCAACCAGCCCAAGTCGCTGAACGCCTGGAAGAATTGCGCGCCGTGTCCGATGCTTGGCTCGCCCACCATGGCGCTAAGGAAAAGGGCTTTTCACTGGGCCGATTCACCGACACATACCTCTGTCGCCTGCCTGTCGCCGTGATCCTCATCGGCGGCAAAGTCATCGCCTTTGGTAACGTCTGGCCCGGTAATGGCAAAGACGAACTTTCCACCGACCTGATGCGCCATACGCCCGATGCGCCGAACGGGGTGATGGATTGCCTGTTCGTGAGCCTGATGCTGTGGGGCAAAGAACAAGGTTACCGCTGGTTTGACCTCGGGATGGCTCCACTTGCCGGGCTGTCCGAGTACCAGTTCGCGCCGCTGTGGAGCCGTATCGGTGGGCTCATCTACGACAAGGGCGAGGCCTTTTACAACTTCAACGGCCTGCGCGCTTGGAAGTGTAAATTCCAGCCCGTGTGGCAACCCCGCTACCTCGCGATTTCCAAAGCATGGGATCTGCCTGCGGCGATTCTTGACGTGACCACCCTCATCGGGAAATCTGCCACTCGCTCACGGCGGGTCAATGGCACGAATCCCGAGCGAGAAGCCACTTCCAAAACCACATGACCACATTGACCCGCGCGATTCTTCGTCGCACCCTGCTTGCTGTTCAGATTCTGCTGCTCATCCCCATCGGCTGGTTCATGTTTCACGTCATGATGCCGCGTGCCTTTACCAGTAAAAAGGCGGAGGTCTTACCGCTCCAACTTTCCACCGGACCCTTTCAAACCTCCTATTACCCAGCGAAATTCCACAAAGGAGTCCTCGTCGTCGCCACCGGCGATGGCGGCTGGTCGGGTCAATGGGAAGAACCCGTTGCCATGCATGCCTCGACCGTCGGCTATGCCGTGGGTGGGTTCGATTGCCGTCGATTCGCCGATACGCGCACCTTCAATCAAGCGCAGCTGAGCGAGGCCTTCAATGCGGTGGTCGCGGCCATTCGCAAGCGGGCAAATCTTCCTGCCGATTGCCCCGTCTGGTTCACCGGTTGGTCCACAGGGGCTGAGTGGTCGATCGCCGCCGCTGCCAGCCCGGATCGCGATAAGCATCTCGTCGGCGTGCTTCCCGCAGCGCCAGGCGACCGCAGTCGCTACGGGATTTCCAAAAGCGATCTACTCGGTCTCGAACCCACGGGGCCAGATACCTTCGCCCTCGCCGACCTCGCGCCGGCACTTCACGGCGTTCGCGTGGTCATGTTTGCGGGCGAGCTCGATCCCTTGGATGACACGCATTGGGTCGCGTCGATCGATGCCGCCACCCCTCACAAGATCGTGGAAATCCCCGGCGTTCCCCACGACATGGATGGCGCGGGTGAGCGGTTCCTCTCCGAGTTCGATATGGCCATCCAGTGGATGCTCGACACGCCCGTGTTAGAAAACGCTAGATAAGCAGCACCGGAATGAGCGAGAAATTCACCTCGCCAGCTAACGAGCCTCGAGGGATTCCAGATTCACATCCCCTCCCCTGTGGGGAAAAATGGAGCCGCTGGTCGGAATTGAACCGACGACCTATTCATTACGAATGAATTGCTCTACCCCTGAGCTACAGCGGCGTCTCACGGAGACAAGAAGGAACAAAACAAAGCCGCCGCGGGCCGGCAAGCGGGAAATGTCCGATCGACCCGCAAAAATTGAAATTCATCCTTTTGTGGCCAGTGGCAGAGGCTTGCCGATGTGGAATTTATCTTTGCCATTGCCAATCTGGCGCGGCTTTGTTCTTTTTATCGCAGTTATGGCTAATCCGACCAACGTACTTTCCAGTGGAATCGAAATCATCGGTTCCATCCGCTTCTCCAACGACATGATCATCGACGGTAAAATCGAAGGTGAGATCACTTCCGACAAGGGTCGCGTGACAATCGGTGAAAATGCCGTGATCAAAGGCGACATGAGCGCCGGCGAAGTGAAGGTTTACGGCCAGGTGGAAGGGAAAATCACTTCCCAACGCTGCGAGCTGAAGGATAAGTCGAAGGTCAACGGCGACATCCGCTCCAAGGTGTTTTCGATGGAAGAAGGCGCGCAGCTTTCCGGGCGCACCGACATCGGCGGCTGATTTTAGCGGCCTTCCCAGCGCTCTTCGCGATGTTCGGCGGATTTCGGTTCGAGGTGTGAGATCACTCGCCCATCTGGATGGAGCAACGCGGCGACGCTGGCCTCAATTTCCGTGGCAGCTTCGTGGGCTTGGCCGACGGTGAGTTCGTCGCTGAATACCAAGTGGAACTCGACCCAGTGGGTTCTGCCGGAGTGGCGGTGGCGAAAGTTGTGATAGGAGAGTTCGCGGCCTTTCACTTCGCGGTCGAGTAATTCGCAGATTTGGCGCTCCACGACCGGGTCGGTTTCATCGAGCAATCCGCTGAGACTTTCGCGGATCAACTGGAAGCCGACGCGAAGAATGTTCAGGGCCGCCAAAATAGCGGCGATCGGGTCCCACCACAGCCAGTGGGTCCAGTGGATTAATGCGAGCGCAACCAGAACGGCCACACTCGACCAAACGTCGGTCAAGACGTGCATGCCATTTGCGCGCAGCAAGGGCGAAGCGCTTCTCTTGCCGATGCGAACCAGCGAGAGGCCGAGAATCAGATTCATCCCTGCGGCAATTGCCGTAACCACCGCACCAAACCCGATGTGGTCGATCTTTACGCCAAAGACGAATTGTCGGACCGCTTCATAGAAAATCAGCAAGGCAGCGGCGGAGATCATGGCCCCTTCAAAGCCGCCGGAAAGAAACGCCACCTTGTCGTGGCCGAAGTGATGAGTCTCATCCGCCGGTTTGTGAGCCAAACGCAGAGCCCACGCGGCAAAGGCGACCGCCAACAAGTGCACCACCGATTCCGCCGCGTCGGAATACACGGCGGAAGATCCGGTGGTCACTGCAGCGGTGACCTTGGCCACCAGCAGAACCATCGCCGCTACAAGGGAGAGGTTCATTATCCGCTTTTGATCATCGAAGCTGGCCACCCGCTGAGTTTGCATGCCGTTGACGATCTGGCAACCCCTAGGAAATCTCACGCCGGTCGCGCGCGACTTGGATATTCTTCTGCCTTTCTTCTTGGCAGTCCTGCGTGGGTGGCTTGAATGGGGCTATCTTACAGATGTTAAACCCATACCCACCGTTCGAGCATTGGATCTGGCTCGTACCCGCATTCGTGATTGGTGCCTGCATTGGCTCCTTTCTCAACGTCGTGATCCATCGCGTGCCGCTGGGACTTTCAGTCAACGATCCCAAGCGCTCGTTCTGCCCGTCGTGCAAAAAATCCATCCCCGTGTGGCTGAATCTACCGCTCATCAGCTGGCTCTGGCTGCGCGGGAAGTGCAAGGAATGCCAGTCGCCGATCGCATTCCGCTATTTCGGCGTCGAATTGCTGACCGCTCTTTTATTCGCAACAGTCTGGTGGATGTTCGCCGCGCAATCGCCGGTCGTCGTTCTTTTTCTCTGGGGGCTGGTGAGTTTATTGGTGGCAATGACCTTTATCGACGCCGAACACCTGATCATCCCCACGTCCATGACATGGGCGGGCAGTGTGCTCGGCCTCGCCGCGTCCGCTGCATTTCCGCAACTGCCTGTGATGGCGGGCGAAGCGGGGACTTGGCTCGATGGCTTGAAACAAGGCGGCCTCGGCTGGGTTGTTGGTTTCGTCGGCCTGTGGTCCATCGTCGAGCTCGGAAAAATGGCCTTTGGCAAGAAGGCGCTAAAGTTTGACCAACCCGTCGCTTGGTGGCTCAAGGAGCCGACGAATGATCAAGATCCGATGTGTTTTGTGATCGATGGTGAGGAGATCCCGTGGTGGGATATTTTTTCGCGCAAGACTGATCGATTGATCGTGGAGGCGACCGAGATCCAGGTGAGCGGCGAAGCGGTCGGCAGCGGCTCATTGGTCATTCGTGAACAAGACGTCCAGCTGCCCGACGGGACGATCCATCAGTTGGCGAACATTCAGTCGCTCGGAGGCAGCGCGACTCATGCGGTGATCCCGCGCGAGGCCATGGGCATGGGTGACGTGCATTTGCTCGGCATGATCGGCGCGTTCTTCGGCTGGTCGGGCGTGTTGTTTTCGCTGTTCGCTTCGTCAGTCTTCGCCATCCTAGCGGCCTTGATCGGTCGGATCGGCTTCGGCAAGCAGCTGCCTTTTGGGCCGTTCTTGGCGATGGGGGCGCTGGCTTGGATCTTCGGTGCGTGGCGGCTTTGGGAATGGTACCTGAACGCGATCTGTCCGGTCGGAATGCCCTAATCTCTAATTTCATATTGAATCATGCCTCCGCCGAAACCCGGATCTTGGAACGATAGTACCACGCTCGCCCGCGCCATTCTCCACGATCGCGCCGAACGGCGGAAGTGGCTGGGGCGCATGGTACTGCTGCCGCTCGCGATGTTGGCCATCGGCCTCTGGGGCATCAACGACTGGATTTGGGAGAGCCCGTGGCGCGTGCTCTTCTGGTGGGGTGGCTGTGCGGTGGCGACCTGTGCGGTCATCCTCTTCGCGCTCTATGATGCGCTCGCGGTGATCCGCGAAGAGCGATCAAATCGCTAAGAGACTTGGCAATCCTAGACTGTAGTGGTGAGATCGCGCCCGTGAAATCGTGCCCCCCGTCTGTTCGCCCGCCGCGCCCGGTGATCTATCAACTGATGCTTCGCACCTTTGGCAATGCCAATGAAACGCGCAAGCCCCACGGCACTCTCGCCGAAAACGGTTGCGGCAAATTCAACGACATCAATCCGGCTGCGCTGGCATCGCTCAAGGCGATGGGTTTCACCCATCTCTGGCTGACAGGCGTGCATGAGCAGGCCAGTGGCACCGCCTACCCGAACCGCCCCGCAGACGACGCTGACCTCTTGAAAGGCATCGCCGGCAGCCCCTATGCCATCAAGGACTACTTCGACGTCTGCCCCGACTATGCCGAAGACCCCGATCGGCGCTTGGAGGAGTTTCGTTCGTTATTAGACCGCTGCCATGCGCAGGGTTTCAAAGTCATCATCGACTTTGTGCCGAACCACGTCGCCCGCTCCTACGCCTCCGAGGTGAAGCCGGAACTCTCCTTTGGCCAAGGCGACGACCGCAGGGTATTTTTCCACCGCGAGAATCATTTTTATTACTTGCGGCCGGACGATGCCGGGGGCGGGTCTCCCCTCAAACTCCCGACGGCCAACATGCCCGGATGCGATGGCCGGTTCGCGCCCGAAACCGAATTCGGCCGGGTCACCGGCAACAATGCAGTGACTTGGGCGCCGTCGATTCACGACTGGTACGAGA
Source organism: uncultured Verrucomicrobiota bacterium (assembly GCA_913063525.1). Lineage (GTDB taxonomy): Bacteria > Verrucomicrobiota > Verrucomicrobiia > Verrucomicrobiales > Akkermansiaceae > Luteolibacter. Next base: position 12,789 of record CAJXYV010000005.1, read on the forward strand.
CCGTGAAACTCAACTACGGTCACGATTTCACCCAGAACCGATCCACGGCCCATCTGCCTGGCCCCTTAGCCAACCCATCCGAAGTCCCCAAGACCTGGCGCACCATGGATGAAATCCTCGCCTATTGGCAGGGCATGGGGGTCGATGGATTCCGGGCGGATATGGCCCATCTGGTGCCTATCGAGTTCTGGCGCTGGGCCGTAGTGCGCGCCCGCAGCCGCCAACCCGGGGTCTTCTTCTCAGCCGAAGCCTACGACAATGACCCCGCCAAAGTCACCGACGGCCACGTCCTCGACGAGCTGCTCGCCGCCGGATTCGATGCCGTCTATGACGATCCGAGCTACGACATTCTCGAAGGCATCTATGATTCGGGGAAATGGGCCAACGACCTCGATTCGCAGACATTCACCGGTGAACGATTCCACCATTCCCTGCGCTACGCGGAAAATCACGACGAAGTCAGGCTCGCCAGCCCTCAGGAATGGGGCGGGTTGGGAATGAATGTTGGCAAGCCGGTTTGCGCGGTGCTCTTCGCGATGGGTCGTGGGCCGGTCATGCTCTATCACGGCCAGGAAGTCGGCGAGCCCGCCACCGGTGCCGAAGGTTTTTGCGGCGACAATGCGCGCACGACCATCTTCGACTATTGGTCGATGCCGGAATTCACCAAATGGGTCAATGCCGGCAAATACGACGGCGGTCGGCTCAGCTGCGAGCAAAAGGCTCTGCGCGCTTGGTACGCCAAACTCATCCACTCGACCCAGTCACCCGCCTTCACCCACGGCGAGTTTTACGGCCTCAATCACGCCAATCAGCAGAACGTGCACTTCGGCAGGATCGGCGATGAAACGGTATCCGGGCACTGGCTTTACGCCTTCCTGCGGCACGATCCCGCGAGCCAACAGTCCTTCCTGGTGATTGCTAATTTCCACGGCTCGGAGACATTGCGCGGCACCCGCGTCACCATCCCCGAAGATGCGTGGCAGTTCCTTGGCCGGTCATCCCAACAGGACTGGAAATTCACCGATCGCCTTGACTCCGCGTGGATCGGACAGTCCGTCGGCGGACTACTGGCTCTCCCCGACCTGCCCCCTTGCAGTGCCCTGGTTTTGGAAATTGCCAACTCGCGCGGTGGCTGCCCGTGATGGAAGCACCCTAAAATCGCGTTAGATCGTGGTCAGCAAGTTGCTGCCGCCACCCGGCAAATACAAGCAACCGGTGGCCGCAGGGAGCAGGATTCTGCGGGAGAGGGAATTCTGAAACGCTTCTGGCGTTGTGCATGGCCCCAAGGACCCACTAGCATTTCCTCCTAGCCGACACCGGCTCATGTCCGCCACGATGAAGACTCTCACTGCACGCATCTTGATTTCACTCCGCGCAATCCGGCTGACGGGTCCATCGTCGCTCGCCAAAAATCCAGGCTTTTTGGCGATTGGCGTGATCGCCAGTCTTTCGCTTGTGGGGCGATTGGAAGCCGAGGATTCGTTGGCGGAGAGTTTCCGCAATCCGCCTCAGCCCGCCAAGCCGCTGATCATTTGGCAGTGGCTGAACGGAGTCGTCAGCAAGGAAGGCATCACCGCCGACCTCGAAGCATTTAAGAAGGCCGGCTTGGGCGGCGTGCAGAATTTCCAAATCGGCGGGCCCAACCAGGCACTGGCCGACGACCCGAGCGTCCAGCTCGGCAACGAAAAATGGCGCGAGTTGATGCGTTTCACCCTGGACGAGTGCGCCCGCCTCGGCCTGACCTTTGGCACCCACAACTGCCCGGGTTGGTCGTCCAGCGCCGCGCCCTACGTGAAGGCTGAGGATTCCATGCAGAAACTGGTTTGGACGGAGCTAAAGGCTTCCGGCCCCGCAAAAGTTTCGCTGAAGATCGAAACGCCCAAGGTCGATCCCAAGTGGAATTACTACCGGGACATCGCCGTACTCGCCGTGCCCGACCAAGCGGCGGCCCCGTTGGAAAGTGTGATCGATCTCACCGCGAAGATGGACGCCAAGGGTGAACTCCACTGGGACGCGCCCGCGGGACAATGGACCATCCTTCGGTTTGGTCACACGACAAACGGCGTGACCAACACCGCCCAAGCCCCGCCATCGGGCGCGGGACTGGAGTGCGACAAGATGAGCCGCGCTGCCGTCGAGCGTTATTGGGCGGGCTACCCTACCATGCTGCTAGGACTCGCTGGGAAAAACGCCGGCACCACTTTCACCCGCATCGAAATTGATAGCTACGAGGCCGGTCCGCAGAATTGGACACCTGCGATGCCCGCCGAGTTTAAGCAGCGTTGTGGTTACGACTTGCTGCCGTGGCTACCCGTGCTGGCGAAAAAAACGTTCGGCGACGCGGCGCTCATGAAACGCTTCCAGCGGGATTGGAACCAGACGATCGCCGATCTTTTCGCGGACAACTATTACCTTTTCATGGACGAGCTGGCGCGCCGCACGCCGGGCATGAACCTTTTGGCACAACCTTACGGCGGCCCGTTTGACACCGCCACGGCTAGCGGCGGCCAAAGCCTGCTCTGCGCCGAATTCTGGACCCGGCCCGACTGGGGGTGGAATTCCGTCAGACCCGTCACCTCGGCGGCGCACACCTTGGGCAAACCCCTCGTGTTTGGAGAAGGCTTCACCTGCTGGCCGCTTTCCGCCTGGCAGGATGATCCACACTCGCTCAAGCCATTAGGAGATCGTGCCTTTAGCGAGGGCGTCAACTCCGTCATGCTCCATGCGGCAGCGCAAAATCCGTGGCCCAACGTCAAGCCCGGCATGTCGTTCGGCAAATGGGGCACCCAATTCTCACCCGGCCAGACGTGGTGGGAAAATGCCGGCACGGAATGGTTCGCGTATCTCGCCCGCAGCCAAGCGCTCTTGCAGCGGGGCTTGTTCGTCGGCGACCTCTGTTACCTGCTCGAGGGCAAAAAGGCCAACAGCCGACCGACCGGATACGCGGGCGACTCCTGTGGCGAGCGGGCATTCCTGACCCGCATGACCGCCCGAGATGGCAAACTCGTCATGCCCGATGGTATGAGCTATCGCGTGCTGGTGTTGCCTGAATCCCGCAGCATGACCGTGCCGATCGCCCGCAAGATCCGTCAGCTCGTGCTGGACGGAGCGATCGTCGTCGGCCCCAAACCGCTGGAATCTCCGAGCCTGGAGAATTACCCGGCCTGCGATGCCGAGGTCCGAAAAATCGCTGAGGAGGTGTGGGGAAATTGCAACGGACGCTCCGTGAAGGAACACCACTTCGGCAAGGGCAAGGTCTTCTGGGGCAAGCCGCTGAAGGAGCTGCTCCACGACATCCAGATCCAGCCCGACGTGCAACTGAGCGATGCGCCCGATTGCCGCTGGATCCACCGCCGCGACAACGGCGACGATGTTTATTTCATTTCCAATCCAAAAGATCAGCCCGTTGAGCTGACCGCGTCGATGCGGGTCGCCGGGCGTCTGCCCGAGCTCTGGCACGCCGATACGGGCACGATGGAGCCGGCTCCGCACTGGCAGAAAAACGATCAACGAACTGACCTGCGGCTTAAGCTCGATCCCAGCGGCTCGGTATTTGTCGTGTTCCGCCAGGCGGCCGACGGCAGCGGGCCCGGCTTGCAGCAAGCCCCGAGGCCGAAGCCGAACATCCTTGAGGTGAAAGGCCCGTGGGAACTTCGTTTCCCGGCTGGCTGGGGTGCGCCGGATAAGATCACGCTGGATCAACTCGCGTCGTGGACGGAAAACGCCAACGCGGGCGTCAAACACTTCTCGGGAACCGCCAGCTACGTCAAAAACATCGACGTGCCCGCGGCATTCGTTGGGCCAGATTCCACAGTCGCGCTGGATCTTGGCAGCGTCAAAAACATCGCCGAAGTCTGGGTGAACGACGAGCGCTGCGTCATCCTGTGGAAGCCGCCATTCCGCGCGGACATCCGCCACGCATTAAAACCCGGCCCTAACAAGCTGGAAGTCCGCGTCACCAACCTGTGGGTCAATCGCATGGTCGGCGACGAATACGAACCGGACGACTGCGAATGGGGTGAGCCGTATCAATACCTCTACGCCCCGGGCAAACCCATCGTCGGCCGATTTTTAGCCCATGTCCCACAGTGGCTGGCCGAAGGAAAACCGCGCCCGTCGCAAGGCCGCCGCACCGCGGGGTCCTTCAAGTTCTTCACCAAAGATTCGCCGCTGCTGCCTTCCGGGCTGCTCGGTCCCGTGTCACTAGAAAGCCTCCGCAGCAACCCTCGATGAGGTCCTAGCAAAAGCCTTGCCGTCGACCGCACAAGTCCATGAACCAACATAGGCTTGCAGCCAAAAAGCCTCTTCCTTTGCGCCTTCGCCCCTTTGCGCGAGACATCTTCTGAATGGATTCTACGTCGAAGAAGTCTCGCACGAAGGCACCAAGCCACGAAGTTTGATGAGGCTGAATTTGGCTGCTGATGGATGAGGGGCGATTTTGATATGCGGCGTCGCGGTTCCAGAGATTCCTCCTCTTGCGTTCGTGTCTTCGAGCTTTCGTGAGAGAATCTTCTGGATGATCGGCTCCTGAAGAGGTCTCGCGCAAAGTCGCCGAGCCGCAGGCATAGAGTGACAGGACAGAAAATCGAACCACCGACGGACTCTGCATCTGAAAGTAGCTGGGGCGTCTCGCTCCAGACCGTGGCAAAGGCGATTTACCCCAAGGTGTTAAGGATTCAAGGTTTCTTCAAGATTTCCCCTGTGAAAAAGCCCGCGAATGAATACCAGCCCATGTGAATCCGTGAGGACTGGTTCCATCGACGTCACCTTGAACGGCTCGGCCAAGCCATTCACCTAATAAAAAAATTCACTTTTCACCCTCAAAGCAGATTATTCATTGATGAAAAAACCGCTTTGAGACCTTGTAGCGGATTTTCACGTCGTGCCGATTGGCTTGTTGAGCTTGAAAAAACTGCTTTTCGATCCAGAAGCAGATTAATCGAAAGCTAATAATCCGCTTCTGATACTAAAAGCGGATTATTCATGAGTTGAAAATCTGCTTTTAGCTCTGGAAGTAGATTTTTTAGTCGTACTTAAGTTCGAATTGGTAAAAGATAACTCTCGCCCACCCGTGACAATGGCCTGCGGTCATTCGATCAAGCCCTGAGCATTGCTGGCAGAAGGCAATGCGCGAGTGCTTTGCGTCGATTTGCAAACGCCATGTGCCGGATCGCGCGAAGCTCGGCTTTTCGCGCTGGCAAATGAGGGTCGCCGCCTACTTCAAACACCGCATCACCTCCGACCTTATCGACGATTTGACCCGTGTGGACAAGACCGACGACGAGCGCGATTTAAATCTGAGGAGGACTCGGCTGAACGTCCGTTCCTTGGGACCCCAGCATCGTTTCTCCCTTTCTGATTGTGTTGGGGCGTTCAGTACCGGCGAGTTTCTCCGAATGATGCGTTTTTCAGAGCGCGGCACCACGCAATCCCCTGACCCGCTAAGCCATTTCCCCAGTGATCTCGACCTTTCGCAATGAACTCACAAACTTTGACAGCAAGCACGTCCGGCCTGTATATGTGCCGCACCGCATCTGGCAGAGCGAAAGCTGAGTGAGACGCGAGCTGAGCTTGGCGCATTCCGGTGGGTTTGGTCTTTCCGTTGACGCGATTTCCCGCCACACCGTTGTGCGTGCAGCTGCCTGTTTTTGAAATAGCCGACGATCTCCGCACCGCCGTAGCGGCGGGCGCATGCTCGCGGGTGCTTCTGAAAGCGCCGACGGGTTCAGGAAAGTCGACATCGGTGCCGGGAATGTTGGCCGACGCGGGGATCGCGGGGCGCATATTGGTGATCGAGCCGCGGCGGATGGCGGCGCGGTTGCTGGCGGGGTGGGTGGCCAAACAACGCAAGGCTACGCTGGGGCATGCGGTCGGCTACGCGGTGCGCTTCGACACCAAGTACCGGGCGGACACGCAGATCATTTACCTGACGGACGGAGTTTTTCAGCGCTGGATCCAGGACGACCCGGAGCTCACGGGCGTGGGCGCGGTGGTGTTTGATGAATTCCACGAGCGCCGACTGGCGGTGGACATCGCGCTGGCGCGATGCCTCGATCTGCAAGAAGGCCCACGCGCGGATCTGCGGGTGATCGTGATGTCGGCGACTTTGGAAACGGCGGGACTGGCGGATTACCTCGCTCCCGCCGTTTCGCTCGAAGCGGGCGGCCGCACCCATCCGGTGCAGGTGCTTTATCGCGCGGATCGTCCGCCGGTAAACGACCGCCGCGGCGGCCCACCGCGCGAAACGCCGATCTGGGAGAAGATGGTGACCGTCTGCCGCGAGGCGATGGCGATGCCCGATGCAGGAAATATCCTGATGTTCCTGCCGGGTACGCACGAAATCAGGCGCACCATCGAGCTGCTGGAAGGAGGCACGATCGCCAAGGATTGGGACGTTTTCCCGCTCTACAGCGCGCTGCCGCCCGCCGCCCAAGAAGCCGCGATTTCTCCCGGGCCGCGGCCAAAGATCATCGTCGCGACCAACGTCGCGGAAACTTCTCTCACCATCGAAGGCGTGCGTACGGTGATCGATTCAGGGCTCGCCCGCACCGCCGCCTTCGAGCCACGGCGCGGCATCAATACCCTGCTCATCAAAAAAATCTCCCGCGCTGCCGCCGAACAACGGACGGGCCGCGCCGGACGGACCGCGCCTGGCCGCGCGTTCCGCCTGTGGAGCGAGGCCGACCACGCACGCCGCGCCGAGTTCGAGGCACCCGAAGTTCACCGCGTCGATCTGGCCGAGGCGGCGTTGCTGCTGAAAGCGGCGGGGGTTGGCGAAGTGCGCGACTTCCGCTGGTTCAATGCGCCGACCGAGGAATCGCTGTCGCGCGCCGAGCGCTTGCTGCACGATCTGGGCGCACTCGACAGCGGCGGCCAGCTCACTGAGGAAGGCCGCAAGATGGCCTCGCTGCCGTTAGAGCCAAGGTTTTCCCGACTGATGTTAGCGGGCTACGAACACGGCTGCGTCGCGGAAACGGCATTCATCGCCGCCACGGTGCAGGGCGATGCAATTTTCACCAAATCGCGCGGCGGCGTGGGGCGCAAAGATTTCCTGTTTGCCGAAGACGACTCGGACTTCGCTGGCGAATGGCGAGCCTTTGAATCGGCCGAAGCGATGAACTTTGATCCGCGCCGCTGCGATCAAGTGGGGGTGATGGCGCGCGCCGCCCGCGAAACGGCTCAGGGTTTCGATCGATTGGGCGCGCTGGCGAAACGCTTCGGCTGGCCATGGCAGGCAGTCGATTTCAAGGCGCACCGCGAAGGCGTCGGCAAGGCGATGTTAGCCGCCTTCAGCGACCAGTTGGCGATTCGTCTCAGCCAAGGCACACTCGCCTGTAAATTGGTGGGAAATCGCAAGGGCAAGCTCGACGACGAATCCTGCGTGCGCAACGCGCCGACCTTTGTCGCCGCGGAAATCACTGAGGTCGAGGCGCGCGAAATCATCGTCCACCTCCGCCGCGCCACCGCCATTGATCCGGCATGGTTGGCCGAACTATTTGCCGCAGATCTCACGATCAGCGACGGCGCCGCCTACGATGAAACCCGCCGCCGCGTCGTCGCGCGCAAGGAAACCCGCTTCCGCGATCTGGTGCTGGAAGCGAAGGAAAGCGACCACGGCGTCAACCTCGACCAAGCCGCCGAACTGCTCGCAACGCGCGTGCTCTCGGGCGAGTTGATTCTCAAAAACTGGGACGACTCGGTGACCCAGTGGACGGCACGTCTCGCGTCGTTAGGCAACTGGATGCCCGAACTCGGGATGCCCGGCTGGACGGACGAAGACCGCACGGATGCGATCGCGCAAATCTGCCACGGCGCCGTCAGTTACAAGGAAATCAAAGAGACCAACGTCTGGCGGGTACTGCGCGAATGGCTCAGCGCTGCGCAGCGTGCCGCGCTTGATTCCTACTGTCCGGAACGCGTCCAACTGCCGAACGGCCAATCTGCCAAAATCACCTACCAATTCGGCATGGACCCCTTCATCTCGTTGCGCGTCTCACACCTGTTTGGCATTTGGGAGACGCCGATGATCGCGAATGGCCGCGTTCCCCTGCTGGTCCACATCCTCACCCCCGGCCAGAAACCCTGGCAAATGACCAAGGACTTGAAAGGCTTCTGGCAATCCGGCTACGCCCAGATGAAAAAGGAAGTCGCCGGTCGTTACCCGCGCCACCCGTGGCCAGACGATCCCCGCGCCTGGGTCAGCTCTGGCAGCAAAAAATAGTTTTTCCACTCCGCATTTCGCACTCCAAACTCCGCACTCATCCACCATGTGGCGTCTCCTTTTTCTTGCTTCCGCCCTGCCCATCGCCATCGCGCTTTTTACCCGCTGGATGTTTGGGCTGCGTGTCATCGCTGAAATTGGCGATCGCCCTTGCCACTGCGATCTCGATCGCTGGCTGCCTGCGCCTGGCGACACAGCGATGATTCACCGCGCTGAGGAATCGGCCGCGGAATTCGGCCGACAGCTCCGGCTCAAGGCATTGGCCGAATGGCGGGAGGACGAGCCCAAGGCCGCCATCGCCCGCGAAAACTCGCGGCGTTTCGGCATCGCCGTGCCCCCCTTCAGCGGTATCGTTTCACTTTTGGCAGTGATTGTGGCTAAAATCCCGATCATTGGAGCGATCACGGTGGTGCTTGCCGCGACCGCCTTGTCATCTGCGATCGGCCTGCTCTCTCTGCCGCCCGAGCTCAAAGCGATCGCCCGGACCGCGCGCAAATCCCGTGAAGCCAAGAGCTTCCCTCGCCGCGACGACGAAGAGGCGGTGATCCGCTGCGCCGTCGCCCATGCCTGGAAAGAAACTTTGCCGCCAATTTTAAAATCGCTGCAGCGCTGAGTGTTGGAGTCGTTCTTTGCCACCAGGCTGCCACGAAGATTCTTGAAGGTTTATGGGGGGGGATTTAGAATCACCTCAGCCCCCGGCAATCTTGAAATCAACCAGCCCGTGAAATCCCGAGTCCACCTGGCGCTCCTTGCGGGCATTTTGCCGTTGCAAGCGGATTGGCGCGACGACGTCGGCTACACCCGACTGAAGTTGCTCGCGAACTCCGATCTGCCAAGCGTACCGAGCCAGGGCTTCACCCAAGTCGAGGCGTCCACAACCGCCTCCCCGGTTTTCACGTTTTTGCCGGAGACCACCAATACTCTCTTCACGGGTAAAACCTTCACCAACAAATCCGCGGCTACGGGTACCGCCGTCAGCTTTCACGCCACCCACGTCGCCACTAATTTCTTCGGCAATACAACGAGCCTGGTCACCGGCAATTGTCCGATCGATGTCTATTACGTCGATGACTGGCTGGATTCAATATTTCTCAATCTCGGCAGCAATAGCATGCCCGCCACCGAAAGCCGAGCAGTCGAAAATCACAGCTGGGTTGGATCGACCGGGATCACAAACTACGACACGGAAATCCTGCGGCGACTCGACTACGCCATCAACCGCGACGGTTTTGTCTGTGTCGTTGGTTCGGACAACGAGGGATCGACCACGCTACCCGAACTCCTCAGCCAAAGTTTCAACACCATCTCGGTGGGTCGCGATGATGGCGGACACAGTGCGGGGTTCACCAACCTCGACGGCACGGGACGGATCAAACCCGACATCGTCGCCCCCAGCGCCAACCCCGAATACGCGACGAGCTGGACCACACCGATGGTCTCAAGCGCCGCCGGACTACTTTACGCCAAACTCACGGCGGCACCGTATTCGTTGACAGGCGCAGACAGGCCCCGAGTGATCAAGTCACTCCTTTTAGCCTCGGCCACTAAAAACGCAATATGGGCGAACACCTCCACCCGTCCGCTCGATCTGCGCTACGGTGCAGGGATTCTCAACATCAACAACGCCTACAACGCGCTGCGCAGCGGCAGGGCCACCGCTTCAAATACAGTTGCAACCAACCCGCGCGGCTGGGCAGCAGAGACGATTTCCGCGAGTTCCACCAAAGCCTATTATTTCACCGTCGCCGCGGGTGCGCCCTCCACTCCTTTCAGCGCGGCACTGACCTGGCACCGAATCGCCACAAAAAGCGGACTCAACACCTGGAACTCGACCCTCGCCAATCTCAACCTTCATCTCTATCACGCCAGCGGCTTCACCCTCGGCAGTCTCATTTCAGAAAGCTTGAGCACGGTGGACAACGTGGAGCTGATCTACCAATCCGCTCTTGCCCCGGGAACTTACGCACTCGTCGTGCAGAACACTTCCGCCACTTCGCCCCCCTATGCGCTTGCCTGGCACAGTCTGCCAGCCGTGACGATCGACACCACCACGGCCATTGCCCGCGAAACCAATGGCCAAGCGGGAATCATCACCGTCACTCGCACTGGTGACACGACGCTTCCGCTGCTTGTGCCTCTCACCGTCAGCGGCACCGCCATTGCTGGCACCCGTTACCAAGCCCTTCCTTCCAACATCACCATCGCCGCAGGCCAGTCATCGGCCACGGTCACCGTCACGCCAATTTCAGACAATGTCAGTCAGGGGGACCAGACCGTCATGGTAGGAATCGCCGCAGACTCGTCGCTGGTCCGCGATGCCGCGCAAACCGCAACCATCACGATTCAGGATAAGCCAACGGTGAGCATCGCAGCCACTGCGTCCGTCGCCCGCGAGAGCGATGGCGAAGTCGGAACGATCACCATCACCCGCACTGGCGAGACGACTTTGCCTTTGTGGGTTCCAGTAGCTGTTAGCGGCAGCGCCGTCGCTGGCGTCCATTACCAAGCCCTGCCCACCAGCGTCACGATCGCCGCAGGTCAGACGGCGGCGACATTATCCGTCACTCCCATCTCCGACGACATCGCTCAAGGTGACCGAACGGTCGTGATAGGCATCGCCGCAGACACATCGCTGGTTCGCGATGCCGCGCAAATGGCGACCGTCACGATTCAGGACAAGGCCTTTGATTTCTGGCGATTCACCAATTTCAGTGCCACCGAGCTCAACAACGATTTCATCAGCGGTGCCAATGCCGACCCCGACAGCGATCAGCTCAACAATTTGATCGAATACGGGCTCGGGCTTAATCCGAAAGTTTCTGGCATGTCCACCGTTCAAAGCAGTGTTTACGGCGACTACCTCTCGCTTCTCGTCAACAAAAACACTGCAGCGACCGACCTGAGTTGGGCTGCGGAGGTGACCAGCGACTTACAAACTTGGCAGGATGCCGTCATCATCGCAAACACTCCGACCCTTCTCCAAACCCGCGACTCGGTCTCAACTGGCAGTGCAGAGAAGCGTTTCATCCGCCTAAAACTCACCCGGCACTAGAGAATCAAAGTCGGAGAGGTAGTCCAATATCGAGCGACTCAGATGCCACTGACCCACCGCGCCAACCCATAAAGTGCCAAGACTTTATTGCTATTTCTGCTCTGTTTGTAATCGGCAACTGGATTTCCCCACCAATCGAAAACGGTTCTTGGCGAAGCAACGGTAGAGCCAGTCGCGCCATGGCCTGGGAATGAATCGGGCGAGGGTGAATGCGCGCCAGCCGCCGCCGAGCGCCCGCGCCAGCTCGATCAAGGCGTCGCTGCGCAGAAAGAGGCGGTCATCGGATGTTCGCAGCAAGACGAGGGTGCCGTCCTGGGCACTGTATGGCGCGAGGCCGAACTGGCGCGCGCGATCCCCCTGCAACGGCTCGAAAACGATGCTTCGCCGCCGGTCAACACGCCGAACCCAGCGGACCGAGACCGCACAAAAGGCACAGTCGCCGTCAAAAAATAGCACCCACGCCATGGCACAAGGCTAAACCGCGACGGCGGATCGTGCCAACCGAAAATCGGCTCTGGGCGATTCCCCAGTCTTGCTGTAGCTGCGAAAAAATGGCATGGTGCGGAAATGATCGATGAACCCTCCCCCTCGTCGCCGCTGCTAGGAGACGGAGCCTGTGCGCCGCAAAGCTCGCGCATCCATGACATGCCCTATGGCCAGCGGCCGCGCGAGAAACTGGCGGCCCTAGGGCCTGCGGCTTTGGATAATTCGGAGCTGATGGCGCTATTCATATCCACCGGAACCAAGGGCCGCAGCGCGATCGACATCGGTCGCGATTTGATCGCCAAGTATGGGTCGATGGGCGCACTCGGCGGCTTGCCGGTGGCCGAGCTATCGAAAGAAAAGGGCCTGGGGCTGGCGAAGGCGTCGAAACTGGCCGCCGCATTCGAGCTCGGGACGCGGGTCGCCCGCGAACAATTGTGCGATGTTCAACTCGACACCCCGGAGCTAATTCATGAATTTTTCGGGCCACAGCTGCGTCATTTGGTCCAGGAGCAGGTGGTGGTCGCCGTGATCGACGCCCACTTGCGCCACGTCAGCAGCACGGTGGTGGCGATAGGATCGGTGAATGAATCCACGGCCCACCCGCGCGAGATTCTCCGCCCGGTAATCACGCGTGGGGCCTACGGTTTCATCTTGCTCCACAATCACCCATCGGGAGATGCCAGCCCGAGCCGAGCCGACGAACTCGCCACGCGGCGATTGGTGGATGCGGCCAAATTAATGCAGGTCAACTTTCTCGACCATGTGATCATCGGCAGGCCTTCGCCGGGCAGGTTGCCTTATTACTCATTCCGCGGGGCGGGCCTGCTGGCCTGAGTTGCATTTCAAAAAACCGCGTTCTAGGGTTATGGCAAGTTTTTCATGTATCGCCTCCACCTGACCCGAAACCTGCGCACGCTCGCGCTCTTGCTGACCGTTGCAGCATGCCTGGTCGCATTGGGTGCCTTGGGCTGGGCCAACTACACCGGAATGCCCGAACCGTGGAGGGCGGCGATCGAGCGCGAAGTCGCCAAGCAGGGGGTTCACATTAAAATCGGCGGTCTGCGCTACCTGCCGCTGCAGGGCATCAGCGCCACCCAAGTGCGGGTGTTTTCCGATGCGGGACAACTTCAGGAAATTTCGAGATTGGAGCGAATCACCTTTGATTTCGACAAGTCCAAGCTGGCGCGTGGAATCGTCCTCCTCAACAAGATCCAGCTAGATGGCGCGCGATTATTGCTGCCGATCGATCCGACAGATCCGGCCTCCGAGACACTCAACGTGACCGACATCAACGGCACGATATTGATGCCCGGCGACCGCCGTTTGGTCGTGCGCGGCGCCCACGGCAAGATCGCGGGCATTGATGTGGCGCTGGATGCCAGCATCATTGGTTACCAACAGGACGGCAACCCAAAGCCAGATGATGCCAACGAGGGCAAAAGGCGCGTGCTGCTGGCACAGGTGATGCACACACTGGATCAATGGCATTTCGACCTCAGGCAAGCGCCGGTGCTGCAGATTTCCGTCGAGGGCGATGTCAACGACCGCTCCACGCTGACCGCGAAACTCGGCCTGCAAATCAGGGGCCTCGAGAAAAACGGCCACGTGCTCGACGAAGTAACCGCACAGGCGACCCTGAATGGCGATTTGGTGACGATTACCTCCCTGAGCGCCACCGATTCCGCTGGGATTTTCCAAGGGCACGCCGATTACAATCTACACGACCGGGAGGGTCGCTTTGACGTTTCTTCATCGCTGAGGCTGCCACCGCTGCTAGCCGCTTGGTTGAGCCTGCCAGCACCACACGACGTCCGAATCGACGGCAAGCAACTCTTGGAACTTGCGGGGGATTTCCAGCTGAACGAAAAAAACCTCCCGCAGTTCAGTCTGATCGGCCACGGCCGCTGTGACTCGGTGAACCTGAAAGGCGAGCACTTTGACACCGTGGAAAGCGGTTTTTCGTGGGACAAGGGGCGCTTTTTTCTGCGCGATTTGCAGCTGGTCCGGCCGGACGGGAAGGCCACCGGCAAGGTCCTGATCGATTTGCCCTTGGTGAAGATGCAACTGCACAGCACCCTGCCAGTGCCCGTCTACCGGCCATTTTTCATCGGCCATCCGCTGGAGTCGGTTCTCAATGATTTCACCGAGCGCGAAGGTGCGGCAGTGGACGTCACGCTGGAGGGCGGGTTTGACATCGCCCGCCATGAGGCTTGGACCTATAACGGCAAGGGCAGCGCCAAAAACATCAATTACAGGGGGGTGCCCGTGAATGCCGCCAACTGCAAATTAAAGCTCAACCACTACGAGCTCGACTTCTACGAAGGCACCGCCGTTTTCAACTATTCAAAGTACCCCCTGCGCGAGGACTTCGGCGGCCCCAACCAAGGCACCGCTAAGGTCGGCCGCATCCGCTACGATGCCACGAGCAAAACCGTGCAAGTTGAAAACGTGCACGGCGCGATCTGGGCCGCGCCGATGGTCCGCCTATTTGCCCCCGTGGTCGCCGACTCTCTGGAGAAATACCGATTCCACGCTCCCCCGGAAATGACGGCAGCGGGCGTGGTCGATGTTACGCATGAAGGGCGCACCGCCTTGAACCTTTCCTTCAGCTCGGACCAACCGGCCGACTACGTGTTCCTCGGCGAAAATCTCACCCTCAGCCACCCGCGCGGCCAAGTCGATATCCGAGGCGATCGCGTGACGGTCAGCAACCTCAACCTGGGCGGTCTGGGCGGGTCGATCGTTGCAAGCTTCGACCACCACGCCCCGGACCGACTGGAAGGTGAATTGAGCTGGACCCAGTTGTCCGTTGCCGACCTCGCCCGGACCTACGGCTTTAACATGAAGGGCGGCGGCAGCCTTACCGGACGCATCCGCTTCGCGATGAGCGACGATTTGGTGGAAACCATGTCCGGCGAGGGTTTGCTCGCCTTTGAAAATGCCGAACTCTTCTCAGTACCGATGTTTGGCCCACTGACGCCCTTAGTCGCGGGCGTCCTCAACGACGAAAAGGCCGGCTCGCAACCGGCGAAGAACGCCTTCGGCACTTTCAAAATCGCAAACGGCATCCTCAGTTGCACCGACTTCCAAACCACCACCACTTCGCTCAATTTCACCGGCGAAGGCACCCTCGACCTCAAGGAAAAGAACGTTGACATGACCATGCGCTTGAATGCCCGCGGGCTCTTGGGCTTGGTCACCTTGCCGCTGAGGCCCATCTCAGGCATGTTCCAATTTCGTGGCGCTGGGCCCTTGAAGAACCCGAAGTGGGAAAATATCCAAATTTCAGCACCCACCACGACCCGCAGCGCTCCCCTCCCCGATCCACCAAAAGCCAAGGCGATTCCTAGTGACCAATGACATTTTCAAAGTCGCGCCTTGCACCCGGCACCCAAAAGTGTTATTAATAAGGGCGGGAAGATGAGCCATGAAGACTCGTCTGGCACCAATACCAAACACCATGTCCAATTCATTTTCAGCCACCGACAGCCTCGACCCCGGGGTCAGCTACGCCCACGCTCCATCCGTCGGTCAAGCGGCCAACGACCTCCGCACTGCCGCGGGCGAAAAGGCCCGTGAATTCGTCCACAACGCCGAGGAGAAAGCGAATTCTCTCAAGCTCGCGGCCGTCGACAAGGCCCAGCAATTGAAGGAGAATGCCGCTGAACAGTGGGAGGAGACCCGCGTCAAAGCCAAGGAGCTTCATCTCACCGCCGAAGACTACATCCGCGAAAACCCAACCAAGTGCGTCTTGAGCGCGCTCGGCGTCGGCTTCCTCGTAGGTCTCATCGTCCGCCGCTGATTTGCACAGCCTTCGGCTCGTTGAGTTCTCTTGTAGCCCCATGAAATGGTCATCGGACAAAGTGCCAACCTCTCCGAAGGAGGAAGCAGCGCCACACCCATCGCCCTGCCCTAACTGGCGCACCACGTTGATGACCTTGGTTGCGACCCGTCTCGACCTGATACAGATCGAATCAAAAGACTTCACTGGCGAATTGGCGCGTCGTGGCTCGTGGCTTGTGGCCGCCTGCGGCTGCGCCTTTTTCACGTGGGCGCTGGCGCTGGTCAGTGGGATATCGATTATTTCCGAGAGGCTGGCATGTCCCTGGAATCGCATCGCCTTGGCTGCCGCCGTCTTACACCTCCTGCTCGGGTTGATTTTCACCCGCCTCGCCAAGCCGAAAGCAGCCAGCTCATTCCCCTTCACCCGCGCTGAATTCAAGAAAGACCGCGAATGGATCGAAAACTTCCAAAAGACCAAGAAATCCAACGACTGATCCGCCTCGGCGAAGTCGCTCGTTCCCGCTTGGAGCAAGAGGCGTTTTTGCTCAAACAGCGGCTCGATGTTCCCGCGCGGATTCATTCCTCGCTCAAAAGCCATCCGCTCGGCTGGCTTTTCGGGTCTTTGACGTCGGGACTCGCCGCCAGCTGGTTGCTGCGCCGACAACCGACTGCAATTGAAAAAAAACATCGCACTTTAGCCTCAACTCTATGGGGTCTTGCCTTGACCGCCGCCCAGCCGGTCGCAAAAGTCTGGCTCGCCAATCAACTCAAGGCCTACCTTGCGGGCCAGATCGGTCGATCACACTCTCCCAAATCTCTCTAAAATCTCGCTTAAGCCCACTTCATGTCTGACCATCAGGTTCTCGACCACGTCGATCAATATCTCCAACTCGGTCGCGAATTCGACTGCTCCGATCTCCATCTTGCTACCGCCTATCCACCCGCATGGAGGCGCTACGGACAGTTATCACAAATCTGGCCAGATCACCAGCCCTTGTTACCGCAGGACACCGAGCGCCTTGCTCGCTCATTCCTCAGCGAGGCCGAATGGGCCCGCCTCGACACGCACGGCGACATTGACTTCGCTTACTCTGCCCCCAATGGCCGCTACCGCGCATCCGTCGTCAAGCAGCGTCTCGGCTACGACATGGCCTTCCGGATCATCAACGAGCAGATCAAGACTCTCGAAGAAATCGGCCTGCCGCTGGATCACATCCTGCCCCTCACCCGCTACCAGAATGGCCTGGTTCTGGTGACCGGCTCGGTCGGTTCTGGCAAGTCCACCACCCTCGCCGCACTCGTCGATTTCATCAACCGCGACCGCGAGGATCACATTCTCACCCTCGAAGACCCGATCGAATACGTTTTCGAATCCAAAGGCTGCCACGTCAACCAGCGTGAAGTCCACAAGCACACCGAGTCTTTCGCCCGTGCCCTCCGCGGCGCCCTGCGGGAAGATCCCGACGTCATCATGGTCGGTGAAATGCGCGACCTCGAAACCATCCAGCTTGCTCTCACCGCCGCCGAAACAGGTCACTTGGTTCTCGGCACGCTCCACACCGGCAATGCCCCGCGCACGCTCGACCGGGTGCTCGATGTGTTTCCCACCGACCAACGCGAGCAAATCCGCATCATGGTCTCCGAATCCCTGCGCGGCATCATCTCCCAGCAGCTCGTGCCCCGTGCCGATGGCAATGGCCGTGCCCTCGCCCTCGAACTGCTGGTCAACACCCCCGCCGTCTCCAACTGCATTCGCGAAGGCAAAACTTACATGCTCCCCGGTGTCATGCAGACCGGCAAAAACGTAGGTATGATCACCATGGATGAATCGCTGCGCCAACTCTACGTTAAAGGCACCATCACTCAGGATGAAGCGCTCTTCCGCTCCGACGACAAGGGGCAGATGAAAGCATTTTTCCAATCCTAAGCCCGAATCGCTCCCTCTTCCTCAGCTAGGGAAAACTCATCCTCGTCTTTTAAATTTCTCTCTTCTCCTTTCTCTCTCATGGCCAAAATTGACACTTTATTTCGCCACCTGATCTCCAATAAAGGTTCGGACCTCCACCTCTCCGAGGGCCAAGTCCCCAAAATCCGCGTCCACGGCGCGGTCTGCCCGATCGCGGATCAGGAGGTTCTTCAAGGCGAAAGCTTCAAAGCCCTGCTCGCCGAAATCTGCGAACCCAAGGCATTCCATAAATACCTCGAAGGCGGCGACCTCGACTTTGCCTACGAGATGGATGAAAACTCGCGCTTCCGCTGCAACTATCTCAAGCAGCAGAACGGCCTCGGTGCAGTCTTCCGGGTGATCCCCACCGAAATCGCCTCGCTCGAAAGCCTCGGCGTGCCGGAAATCGTCAAGGAATTCGGCCACATGCGTTCCGGCCTTGTGCTCGTCACTGGCCCGACCGGCTCCGGCAAGTCCACCACTCTCGCGGCCCTGCTAGACTACATCAACACCAACTTCAACCGCCACATCATCACGGTCGAAGAACCCATCGAGTTCGTCCACCGCAACAAACAATCCATCATCACCCAGCGCGAGGTACCCATCCAGACCCCGTCCTTCGCCGATGGCCTTCGCGCCGCCCTCCGCGAAGACTCGGACATCGTGCTCGTCGGCGAAATGCGCGACCTCGAAACCATCTCTCTGGCCCTCACTGCAGCGGAGACCGGCCTGCTCGTTTTCGGCACCCTCCACACCAACAACGCCCGCAAGACCGTCGACCGGATCATCGACGTCTTCCCCGCCAACCAGCAATCACAGGTCCGCACCATGCTCGCCGCCTCGCTGCGCGGCGTGGTCGCCCAGCTGCTCTGCAAGCGAGTTGACAAACCCGGCCGTACCGCCGTTCACGAAATCATGTTCGCCACCCCAGCCGTGGCAGCCATCATCCGCGAAGGGGCCACCCAGAAACTTTACGACGTCATCACCGGCGGCAAAAGCGAAGGCATGCAGTTCATGGACGAATCCATCTGGACCAAACTCCGCGAAGGCATGATCTCCCCTGAAGAGGCCTACATGAAAGCCATCGACAAAACCCGCTTCAAAAAGTTCCTGCCAGAAAACCTCGCCCACCTCGGCGAAGCCTCGGGCGAGAGTCCGCTGAGCCACTAAAAAGGAGCGAAAATTCGTTCCTGCTTTTGATTTCTTCACTGGCAAGCGGGTGGGCTTCGTGCTGTTTTTCGGGCGTGTCTGCTGTCACTAACATTTCCACCTACCGCTTTGCCGAACTCTCAGGCCTCAAAGACCTGCGGGAGGAGCTCATCGCTGCTTGCAAGTCATGGAACCTGAAGGGGACGATCCTCCTCAGCACGGAAGGCATCAACCTGTTTGTCGCGGGTGCCGCAGAATCGATTGATCTGCTGTTGGGTAAACTTCGCGGGATTCCTGGGCTCGAAGGCTTGGAGCCGAAGATCAGCATCAGCGATAACCAACCGTTCAACCGCATGCTGGTGCGCATCAAAAAGGAGATCATTTCCTTCGGGATGGAAAGCATTCGTCCCGCCAACTACACATCACCGAAAATCGCAGCGGCTGAGCTCAAGCGCTGGCTCGATGAAGGCAAGCCCGTGACCTTGCTCGACACCCGCAACGACTACGAGGTCAAACTTGGCACCTTTAAGGGAGCCATCATTCCCAACATCAACACCTTTCGCGAATTCCCCGCTGCCGTCCGCCAGCTGCCCGATGAGCTCAAGGACCAGCCGGTGGTGATGTTTTGCACCGGCGGCATCCGCTGCGAAAAGGCAGGACCCTTCATGGAAAATGAGGGCTTCAAAAACATCTTCCAGCTCGACGGCGGCATCTTAAAATATTTCGAAGAAGTCGGCGGCGATCATTACGACGGTGAATGTTTTGTTTTCGACCAGCGCGTCGGCGTGGACCCCGGCCTGCGCGAATCCGACTACGCCGTTTGTTTCGCCTGCCAGGCTCCGCTCGATGCCGCCGACCAGGAAGATCCACGCCACGTCGAGGGCGTCAGCTGCCCTCATTGTTTTGTCAGCGCCCCCGAACGCATGGCCGAGCAGATCGCCCACCTGCAACAAAAACTCAACGATGTCGCGACCCCGCTGCCCGGCTCGATACCGCTCGAAAACCGCCGCCCAATCAACATCCCCGCCGCCCACGACGGCCGCTTGCTGCTGGAAGTTCTCGTCGATCTGTTCCCTCAAATCCCTCCCGCAGAATGGGAGTCCCGCTGCATCGCAGGCCGCTTCAAAAACTACGGCGGCACCGTGCGTGGTAAGGACCACCGGGTTCGTAGCGGAGAACGCGTGATCCAAATCTTCCCCCCCGCTGTCGAACCCGATGTCTGCGCCGATATTCGCGTTCTGCACGAGGACGAGGCCATCCTTGTCGTTCACAAGCCGGCGCCCCTGCCCATGCACGCCAGCGGCCGTTTCCACCGCAACACGCTCCAATATCTCTTAAATCAAGTTTACGCGCCGAAGTATCCGCGGCCAGTCCATCGCCTGGATGCCAACACCACCGGCTTGGTCATCTTCGCGCGCACCCGCCATTTCTGCCGCTTGCTTCAGCGCCAATTCCTCGAAGGCTTGGTCGACAAGCGCTACCTCGTCCGCGCCCACGGCCACCCAGCGCAAGACACGTTCTTCTCAGAAGCCCCCATTTCCGCCGAACCCGATGTCATGGGAACCCGCAGCATCGACGAGCTCGATGGCATGCCCTCGCGCACCGACTTTCAAGTCATCAAGCGCTGCGCCGATGGCACGACACTCTTGGAGGCGAAACTTGGAACCGGCAGAACCAACCAAATCCGCGTCCACCTCTGGGAACTCGGCCACCCCGTGGTCGGCGATCCCGCCTACCTCCCCGATCGGCAGATCGGCGACACGCAAACGCTCGACACCGAGGCTGCGCCGCTGCAACTCCACGCTTGGAAACTTTCGTTCACCCATCCGTTGAATGGGACAGCGATGACATTCGAGACCGACAGGCCCAGCTGGTCTGTTTAGCGAGTGGGGTCACAGGCAGAACTCGGCATCCGACGCCCCCACTGGATCCTTCGTGCAAACTTCATCATGGTGGGCCGAAAAATCATGCAGCTTGCACCCCGCCATTGCCGAATTCAGCGCATCATTTCACACAAACCACTGATGTTCATTATCTGCGCCTGATGGCACAGGTGCTGCGAAGCATGAATTCACCCTTTGCAATCAAGCAAGGTTCATCCCCCCAAGAAAATGATCGCGAATCTCGAACAATTCTATTTCGACCAAGTCAACGACTTGTACAGTGCAGAAACTCAGCTTCTGGGTATCCTCCCCCAAATGGCGGAAGACGCCTCGTGCCCGGAGCTGCGCGAAGCCTTCAAAAACCACCTCCAAGAAACCCGGACCCACTGCGAGCGCCTGAATATGATCCGCAACCGCTTGGGCATCTCCGACCAGACTGGAGAATGTGAAGCCATGCGCGGCTTGATCGCCGAAGCGAGGAAGTACCTTACCCAAACAATCCCCGGCGGCCTGCGCGATGCCGTGTTGATCGCCGCTGGAAACCGCATCGAACACTATGAAATTGCGGGATACGGTGCGACCCGAGCATTCGCCAGTTGCTTGGGTTTCGGCGAAGACGCCCATCTCTTGGGCGAAACCCTCAAAGAGGAAGGTGCTGCCGATGCCGCCATCACGAAAATCGCGACAGGCGGCGTGTTCCACTCCGGCGTGAATGAGGCAGCTGCACAATTTGAGACGGCACCCGCCTGACTTACCACCGAAGCCACCGCTTTTGCGCCTCTTTGGAATGAAGCCAACAGGGGAGAATAGAACTGCAGATGAACGCATTAACGCAGATCAATCGATGAACGGCCTCAGCCGCACGGCGAAGCTTTGATTTTTGATAACCAGCTTAAAATCTAAGTATTTTTGCGTACATCTGTGGCTCCTTTCTCTTTTCAGACTCAAGGTCCTTTGAATGTTTCAGGCTCCCAAAAAAGTGAGGATTGCGGTCACGAGCGCGTTGGCTTTGACTGGGGAATGAGCTGCTCAATTCCTGTGACCCTGACGATTGCCGGCTCAGATTGTTCTGCGGGTGCGGGGATCCAGGCGGATTTGAAGACGTTCCAGCACTTTCATGTTCACGGGCTGACAGCGGTCACCTGCGTGGTTTCGGAAACGGCGAACCAGGTGCGGGCGATCCACCCAGTGCCGGTAGCGATCGTGCGCGATCAGATTTCCCTGATGCTGCAGAGCTTCCCGGTAGCGGTGGCAAAGACGGGCATGCTTTATTCGGCTGCTCACATCGCGGCAGTGGCAGAACTGCTGTGGGACCACCCGCAGGTGCAGATCGTGGTTGATCCGGTAATGATCGCTTCGACCGGTGCATCTTTGTTAGAGGACGATGCTCTGGCCGCTTACTGCGATCAGTTGTTGCCGTTGGCGCAGCTCATCACGCCGAACTTGCCAGAGGCCGAGGCTTTGCTGGGTGAATCGATCGCCGACGAAGCGGCGATGGAGCGGGCGGCGCAACATCTATCAGAGAAGTTCCAAGCGGCCATTTTATTGAAGGGCGGCCATCTGGACGGGCCCGATTGCGTGGACCTGTTGGCGATGGGCGGGACGATCCACCGATTCACCGCGGCGCGGATTCCGGTGGCGGGTTCTCACGGGACGGGTTGCACACTCTCCGCAGCGATAGCGGCTGCGCTCGCGCAGGGACAAACACTGCCGATGGCGATCGGAACGGCGAAGGAGTATCTCGGCAAGACCTTGCGGCGTTCTTATTCGCTGCGCGGTGGCGGCGGTGATACCGTGCATGCCCTCGACCAAGGTACGACCTTCTCTAAAAACGAGGCGTGACATCGCAACGAAAGTCGAGCAGGTTTTGTGGCCTTCTTTTTGCATTCACGCTCTATGGAAAATCCTCTCAAAACCCTTGGTTACAAGGTTCTCGGTTCTACCCTGCAGGCTGGCGCGGCCGACCCGGCAGATGCTCCGGCGCTCAGCCGTCGCGGATTTCTGTTGCTGACTGCTGCGCTGACGAGCTGCTCCTCCGTCGAGCCATTGGTCCAGAAAAAGCCGACATCAATCCAGGCCCCCACCATCAAAACCGCGTCCAAGACCAGCCATGCCGCCCCGCCGATCCTAGGGCCGGTGCCGAACAATCCCAACATGACGATGGGTACGGATTTTTCGAGGAACTCGGCGATTTCCTATTCGCGGGTTCCGATTTCCAGCAAATACATCGCCATGACTTTTGACGATGGCCCGCATCCCCAGAACACGCCGCAGCTGTTGGACATTCTGGGTGCGCGCAATATCAAGGCGACCTTTTACGTAGTCGGCCGCAGCGTGGATTTATACCCACAAGTGCTGCGCCGCACCGTCGCGGAAGGCCACGAAATCGGCAACCACTCGAACACCCATCGCCTATTGAGCAAACTGAGCGACGATGAAATCCGCGCCGATCTGGGCCGCTGCCGCGACGCAGTGAACCACGCCGCTGGGATCCAGCCGCGCACGATGCGCCCCCCCTACGGCGGGCTGCTCCAGCGACAGCGCGAAATGGTCCACGCCGAGTTTGGCTACCCGATCATTTTATGGTCGGTCGATCCGCTGGATTGGAAACGTCCGGGTTCCGGGGTGGTCAGTTCGCGCATCCTTAAGGGTGCCTCTGCAGGTGGCATTGTTTTAGCGCATGACATTCACGCGCCGACCATCCATGCAATGCCAGCCACGCTGGACAATTTACTGCTGCGCGGTTTCCAGTTCGTCACCGTCTCGCAATTGCTGGCGATGAAAAACGATGGATCGGCCAATCAAACGGCGGCGACATCGATCCAGTGATTCCCATCCCGGCGCTGTGAGCAATACCCGTATCGGCGATCGCTTCTTTGCTACACGCGGCCGACTGGCCGACGTGATGCGTGGCACCGTCAGCCTAGCCGCCGAGACCGCGCTGGATCTGGGCGGACGGCTGCCGCTGGAGGAGCTGAATGACGGACTGGGTTCGCCGTTCCTGATGGTCGCCTGCGGGGATGTCAATGCGGGCAAGTCGACGCTGCTCAACGGCCTGTTCGGTCACGAGCTTTGTCCGGCGGGCCATTTGCCCGAAACCACCTGCATCCGGCACTACCAATGTGGCCAGGTCTCGCGCGATGTCGAAGTCGCCCCACTGCTGAAAGAATGCCACCGGCCGATCGATTTTCTGCGCGATTTCCACGTCGTCGACACCCCTGGCGCCAACTCGGCGATCGAAGGCGCACAGGAGATAGCCACTGGATTTTTCAGCGCGGCAGATCTGATCTTGTTCGTATTTTCTGTCAGCAACCCATGGAGCGCGGCGACCTGGAATTGGCTCTCGGGCTTATCCCGCGGCGACCTTGCGCGGGTGGTACTTGTCGTGCAGCAAGCCGACCAGCGCGGGCCTGAAGACGTCGAAGTGATCCTCGGCCACATGGCGGATCTCGCGATGAAACGGCTGGGCCAAGTGCCACCGATTTTTGCCGTTTCAGGGAAGCAGGCCTACGAAGCCAAGCGCGCAGTGCCGATGACACGTGCCGACTTGAAAGCCAGCGGCATCAACGAACTGGAAGATTTCATTTCCGCACAGATCTGCCAATCCGCAGCGCGCCAGCAGCAACTCGAAACTTGGCGCAACCAAGCCGCTGCGGCGCTCGGCGCACTGGAGGATCACATCGAGCAACAAAATCACGGAATCGCCGAACACGACCGCTTTCTCGAAACCATCGAGCGGGAAATCGGCGAAATCCGCGAACGCTTTGTCGTCCGCCTGCCCAGCCACCTCGCGGGCGTAGCCGCAGTTTTTGAGAGCGAGGCGAGATGGGTGGGCAAGCGACTCCACCGCAGGTTGGGTGCCATACCATCGATTTTCCGCTTGTTTGCGGGAGACAGCACCGGGCCGACCATCGAGACAGTTTTTGTCGAACGCTTGCAAGCCGCTGTCGAGTCGGTCGCGGAAAAGGACGGCGTCGAGGTCGTCGAGTTTTGCCGCCGCCACTGGGGCGAGCTGGGCGAACGGGTGAAGGCTGCGATGGCGTTGGATTTGGAAAGCGCAGCCCCGCTCGATGAATCGCTGGCTGCGTCGAAAGTTCATTTTGTCCAGCGGCTGGGCGGAGCTGCGCGGCAGGGAATCGGCAACCTCAAGGTTCGCAACCAGCTCGACAAAGAAATCCGCCGCCGCAACCGGGCCATCAAATCGTTTATTTTCACAACCCTCGCGCTCACGACCGCCGGAGCCAGCTGCGGGGCCTTGCGCATCCAGTGGCTACCCGAAATCTTCTGTGGCAGCGCGGGACTTTTCCTGTCCGGCGGCATTCTCACCGCCATGATCACGCGCAGATCCATCATCGCGGATTTCCAGCAGCGCCTGCTCGACACTTGCAGCAGTTTTGCCAACACCCTGCGCTCGGATTACGAAGAGGCATTGCGCGTTGTTTTCAAAGATTACGCTTCATCCCTCTCCATTGTCAGGACCCACCTGGCCCGCGAACGCCTAGCCTTGGAACCTCGCCTGCGCCGCTGGCAAGAGCTATTCCTGACGCTCAAGGCGATCGAACAAGAGCTCTCATAAAAAAAACCGCAAGCGGATCGAGTCCACCTGCGGTTTGATTGGATTTCAGTCTTGATCAGACCCGCCTGCCATCACTCGGCTGGTGGGGCATCCGCTGGAGGAGCATCCGCTGGTGGCGGGCCATCCGCGGGTGGTGGGCCGCCTGGGCCACCTTTGCGCGGGCCTTTACCCCCCGGGCCGCCTTTGCCACCTGGGCCGGGTCCCACTTTTTCACCCGCATCCCGGGCAGCCTTCGCTTCTTCGGGGTCGAGCTTGCCATTCTTGTTGGCATCGTACTTTTCGACCATCGCCTTACGCTTGGCTTGCATTTCGGTTTTCATCGCGGCGCGTTCGGTTTCGTCGAGCTTGCCGTCGCCGTCCTTGTCGTACTTGGCGATCACCTCAGCCGGCAATTCGCGTTTAGGTGGCTTCGCGCCCTTCGCCTCGTCTTGGGCGGAGGCAAAGCTGCATGTCCCGATCAAGGCCGCAAGGGTGAGTAATTGACTGGTTTTCATTATTTTTTATTAGTTGAGTTTGGACGGTCCTAGATGAAATCGTCCGACCATCTAACCACGGCCTCCGCCAAAGGTTGCGCGACTTTTTATCCATCGAGCCCAAGCATCGGCAAAAGTTCCAAAGCACCTTCGCCTCGCGTTGCAAATTGCGCGGTCAAACCCATCGCCCATTGCAAAATGAACGAATCACTGCGCGAGAGATCGTGAAAGCAGAGCGCTTTGCGGGCTGGCACCAAATCTGCGATAGGCATTGGCCGAGACGCCCTCTAATTTCAACCTGCCCCCCATGAAGCCCGATTATTCCTACTGCATCAAAGTCTGCAACGACTTGCTCCAAAGCGAGCTCTCCGCAGTGGAAACTTACAGCCAGGCTCTCGAGAAATACACCGAGGCGCCCGTCGTGGAAGAACTCCGCCGCATCTGCTTGGATCACGCCAACGCCGCAGCACAGCTTGCAGTCAAGGTCCAGGACATGGGTGGCGCGCCTGAAAATGCGCCCGGAGCTTGGGAGAATTTCACAAGCTTCGTGCGGTCGGCCGAGAACCTCCACGGCGAAGAATCTGCGATCGAATGGCTTCAAAGGGGCGAGGAGATGGCCCGCAAACACTACCAGAGCGCCCTGCTCGACGATGATGTCATCACCGATTCGAAGATGATCATCCGCGAGGAACTGCTACCCTCGGTCATCCATCACATCGCCTCACTCGAACGGCTCGAAGAGGCGGTTTGAGTTTGGCGGATACCCATTCTCATCAAAAAACTGACACCTTTCCGCCGTGGAAGATCAGCCACCTCACGGCGAAACTGCCAAGCGCTCTGTGGCCGTTTCGCGTTCGAAGAGGAATGCATTTTCCTTATAGGTCTTGAGGCGAAAATGGGTCGCAGTCGAGATCACCCCGTCGAGCGAACTGAGCTTTTCCGAGACAAAACGCGCGACCTCGCGGAGGTCGGCCCCTTCGACGACCACCATCAAATCGTAGCCGCCGCTGGCAAGGTAACAGGAAACAACTTGGTCGAAACGGGCGATGCGCATGGCCAGCCGATCAAAGCCGCCGCCGCGCTCCGGGGTCACCTTGACCTCGATGAAAGCGGAAACGGCAGTATCCCCCGTAACCTCGGGATTGATCACCGCGTGATAGCCGAGGATGGTGCCATCGCCCTCCCAGGCGGCGACTTTAGCAACGACCGTTTTTTCATCGATAGAGATCAGGTCCGCAAGTTCCTGGGCGGTGAAACGGGCTTGCCGACGGAGGAGCTGAAGGAGTGGATCGGAGTGCATGATAAAAGGTCGCTGGTTTGAATTTCGAAGAAGAATCGGGGAAAGTCGAGTGCGCTGAAGGATTATGCCGAAAACCGGCAACGGGATACTGAAAACTTCGTCAATCCCCAAGACGAATCCCGATGGCCTTGGCGGCCAGGACCAGCTCACTTTCGGCCTCGATGAGACGCAGCTGATGCACCGCTTCCTCAATCGGGACGGAATCCACATCGTAGGATTGGTAACTGACCATCCGGCCAAAGGATCCAGCCGCAGCCAGTTTCACCGCCATCACGCCGAAGCGCACCCCGAGGATGCGATCCAATGCCGTCGGCGCGCCGCCGCGCTGCAAATGCCCCAACGTGCAGGCGCGGGTCTCTTTGCCCGTCATTTGCTGGAGACTCGCGGCCACTTGGTCGCCAATACCGCCGAGCCGGACTTCCCCTGCCTTATTGGCATCGATCGTGACGAGATCGCCATCCGGCATGCGCGCCCCTTCCGCGACGATCACGAGAGTGCTGTGGTGACCTTGGGCTTCGCGCTGCTTGATGAATTCGGCGATTTTTTCCAGTGAGAAGGCGATTTCCGGAATGAGAACCACATTGGCACCGCCGGCAATGCCACCCCAGAGGGCGATCCAACCCGCATGGCGCCCCATCACTTCCAGAACCATCACCCGCTTGTGACTTTCCCCCGTGGTGTGGAGGCGGTCGAGAGCATCGACCACCGTCGAAACCGCACTGTCGAAACCGAAGGTCAGAGCGGTCGCGCCGAGATCGTTATCGATCGTCTTGGGCACGCCGATGATCGGCCAACCTTCGCGATAAAGTTGCAGGCCCGTGGTCAACGAACCGTCGCCACCCACCACGATCAAGGCGCGAATCTCGAGCTGATCCATCGTCCGCTTGGCCTTGGCGATGATCTCCGCCGCGACTTCGGCGATATCACCGTTGCCCACTTTCGCGATAAAATGCCCCTTGTTGGTGGTCCCGAGAATGGTGCCGCCCAGCTTGAGAATGCCGATGGTGTCCTTGGGCTTGAGCACCGTGTAGTCGCCGGGTGGCAGCAATCCTTCAAAGCCGTCGCGAAAGCCGATGACTTCCCACCCGAGCTGATCTGCGGCACCGACCACTCCGTGAATGACTGCATTGAGGCCTGGGCAATCACCGCCGCCGTTGAGGATGCCGATTCTCATAAAATGATTTTGGGGGGAGATTATTGCTGCGGATTGGGCACGGTGAGCAGCTCGCGCTCGCGGTCTTGCACGGGTGCTCCCGATGCCAACCACGGATCATAGGCCGCCCAACCCTGGCTGATCAAGCCTCGAACGCGGTTAAAGCGATTCGGATTGTTGAGAACCACCGCAATCAGCCTTCGCGGGGTGGCGCCCTTGCTGCCATCCGCTTTTTGGCGAACGATCGGGTCGCGATCCATGCAAATGGAAATACACGGCCCTGCCGCAAGGGTCATGCCGGTTTTCACACCGAGGATGCCGGACTCGCCGACCAGCTCGTTGGTGTTTTTCACAAAAAAACTGCGCTTGCCGCCCGGCCCCGTCACCCCGACCTGGCGATCTTTCTGGTGGACAATGAAATTGAGCGCGTTCTTGCGCATCGCGTAGATGGACAGCCGGACCACGTCCGCCGCCGTCGAATAAGCCTTGGCACCAGGACGATCCATCCCGTGTGGATTGGCAAAATGCGTCCGAGTCATGCCCAAGGCCTTGCCCAGTTGGTTCATTTCACCCACAAACTCGGCTACCGGGTCGCCGCTTTTGCCGCGGCGGGTCAGGATTTGCCGACCCACATGGTCCGCGATCGTCAGCGCCGCGAGGTTGTCGGATGCCAGCAACACAGAATTAAGCGCGTCCCTCAAGGTCAGTTGGTCGCCGGGCTGGAGGCTCATCGGATTCGGCCCACCCACCAGCGAAATAGTCTGCGGAACCGTGATGCGGGTGGTGGCGATGTCGTTATCGCTCGCCGCCGCCCAGTCTACCGCCACAGCGGCTGTTGCGATCTGGGTGAGGCTGCCGATCGGGCGCTTTGCCACGGCATTTTCCGCAACGAGAATTTTCCCCGAATACGCCTCGATCACCATCGCACTTTCAGGTGCTTGGGCGGATAGCGATGGCGGCAACACGGCGGCAACAAATGCCAGCAATCTGAATATCGAAAAATGTTTCATGACGGTCAATGGATGGAGTCTATTGGGCGAAAGCGACAACTCAACCCCAAAGCAAGGAAGAACGGCAATACACGGTGGGAGGCAGCTGCTAGCCGATGCCACGAAAGTCGGCGGGAGGACTTCGAAGATCGATCCGCGCACTTCGAAGATCGATCTTCGCAGTCCGAAGATGG
>CAJXYV010000006.1 GCA_913063525.1 uncultured Verrucomicrobiota bacterium
TCACCACGTTCTTCTTTGAAGCATTCGATGAAGACTGGAAAGGCAACCCCAGCGATCCGCTCGGCGCAGAAAAGCATTGGGGACTCTTTACCGTCGACCGCAAGCCGAAGAATTAGGCGTTTCGGCTAAACCTGATGTGAATGAGGTCTCACTATCCCCGGGCGTTTAGTCACCAGTGGACTTAAAAAACTGGCGATTGGCGGTTGGAAACAAGTTCGGGAAACTTCTCAAGGCTGCTCACAGAAAAAGTTGATCGAGTGGTTGAGCCAAATTGCGTTGCAGTTGGCATTAGAAAGCAGCAAAGCGCCGCCGTGGCTACTTTTTAATCTGCTTGCTCACCGAGGGTGAACATTAATAGATCACGCAACTACGGATTCTAGGATTGTAATTCCCCTCACACGGCAGACTTAGCTATGAAAGATTTCACTGCAGCGTTGCCGCCTTTCGGCTAGCGGCGGAGAGGATCTTTTGGACGGCCGGCTCGTCTAGATCGCGAATCAGGAAGCGGAATTTGCGGATAGCCGAAGCTGCATGTTTTGAAAGTTTTTTGGTCGCATGGTCCTCGGGCCTCGCCTCGGCCATATCTTGGCGTTGCTGCATCCACAGGCGGTGGAGTGATTCGTAAACGGTGGTGCCGGACTGGATATTCAACCCTACAACAAGGATGATGTGCAGGGTTTCCCAACGCACTGAACGTCCGGACTCCACCTTAAACACGGTGGTTTCTGCGAGATTACACTTTTTCGCGATGGCGAGCAGCGTGAGGTGGCTCTCCGCACGGAGCGAAGCAAAGACGCTAGAAAGGGTAGGTTTCTCCATACCTGTTTATGTTCTGTAATGGGAAAAGCATCGTCAACCCAATCGTTTCGGAAAAATCGACTCTTGACCCTTCGCCGATCCATGAGAACCGTATGCCTAATGGAAACGGTCAAATACCGCACGGTTTCGATCGGCATTTATCCGTGGACGCATCCAAGCGGGCGGGAGTATTGGCGGTTTGACGTGATTCAAAACGGCAAGCGCAAGTATGTCACGCGCTCGACGTTGGAGGCGGCTAAGAAAGATGCGCTCAAACATGCACAGGTGCTTTTTCGAGGGGGATTTGACTTGTCGAAGTTAAGCGATGACCAAGAGGCCGCCGTTCAAAGATTACTGGGTGCTGATTTCACCTTGAAGCTGGTCGATGAGTTCCTCGTCTGGCACGCGAAAAAAGCACCTAGAAAGCCATCGCGAGAAGCTGTCGCTGAGTTTTTAGCAGAAAAAGAGCGCAACCGAGGTAGTTCCCCCCACAATGTCGCAACTCTTCGACGGCATCTAAGCATGATCCCCGATTTGATGCTCTGCGACATCGGGCCAAGCGATTTACCAAAACTAGCCGGTGCGCCTCGCACGCGCCGCAATGTGAGGGCGGCATGGGTGACATTCTTCAAATGGTGCGTTGAGCACGAATATCTGCCCTATGGTGAGAAAACGGTGGCTGAACGGGTAGGAAAGCCGATTGTGACGCGGGGCATTCCCTCAACATGGACGCCGGACGAGCTGCGAGTGCTGTTGGCGAATGTGCGTCATCAATATCTTCCCTGGCTCGCCCTGGCGGCATTTGCGGGGATTCGCACGGAGGAGATTTGCCCAGACAAAAAAAGCCAAAAATCCCCGCTTGATTGGTCGGATTTCCATTGGGATCGTGACCTAGTCATCGTTCGACCTGAAACGGCAAAAACGAAGCAACGGCGGGTTGTGCCAATTCTTCCTGCGTTGCGGTCTTGGTTGGAGCCAATCAAGAAGCAGTCTGGAGCGATTGGGCCTCACTTGCCACCATCGACCCCACCGAAAGGTGGAGTTCAGGCGGAAACGACAAGGCTTGGGGAATTTGTTGGAGACTGGCGGCGAAACGCTTTGAGACACTCGTTCATATCCTACCGCGCAGCCATCGTCGGGCTAGGCCAAACGGCAATGGAAGCGGGCAATTCCGAGAGCGAGGCAAGGAAGTCATACAACGACGCGAAGGGGGCAGACGAGGCCGCCATCTGGTTTGCCATCACCCGTTAGGATTGGGAAATGTTCTGCAAATGTTCTGCAAACGGCTTGATTCCTCACGTTACGTAAAGACCTAAAAAAGATGTAAATCACACAAAAACAATAGGTAAAGAATCTTTACAGTTCGTAAAGAATGGTCAAAACAGGATTCGAATCCCTCCCTGTCCGCCATTTTTGATTTGAGGTTCCGCATAGTTTGCGAAGTTCCTTATACCGTTCCCTGAAATTAGGGTGACAATCTTCGCAAGATCGTTTCGACACGCGATCCTATCATTCCCGATCGGGAACAGATTGCTTGCTTTGTTCGGTTTTTGGTGATTCTATTCCCGCACAGGAAGAAATGACGAACGCACTCGATATCGGCCGACAGGTCAAACAGCAGCGCAAGCGACTCGCGATGAACCAATCCGAGTTGGCGATGGTCTCCGGCACCGGGGTTCGTTTCATCAGCGATTTGGAGAATGGCAAGGAAACCTGCGAAGTGGGAAAGATGCTGCAAGTGTTGGCCAGTCTCGGGATCAAAATCGAATTCAGTGGTGTTGGGGAGGGCCACGGCTGATGGCTCGCGTTCTGGACGTGTATTTGGGGCGGAGTCTGGCGGGGCATTTCACGCAGGATGATTCAGGATCGCTATGGTTCCGTTATGCGGCGGAATGGCTGGCGAGTGATCACGCACGGGCGCTTTCCCGATCGCTGCCGCTGCAGGCGGAGGAATACGGTCGCACCGAGTGTCGGCCGTTTTTCGCAGGATTGTTGCCCGAGGATGAAGGGCGGGAATTGATCGCGCGGCGCTTCGGGATCAGCGGGCGCAATGATTTTGCGCTACTGGAGAAAATCGGTGGCGAGTGCGCGGGCGCGGTCAGTTTGATGCCGTCGGGTGAACAGCCGCCCGAATCCGGAAGCTACCATGAGATTTCTGAACACGAACTGGCGCGGTTGTTGGGCCTGCTGCCGCAGCGCCCTCTACTGGCGGGCGAAGAAGGAGTGCGACTCTCGCTGGCAGGAGCGCAGGCAAAGCTGGCGCTGACCATCCGCGAGGGTATTTTCCTGCTGCCGCAAGGAGGAGCAGCCAGCACGCACATTCTCAAGCCAAGTAGCCCGCACTTCGAGGGACTCGTGGAAAACGAGCATTTCTGCATGACTCTGGCCGCGAACGTTGGCTTGTCGGTGGCCTCCACCAGCATCGGCCAGGTTGATTCGATTCGTTTCCTGCAAGTCGAACGCTACGACCGCAGGCGATTGCCCGACGGGACGCTTGTGCGATTGCACCAAGAGGATTTCTGTCAAGCGATGGGGATTCCGCCCGAGCTCAAGTACCAGCAAGAGGGCGGACCCAACTTGAAAAAATGTTTTGGGCTCGTGCGCAGTGCCTCAAGCGCACCAGGGCCCGATGTCCTGCGTTTGTTCGACGCGGTGGTGTTCAACTACGTGATCGGCAACAACGATGCGCACGGCAAAAATTTCTCCCTGCTCTACGATGGCGGCGCGGTGCGGATGGCCCCGCTTTATGATTTGGTCTGCACTCAGGCGTGGGGAGGCCTGGCCGCCACCCTGGCCATGAAGATCGGCGACGAGCGCAAACCCGAACGGGTCCGTGCGGCGAACTGGCGGAAGTTTTTCAAGGATGCCGGATTGGGCGCCGCCACGGCGGAGAAGCGGTTGCGGACCCTAACAAAAGATATCTTAGCCTCCGCGCTCGAGCTTGGCAAAGCGCACCCCGCATGCGCTCGGCTGTCTTCGATTATCGATCAAAATGGCGCGCGCTTACTCTCGCTCGATTGGTAGGCAATCGAGCGCGCTGTGGGGTAACAGGTGTATCGGGGGGACTACGTAAAATGATTTGTCTTCAAAGGCCCTGCTTGGGTTTTCTGGGGCGGCTGCGGCGGCGAATTGAGCAGACCCTAAACCTTAAGGCTCGCCCTATCCAGATTTGAAGCTTGGTTCGCCAGTAAGATGGAGTTAGAAGTCCTCTCGTGACGAAGCAGCCAAAGACTTTTTGAACTGCCGATAAGCACCTTAGTGTAATTTACTTTTCTTTTCAATCGCTCCCGTAGGAGCACACAAACGTTCTGCTGAGACACGAATCATAAATCCCTACCCAACCCCATGAAACGGTTACTGCTGATGATCGACCTTCATATCGTAGTCTTGGGGATCACTGTATCCGTGCTCCTCGTGGGTATTGTTTCTGTCATCACGTTTGTACCTGGAACCCCGCGTCTGCTTCCCTGTTTGGTTATGGGGCTTGTCCCGCTGCTCGTCTTTCTAGAGCCGTCGATCATTACGCGGGCAATTGATCGGAAAAAGATTGGCGGCGAAACGTGGCGATACTTCGGTGTGAATACACTGATTGCCATGCTATATGGGATAACTTGCGGCTTGCTGATCTTCGGATTACTTCCGCGTGCGTAGAATCAATCCAACGAAGATGCAGAACAAAAAACTCCCGGTTCGGGTTTTACTTTGATCACCAACGGATCGCTCAATGACACGCCTCAGAAAGATCCAGCGCGAGGTGACCTCGCTGGCCTCATAAAGAGCGAACTCCGTTATTTACTGGAATTCCTGATCGGGAACAGATTGTGAATTGGGCCTTGTGCGTCGCGGCCTCACTTCATACATTGAACATTATTCATGAAAACCCTAACAGCAACAATTCTACTCATTTCTGGAATCATCACACACGCTTGGGCTGAACCAGCAACGGCCGATGCCGCACAGGTTAAGATTTCAATCAGCTTCAAAGGCGTGGACGCCAAGTGGTTCTCCGCACTCGATCAAGCAACGATGCCTTCCCGAAAGAAAGATGGAACGCTGGTGTGTCCCAGTGTAACGGCGAAGAGCGGGCAGTCGGTGAAGCTCGAGATGGTCCAAGACTATCGGTTGGACGCATCGACTCTCAAAGGTCCCATAATTCCGTGTGGCATTATCGTCGATCTGACCCCGGAATTCGATGGGGACAGCATTCAAATGACTGGGTCAGGTGTCCTTCGCTATCCATCGGACAAGCGTGCCATTGGGGTGGCAACTCGATTCACGGCGGAAGAGGCTATCATAGGGCTTAAGTTCAAGGACGGAGCCACGAAGGCCATCGATCTTGGTGGGGGGCAGATGTTGATTGCCGTGTCGTTGATCGACAAGTCTGGAGTCCCCATCAAAAAATGAAGAAGTCGAGCAAGGCGAGGATCCCACTAGCCGCTTTGCTTTCGATGATCCCGTCTAATTTTCACCACATCACGCCCGTGATCGACGCGCGCCCTCACTGGTAGTGGTGTACGCGCTTTACGTTCCGCAAAATAATGAATCAACCAATTGCCAGCGTTACCTATCGATGTTCCCTTCCATCTGGAGCGTCAAAGGAAGTCGTAATTGGCGTTTCATCCCCTCAACCACACCACCGATTCGATTTCAGCTGCTTTGTGAGTTTGCCGGATCGCGATGAACCGTTCGAGATTTATGGTGTGGATTCCCTTCAGTGTCTTTCATTAGGGATGAGATTCGCATCTAGCCGCATTGATGATCTGATATCGAAGGGATGGTCCTTCTACGGTCGTGATGGTGACGAAGAATATGAGATGGAGTGGTCGGCTTACTTTATGCCTCAAACTGTCCTCGACAAGCTTTCGGCGATTGGAGAGAAGGCAATGAGCTCGATTGAGAGTAAAACCAAAGAATCAGAAGCAGAACAAGTCGTGTCTCCTAACGAGACATGAGCCCTTTAATTTCGATTCATTTTCCTTTCAACCGCGCCGGTGTGCGCATTCAAACGTTTGGCAAATCAACAAATCCAGATTGAATGACGAACCAGATGAACAATCAAAGAAACTGAACAAGGCGAGGCTGGGATCTCACTAGTCGCTGCTGCGTGTGCGCTTGATTCTTAGATTTTCCTCGACAAAAACGCGCCACGGTTTGGCGTGACGCCTCATCGCGCAGCTCGTTCAGAGGCCCGGCTTGGGTTTTCTGGGGCGGCCGCGGCGCTGTTCGCTTTTGGGGACGAAGCCGAGGGCGCGGTAAAACGAGCAGTCTTCGCCGAGGTCGGGGTTGCCGCGCACGGCGCTGGCGATGTGGACGAGGTGATCGTTAAGGGCCTCCTCCTTTTGATCCCGCGTCTGGATCAGTCCGGCGATCAGCGTTCGCGCGGCGGAAATTTCTTGGCGCACCGCTTCGACGTCTGCGGCCTCGGCGGCAAATTGGTCGACGCTGAAGCCGGCGAGTTTGGCATCCGGCGCGAACTTCCGCCAAGCGGTGACAAAGTGGCTGCTGCGGACGGCGATGGGCTTGTTGTGTAAGAGCGACATGGTGGAGCTTTTAAAATCAGTGCTTTGGGGCACGATGTCGACATTTTTAATTCGCTTGTATCGATGTGCAAGGGGATTCAAGCCGTCTCAATTTCGCTTGGGTTGTGTTCCAAGCGAAATAAAACGCGTTTTGGCGCGGTAATATCGTTGTTTAATTCGCTTGGGTTCGCCTGTAAGCGAAATAAAATGAACTGAAATTCGCTTTAGAAGTCATGCAAGGGAATTGATTTTGATTTTAAATCGCGTGGAACTGGTTTTAAGCGATTTTAATGTCGTCGGATCGCGGGCAAAAGCCGTGTCCTCAGAGCAGCAAGGGGTCTTGTTCGCGCCAAGGGTCGGCTTGGCGGCGAGGCGGAATGGGCCGACCTCGGCAAAAGCCGATCAGGCTTTGTCGGACAGCACGTTGGCCAGGCCGGTCTCCGTCAGTTCGATGGCTTCTTCGAAGCGCCGGGCGAGCCTTGGGTTGGCGGTCAGGAAATCGAGCACGGCGTGAGCTTCGAGGGTGATGACGGAGGCTTCGCCATCTGCCCTGAGATTCACGATCGACGGGGCTCCCGTCAGGAAGGCGCGCTCGATAAAAAACTCGCCCGCGCCGACTTGTTGGACGACCCGCAGGGTCTGGCCTTGATTGACACTGGTGGCCAATTCGCCTTTGACCACCAGATAGAGTCGGGTGAAGGGCTGGCCAGCGGCGAGTAGGAGTTCGTCGTTATCGTACAGTTCAAATCGCGCGTGGTTCACCACGGTGTCGAAGGCGGGCGCATCCTGCGGGAACATGCCGCTGGCGGCCAATGCGGCGATGATTTCGGCGCGGGTCATCTGCGGCAGGCGGTCGTTGCGATACATCCGGTTGGCGGCGCCAGAGAGTGTCAGCCCGTCGCGCTGGCAGATGTACCAGAGTTTGCGGAGGATCTCGGTGACGGCTTCTTCTCCTTCCTTGCGGCTGTTGGTATGCATGGTCAATTCAAAGACCATGCCGTTGGGGCCGTGTTCCACGAAATCGATGTCATGGGGTGGCTCTTGCAGGATCGAATCGACCGATGCGACGGCTTTTTCGAGAGCGTCCATGGCGCGGGCCGGTGGCGTCGTGTAGGCGAACGAAATCAACATGTTTTCGCCAAAGCTACGGGTGGCCGTGGTGAGAACGGTGAACATCGTTTTCGCCAATTCCGAATTCGGAATCACGACCAGCCGGTTGTCGTCCAGTGATTCGACGGTGACGGTGCGCCAGTTCATGTGGACGATCCGCCCGGAGACTTCGCCCGCTTCGATCCAGTCGCCTTCCTTGAAGTGGCGGCCGGACATGATGGAAACCCCGGCAAAAAAGCCGGATACGGTGTCCTGCAGTGCAAACCCGAGGACCACCGAGCCGACGCCCAGTGCCGCCAGTAGCGAGCCGAGATCCATCGCCCAAATGTGCGATGCAACAAAGGCCGCTGCCAGCAAGACCAGTGCCAGCCGAATGATGTCGAGGATCAGCTCCGGGGTTTGCTGCACCCATTGCGCGGAAAAAATCCCGGTCCGCATGACCACGTTGAGAGTCGCTAGGCAGGTATTGATCGATGCGATGGCGAGGATGCTGAGCAGTAGCTTGGTGGCGACTCCATCGGGGGCACCATGTGCCACCTGGCTGGTGAGGATGAAAACCGCGAGTGGCGGCAAGATCGTGACCTGCAGTAAGGTGCAGATTTTAGCCGCTTCCGGCAGCCGCTTGAGGGACAGCCGCTTGAGCTCCACCATGAGGATCGCCAGCAGCGGGTAGCCAATGGCAACGATGACGGCCCAGAGGGTGCCGCTTTCCGAGAAGAGAGAGGTCATTGGGCGTTCCTGTTAGAGATCTCGTGGTCTGGCAGCGAAGCCGGCAGCAGTGCGGCTTCGAAACCCGCCGTCATGTAAATGCCCGGGGTGTTCGAGGTCAGAGCGAGACGGCGCGCGTCGACGACACATTCACCCAGAATTTCGTAAACGAAGCGCTTGCGACCGACAATGCCAGCATCGACTTCGCCGTTTGCCAGCCCCACCTGCAGGGACAGCTTGTAGCCTTTGGCTTCGTTGAAACGATCGAGAATGGTAACGATCTCGTCGGCAAAGGCTTTGATGCGCTGGCGGTGATCCAGTCGGGGGGTCGAAAGCCCGCAAGCGGCCAGGTAGGCATCGCCCGCCGTTTTGATCTTCTCGACGCCGTGGCGTTCGGCAGCCTCGTCGAATCCGTCAACCAGCTCGTTCATCATCCGGATCATTTCTCCGGCGGTCGTTTCCTTCATCATCTGACTGAGGCCGAGGATGGCCACATAGCCCACGCTGACATTGTCAAACGTGTCGGCCACCATTAGTTCGCCACCGCTGAAACGATCGGCCACGGCATCGGGGAGGACGTTTCGGAGCAGGGTTTCGTACTCCGCGGTTTTCTCTTCGATGATGCGGTTGCGGCGGGCGATTTCTGACACCATGCCGTTGAATGCACCGCCGAGCGCGGCGAATTCGTCATGGCCGGATGCATCGATTTCGAAGTTGAGTTCACCCGCCTTCAGGCGCTCGACCCCCGTTTGCAAGCGGGCGATCGGGCCGAGAAACAGTCTCGCTGCGAGCAGGGCAAACAAAGTCAGCAGGATGGAGGCCGTGCCTGTTGCAATGAGGATATTGCTGCGAAGATTGAACAGGGGTTCGAGCGCTTCGGACATGTCTTTTTCCGCAATGATCGCCCAGCGCATTCCTGCGACATCGATGGGGGCATAGGCCGACAGCACGTCGACGCCGCGATAGTCGGGGATGATTTCGGTGCCGGCATTGCCCGCCAGCGCCTCGCTCACCGCTTTGGTGGCGATTTTCTGATGGAGGATCGAGTGGCCGCTGGCGGCAATCGCGTCGACGGTAGCGGCATTGACGCCCAGAGAGGTGAGAAGTTTGAGATAACCCGCACGATCCTCGATGAGAAAGCGGCTATCGGTCCGTGCGCATGAATCGGGGCCGACGAGATAGACTTCGCCGGTTTTGCCGAGGCCTTCGGACGCCCAGCGACCGGCTGATGTCATGGCGCCATTGAGGGCGGTGATTGAAATTTGGCCGACGACGATTCCCTTCATTTCGCCGTTGAACATGACGGGTGCCGCGATAAAGGCGGAAGGAGCGCCGAAGGAGGCGGCGTAATTCTCGAAATCCACCATGACCACCCCGCGCTCGCCGAGCGGGGTGTCGCGCGCTTTGCGGAATGCCTTGGCCAGCACCGAATTCCGATACGGACCGGATTCCAGATTGGTCGCGAAATCCGCCTCTTTCTGCACGGTGTAAAGAACGTCGCCCGTCTTGTGATCGATCAGGAACAGGTCGTACATATTCATGTCCGACATCATCCGCGAAAACAGCGAATGAAAGCGGCGGTGGGCTTCGTCGTAGGAATCTTTGGATGCGCCTGGGAATAGGCTTTCGCTTCGGGCTTCTAGCAGTCCTTTCTTGCCGGCGGGCTGCGGGTTATCGACGATGTAATTGATCTGAAGCATCGCCCCAGCCTTCGAAGTCGGCAGGACATCCGCGAGCGAGGTCATCGCCGAGCTTTTCGGCATATTGGGCAGGAAGTCCTTTTTATAGTATTCCACCAGTCGGCTCTCTTGCTCCGTCGTCAGTTCGCCGCCCTTTTCGGCAAAGCCGTGGCGGAACGCATCCAGCGCCACGGGCAATTGTTCTTGATAAGAGAACACCTGAAATAGCCGCAGCTGCTGGTCGACGTAGCGCAGCAGGCAGCCCTTTTTCGTTTCCCGCGTGGCGACGAGCTGATTCCACGTCGCATTGCGCAAGGCGATGTCGGCACTGAAAAAGCCGAGGGCGCTTAGTGCCAGTGCACCGCCTACCCCGCTGGCAATCAGCAGGATCATCAGCTTCGAACGAATGGAAAACCAGTTTTTCATAGGGTAAGTTCAGATCAATTTGCCTGATTGGATGGAGCCATTGTTACTCCGTGCTGCTCAATAAAGGTGGGCAGATGACTGGCCATCAGGAACTTCGGGACCGTATGGGGCGGATGTCTGGAGTGTCAACGATTTGGTGATAGATTGGGCCATCCGAGCGTGTATCAAGAGTGAGCTTTTTATGAACCTTTTGACGCTAGTTCGGTTTGGTTGGATGCCGTGGTTGCTTTTGGCACCGGGAGCGTGGGCTGCTCCCGACAAGATGGTGGAGGTCAAGCCGTCGGTAGTCCAAGGCACGTGGGAGGCGTGGGGTTGTTCGCTGTGCTGGTGGGCCAAGGTTTTTGGCGATCGCGACGATCTGGCTGATCTGTTTTTCACG
Source organism: uncultured Verrucomicrobiota bacterium (assembly GCA_913063525.1). Taxonomy (GTDB): domain Bacteria; phylum Verrucomicrobiota; class Verrucomicrobiia; order Verrucomicrobiales; family Akkermansiaceae; genus Luteolibacter. The sequence continues at coordinate 10,620 of CAJXYV010000006.1, forward strand.
ACCAAGACGGTCACATTCAACGGCAGTGATCTGCCCGGACTGGGTTTTAACTATGCGCGCTACAACGCCGGGGCTTGTTCGTGGAACGAGGTCGACGGACGCAAGATGGTCGTTTCCAAAACGATCCAGCCCTATCGCCAGATGGAGGGATTCTGGCTGGATGGCAAAAACGCGGACCCTGATTCGGCCAGTTGGAATTGGTCGGCCGATGTCAAGCAGCGGACGATGCTGCTGAAGGCGCGCGATCGCGGTGCGAATTATTTCGAGTTGTTCTCCAACTCGCCGATGTGGTGGATGTGCGCCAACGACAATCCATCGGGCGCGGGTGGGGAAGATAACCTGCGACGGGGGCAGGAGAAAAACCATGCCATCTACCTGGCCGCCATCGCCAAGCGCGCCAAACAGGACTGGGGCCTGACTTTCACCACGGTCGAGCCGTTCAATGAATCGGTGTCGAACTGGTGGACTGCCGATTGCAAGCAGGAGGGCTGTCACTTTGCGCCGAAGGTCCAAGCGGCGGTGTTGCCGCTGTTGCGTAAGGAGTTGGATCAGCGTGGCTTGGGCGACATGGCGATCGCCGCCTCCGATGAAAACACCTACGACGAAGCGATCGCCACTTGGAAAACTTACCCGCCGGCGGTGAGGCAGGTCGTCGCCCAGATCAACGTGCACGGCTATCAGGGGCCCAAAGGCGAGCGCGAACGTTTGCTGGCTTACGCCCGCAAGGATGGCAAGCGGCTGTGGAATTCGGAATACGGCGACGGCGGGCGCAGCGGTCTGGAAATGGCCCGCAATCTGCACCTCGATTTCCACCAACTGCAGCCGACGGCGTGGGCCTATTGGCAGCCCTTGGATGGCAACGGCTGGGGGCTGATTGATACCAATTTTTTTACCAACAACCTCGGCGAAACCAATCCGAAGTATTTTGTTCTCGCCCAATACACGCGGCACATCCGCCCCGGAATGAAGATCATCGACAGCGGCTCGCCGGATGTAGTGGCGGCCTTGGATGAGGCGGGCCACCGCTTGGTTTTGGTGGCGCTCAACGAGGGGGCGATGAAAAATCTGACCTTCGACTTGTCTCATTTCGACACGGCGAGAGCGGCCGCCGCCCGTTGGGTCACGGAACCGAAAGCCAGTGCGCGCTACGAGTTTCGCCGCGATTTGAAACTGGACTACGGGCGGTTGGAATGCGCCCTGCCGGAAAAGTCCATCCAGACGATCGAGGTGCGCAACCTAGGGCGCTGATCGCGCGGGCCGCGTGGGGAGATTTGCCGCGGAGTGATGGAGGAAAAACGGGGGGAATAGTGGTTTGTGAGAGGAGCAAAGCGCCTCTCACAAAAGCACCAAGTTTCAGATCGCTTTGATGATTCATCTAAAATGCATCTCATCACCTTTCGCGACTTCGCTGCTTCGTGAGAGACCTGTGGTGGCTTGGTGCGTTGCATCGCAGGAGAGGGCCGCTACTTTGCTCTGCGGTCACTTACGCAGAGTCGTAAAATAAAAAGGCGGTAAGCATGAGCTTACCGCCTTTGGCGATGGAAACCTCGCTAGCAAATTCCTCAGAAGAGGAATTTGACCGATGCGTTGGCGTTGCCGCCTGAGGCGTCTTCGCCCCAAACGCCATTCAGTCCGACGTTGAGTACGGCGCTCTCTGTCATGTTGAACGTCGCATCCGCACCAATGAAGCCGTACCCCTCGTCGTCAGCAAAAAACGAGACATTGCGGGTATCCTCGATCATGGTAATGCGCACCTGCTCGTCACCGGTGTTCGAGCGATAGAAGTAGCCGCCGCGAAAGCCAAACCCGCCAAAGCTGGTGACTCTAGCGACCTGCGCCTCCAGAGTAGTCTCTAGGGTTGCAAGGTCGCGGCTGTCTACTTTGGCATTGGAGTTAGAGCCATTCTCGGTGTAGCCATCCACGTTCTGCATCGAATAGCGAAGCCCCAAGCTTGGGGCGCAACTCCAGCCGTCCGCCATGCCAAAAAGGCGGGAAACACGGATCTCTGGACTCAGCCAGCTACTGTCATAGCCTGATGAGGCATTGGAACGTCCCCACCACAGGAGGTTGTCGTTCACAAAGCGACGATCGTCGTGACTGAGCCAGCCGCCGGCGAGGCTGAGGTCGAGCGTGTAGTCGCCCAACAGGCTGCTTCCATAGATGCCGAGGAATCCGCCGTCTGCGCTATTGTCGTAGGAGTTGCTGTAGATGCTAGAGTAGGTGCTGCCCACTTCGAGTGAGGAGTTGCTATAGCCCGCCATGAATCCCATCCGCCGTTCGGGGGTGAAATCGTAAGTGTATCCCGCTGCGAAGCCGTACAAGTCGGTATCTTGGTCTAGAGTGGCACGGCCATCTCCATCATAGTCCATTTGCCCACCCGCAGCCGCCATCCAAACGGACGATTGCTGCGTTGCAGCGCGAACCGGAACCGCGCCCTTGGCGGAAGGTGCGTCCGCACGGGTCGGCTGAGGCGTCCGGGCCATGGCATTTCTCATCAGCGAGGAAGTCATCCCCGTCAGATCTGCCAATTGTTTGGGCGCGGCAGAGAATGCGGAAGGATCGAGCGTCGCATAGATGTCGGCTAAGTCTCCTTCATTGACGAACCATGGGACTGAACCGGTCAGACTGGCGCGGGTCAAACTTGCGCCATCGCCCCAAGGGTATGGATTTTCCTGATCGAACTGAGCCAGCCCATCGCCGTCGAACCCACCGCGCGCGATCTCCCAGCGCACGGAATGGGACGCCCCCGAGTGGAGGTTGACGGCAACATTGGAGTCGGCTCCGAGGAGAATTTCGCCGGCGAGATAACCGGGCGCATTCAGATTCAGCTCGTTGTTTGCCTCGAGTTCGAGGTTGTTGCCGGAAATCAGGATCGCGGTTCCCAGCGTCCAGTTCCCATCGACGCCGCTGGTTGACCTGGTGAGGGTGGTCCCATCGAGGCTCATTCCCGGATCGGAGACAATTAGGCCCGAGTTGGTGATCGAGTTGCCCGTGGTTTCGTCAGCAACAATCGCGACGCCAATGTCGCCGCTGACGATGTGGCCGCTGTGGAGGTTGACAATCGAGTTATCAGCAATGGTCCCCAAAATGCTGATCGCACTGAGGCTGATGCCGTCGCGGTCTGCATAAATGCGTCCGCGGTTTTCAATGCTGTTACCGGAGACCGTGGCGGTGCCTGTGGTGATTCCATCAGCCTCCGCACGCAGGCGGATGCCGTTGGCTCCGTCGATTCCGTCGGCCAGCGCTAAAATGGGCGTGCCTGCGGCTGCGATGATGCCTTGGTTGATGAGGGTATTGTCTGAAACGCTGGCATTGGCGGTGTCGGGTGACCCGTCATAACCCGCGAAGGAGCTATCGATTCCGTCGATATTTCCGGCCTTGGCCAGGAGTTCAAATCCAGGGCCATTCGCAACCACGGTGGAGCCCGAGTTGCTTAGAATGTTACCGGAAATTTCCGAGCTGGCCGTGGACGTAGCGGTGCCGCTGTCGCCGATCGCCGATTCTCCCGCGTCAGAGAGAGCGAGCAGCCGAACGCCGGCCGTGAGACTCGAGATGGCGCCGCCATTCTCAAGGGTGTTGTCTGCGACGGCTGCGTTGGCAGCGGTCGCTACATTTGCGGTGGTTAACAAGTCGGCATTTGCCTCAGCACTCGCATCTGCAACTGCAGAGGCGCGGATAATCACGCCGCTCTCCGCGGAAATATCGCGGTGATTGATGAGGCTGTTGATCTCGGTTGTGGCCGTTGCATTCGATGTTGCATTCGATGTGGTGCTCGCTCCTGCATTGGTCGCCAATGAGGTGGCGGTCGCCGTCGAAGATGCCCCGGATCGAATGCCGACGCCTGCTGAGAAGGGGTCTGTGCCGATGTTCGTAACGGCTCCATCGTTCGTCAGGAGGTTGCCATCGGTCAAAGAGGTGGCTGTGCCGCCGGATGTTGCGGAAGTGGACGTCGTATTGCTGGCATTCGCGGTAGCACTGCTGGCCGATGTCGCGCTGATGCTGATTCCACCTTGCTCAACGACACCGCTTTTGGTGTTGGTGACCGTGTTGTCAGTGGCGGCCGCGTCGGTCGTCTGTGTGGAGGTAATCGGGCCGAGTCCCGTATTGGTGACAGGTCCGGGGATGTCGTCGGCGGGGAGACTAATCCCGTTGGTGATTGCCGAGTTGGTTGTCGATGTGCCGATGATGTCGGCTGCGGATCCGATGGGGGATGCTCCCAGCATGGCAAGGAGGGTGGCGGTGGCGACGGCATTGCGTTTAGGCTGTTGGGCCAATGAGCTTGCGGCACGAGTTTGACGATAGAGCTCCTGATGGAGGGATGTGCGTTTCGATAGTGACTTCATGAATTGGGGGGGGTATCTTATTTAAGGCAGGCGAATTATTCGCGATTGCACTAATCCAATCGTTTAGTTTGTCGATGGGGGAATGTAAAACAAATTACTTGGGGTCGGGTGATTTTTTCGGCGGCGATCGTACTTAAAGCGGGAACTTTGCATCGGGCGGGGTGGGTGAACACCTCTTCGCATTTGATCAACTTTTTTTGATGATTTCTTGCCATGACGGTCGTCCGCGCTTACCGCTAATTCATCAAGCACATGATGAATCTAACCAACCACGCGACCCCGGCACGGCACCCCAGAGGGACGAGCATCCAGCTGACGCTGACGAGCCTGATCTTGTTGTGTGTTTCATTGATCGCCGCCACGGGGGTCGCCTATCGATTGCTGGACCGTTCCGGCAGGGCCAAGGTCACAGAACCGACGGTGAAGGCGGCGATTTCCAAAGCTCCGACGGACTCCAACGCGAACCAGGTGGGGCCGTGGGGGGAATTGGTGACTCTGGATATCGATATCGAACAGCCGGCAGAGTATGTTTCCTTCGCCGCAGCGGATCAGAATGAGGCAACGTGGACTTTTACCGGTACCAGCGAGGCCCAGGCTCGGACCTTGATGCTGGATGCCGGGATGACGGCGGCACAGGTCAGCGAGGCCATGGCGGAGGGGAAGGTGGAAAACACCGCGGAGGCGATCATCGTCAAGCCGGGCGATGATCTGGTCATCGCCCTGCCACCGGAAGTCCGCGAGAAATTCTATGCCGTCTTAGCCCAATGGCCTGAAAATAAATTGATGCGCGAACCTTACCATCTTCAAAGCGATCAATTCGAAGAGGTCTTTACCAAAAACGGAGTGGCTCCGGGCACGATCGCCCAGCTGAGAAAGCTGGCTTACTTGCGCGGTGGGAATCTCTACTTCAGCGACCTCGGGGCAGTAATCCACGGCCTGCCATCCGAGGCTGCCCGCATTGATCTTTTGAGGTCGCTGACGTATCAATCGGCGGTTCTGGCCCGGCTCAAGATCGGGCCCGATACGGATGTCGATAAAATGCTGGGCTACTGGGGCACGGTGCCGGGGGTGCATGTCAAGGATCTGCGGCCGCTGGTGGAATCCATCACGCACACGGCGGAGGGTGGCACCATTAGCTTGGTCTACTTTCTGCCGGCATTTGCCCGCGAGCGGCTTTACACCTTTCCACTGCCGCCCAAGCCGGGCGAGAAGGTGAAAGATTGCCACTGGAGCGCGCTCAACTTCCTCAACGAGGAGCCGGATGACAAGCTCTTGGACAATGCCTACGCCAGCGCGTACGTGCAGAAGAATTTTTACCCCATTGGGAAACCTTCGCAGTGCGGAGATTTGATCTTCTTGCTGGATGCCAAGGGCGAGGTGATTCACTCTGCAGTCCACATTGCTGGCGACATCGCCTTCACCAAGAACGGTGCCAACTACGCCCAGCCGTGGATATTCATGCGGATGGGCAAGCTCTTGAAGGTCTACTCATCCGGCTCCTCCGCGCCCAAGGCGCTGTATTATCGCCGCAACAGCTCCTAAGGAGGCGGGGGCTCCGCGCACTCTAGTGGCCGCGGAGGATGGCTTGTCCTTGGCGGATGTAGGCGATGCTGGACCAGAGGGTGAAGACCGCGGCGACGACGCATGGGTAGATCGGCGATAGGGGCACCACTTTCAGCATGACCCAGCCGAGGGCAAACATCTGGGTGACGGTGCAGACTTTGCCGGTCCAGTGGGGGAGGATTTTGACCTCGCGGTGGTGGCAGTAGAGGATTTTGATACCGCCGAGGATGATACAGTCGCGCAGAACGACGATGGCGGCAAACCAGAGGGGGAGGTGCCAGCCGGGCGTGCCCCAGTCGACGAGGGAAAGGGTAATGATGCCGGTCAGTAGCAGAGCTTTGTCGGCGATGGGGTCGATGTACGCGCCGAAGGCAGAGCATTGGTTGAAGCGGCGGGCGACCCAGCCGTCGATGCCATCAGTGCTGGCGGCGGTGATAAAAACGCCAAGGGCCCACCAGCGCATCGCTTCGAGCGGCTGCTGGATGGCGACGGTGTGTCCATAGGAGAACGCCAGCGCGGCGAACACGGGGACTAGGCAGATGCGGGCGATGGTGATTTTACTGGCGAAGGTCACACTGCTATTGAAGCAGAGAGGTCCGCCGGGGGAAACCTGAAAATTTCTCGGGCCAGCCGTCCGCCAGGCTCAATAGCCGTCGTTGCCTTGGATCTTGTTTTTGGTCCAGATGACGCCGGCCTTGGTGTCGCGGTAGAGGCCGATGGAGGTGTTGCAGGCATTGAGGGCCAGCGCGGTGACGATCACGATGAGCAGTTTCTTCATGGCTCTGAATTAGTGGGTTTGCTGATTTTTGGAAGCACAAAGTAAGGAAAAGTTAAATAGTCGGGGGGTCGCAGATGACTTGTTTTTGAATAAAATGCAGATTGAGGGCGAGAAATGGCTTTACAAGGCTGGGCGGACGGGTAGGTTTCGCGCCCCGGCGACTATCGTTGCCATTCATTTTTATCCATCTTACGCCATGAAAGTTCTCTCCTCACTCGCTTCCGCAAAACGCCGTCACGCCGATTGCCAAGTCGTGAAACGCAAAGGCACGGTCTACGTGATCTGCAAATCGAATCCGAAGTTCAAGGCGCGCCAAGGCGCAACCGCCGGCACCCGCCTTTCAAAGAAGGGCCTGTAATTCTTTCCGGCAGCGAGTCTGCCAAAGATGAATCCTTTCACGAAAAGCGACCTCCGGGTCGCTTTTTTGTGTTTTATTTTGGTGGCTCCCTGCGCTTGGTAAAACCTCATTGGCCCTCTCCGACCTTGGCTTACGCTCACGTGAAATCTGGTCGTTCTGATGCTTGCATGCTTCCTATAGTCTGCTAGAAGATGGCAGTGACAATCTCGTGAAAAGTTATTTCCTCAGACGCTTGCTGCTGATTCCGCCGACTTTGATCGGCATCACGCTGCTTGTTTTCACGATCACCCGCTTTGTGCCAGGTGGACCGCTCGACCGGATGCTCCAGGAGGCATCGCGCGGTGCGGACCAAGGCGGCAAGCCTGCCGGCTCGAACCAATCGCAAGGTGGGTTGAGCGAAGAGCAGCTGGAGGAGCTCGAAGAGCAGTTCGGTCTCGATAAGCCGGTTCTCATCGCCTACGGGCAGTGGCTGGGCATCGCGGCGCGCGAGGTGCAAATTTCGAAAGGCGAGTACGGGGATCGGGGCGATGAAATGATCGGTAGCGAAATCGACCCAGCCAGCACCGCGATCGTGGTCTTGCGCGGTGATGGGCGGGCGGTGCGGGCCACCCGAAAAAACGATGCCGTGGTTACCGCCGTTTTCGTGGATACGGGGAAACCGGTGGCGAACGAAGGCTGGAAAATCCGCTACGAGACGGAAAAAGACCGCCAAGACCGCTACCAACGCAGAAACAGCAGTAAGGACAAGTTGCCCAAGTACTCTCCGCGAGTGGCAATCTATCAGACACGTTTTTCGGGGCTACTCCAAGGGGATCTCGGTCGCTCGACCGTCTATAATGATCCCGTGCATGAGATGATTCTGGCGCGGATGCCGATCGCGGCCTACTTCGGGCTGCTCACGGCCTTCATCACCTACGCGATTTGTCTGCCGCTGGGAGTCTTGAAGGCGCTGAAGCACCGGACTTTCATCGATACTTCCAGCTCGGTGCTGATTTTCCTAGGCTACTCGATTCCGGGGTTCGCGCTGGGAGCGATCTTGCTGGTCCATCTGGGGGCACGGATGAACCTCTTTCCACTATTCGGCCTTACGAGTCCGAACTTCGAGCAACTGGGACCGTGGGCGCAAGTGAAAGACGTCGCACATCACACCGTGCTGCCTCTGATTTGTTATGTCATCGGCGAGTTCGCGATGTTGACCATGCTTACTAAAAACAGCCTGATGGACAATCTGGCCGCAGACTATGTGCGGACGGCGGTGGCCAAGGGGGTGAGTTTTCCCCGCGCGGTCTTCGGCCACGCATTTCGGAATTCGATGATCCCGATCGCCACCAGTCTAGGCGGATTGGTCGCAATTTTCATTGGCGGCTCGATGCTGGTTGAGACGGTTTTCGACATTCAGGGTTTTGGCCTGCTGCAGTACCAATCGGTGATCGCGAGGGATGTGCCGGTGATTATGGGCACCCTCACCATCGCGGCCTTCCTGATGTTGATCGGGCATGTCATCTCTGACCTCATCGTGGCCATGGTAGACCCACGCATCAAATTTGAATGATGATGAGACTCGTTGGAATTTTCAGCATCCTGCTCGGTGTGCTTGCCGCCACGGGCGAGTGCATGCACCTCGCCTTTCCGACAACGCGCTGGTTTTTCGAAGTGAGCCGGGATGTGTCATTGCTGGGTGGGCAGGGCCTGCCATGGTTCGGTTGGCTCTGTGCGGCGGTGTTTGTCATAGGGGGGCTGGCGTGCGTCGTGCGTTCTTTCACCGCGGGCCCACGTAACCCGATCACCACCCGCCGCATCCAGCGATTTTGCGAGATCAAGCGCGGTTATTATTCGCTCGTTTTCCTGTTAGCCCTCGGTGGGGTCGCTGCATTGGACCAAGTCGTGGTTGGCAAGCGTGCGCTCGCGGTCCGCCACAACGGCAAATGGACGTATCCTGCTTTTTTGCCCAGCGATCTAAAAAACAAAGATTTTGGTGTGAGCGATGAAACGTCGGAAGCTCCAGTGGACTACCGGAAGCTGAAGCGCGCATGGAATAACTCCACGGAGAATCGTGTCATCCTGCCGCTCGTCCCCTATGATCCGACGGGTGATACTTTGCCTCCACGCTCGCGCGGGCTTTGGCAGCGCGACGACGCATTTTTCGAAAGCGGCAGCGGCAATCCCTATTGGGGGCTGGTCGCAAAATACTTTGATACAGCGGGGGGCAAGATGCACCTCCGCTACACCATGCGCAAAGGCATGCTCTCGGGACCGGCGGACGGCTGGAATGCGGAAGGGCTGCGCGTTTACACCGCGGATTATCAAGACGGGAAACTCGTCGCAGATCGTTACAATGGCGAGGGGACCAAAGAGGCGTTTCTCGCGCTGCCAACGAGTGAGATGCGGGCCGTTAAGTACCACCCCGCACCTCCGATTCCCGAGGAAGGGAACTGGCTGGGCACCACCTCGCAAGGCTATGACGTTCTGGCCTACCTCTATGGCGGCCTTCAGGTGAACTTCAAGGCGGCGCTCATTTATCTGCCGATCGTCTATATCATCGGCATCACCCTCGGGATGATGATGGGGTATTTTGGCGGCTGGTTCGACATGGTTGCGCAGCGATTGATTGAGATTTTTTCGAACATGCCGTTTCTATTTGTTGTGATTATTTTTTCGAGCATGATGCCGGATCGCTTCAAGGGGTTGCCGATCATTTTAACCATTCTCGTCGCTTTTGGCTGGATGGGGATGACCTTTCTTATGCGGACGGCAGCGTACCGCGACAAAGAGCGCGATTACATTTTCGCAGCGAGGGTTCTTGGCGCCGGCACGCCGCGGATCTTGTTCCGCCATTTGCTGCCTAACACCGTGGCCATCATTGTGACCTTGGTGCCGTTCACCGTATCCGGCTTGGTGTTTTCGCTTACCTCTCTCGACTACTTGGGCTTCGGTCTGCCGCCCGAATATGCGACTTGGGGCCGCTTGCTCAACGACGGACTTTCCAATCTTTCAGCACCTTGGCTGGTTAGTTCCACCTTCATGGTCCTTGTCGGGTTGTTGGTCTTAATCACCTTTGTCGGTGAGGCGGTTCGCGAAGCCTTTGATCCCAAAAAATTCACCTACTATCGTTGATGCGCCGACTGCTGACATTTTGGGGTTTTCTCTGGCTGGCGGCTTGCGCGATGTTAGTGGTCAGTTGCCGCCACGACTCCCGCGAAGTCTCCCGGAAACTGGAGTTTGACGCCTTTGTTCCCATATACAATCGCCACATCAAAGACTGGCTGCTCACCCAGCAAGCGGCGAGCGAAAAAGAGGCGGCTCATATCGCGAAGGATCTTGCCGCCTCCCAAGGCGAGGCGAAAGCGGCTTTGGCCATTCGCGCGGAAGCGGTGCGCCTGGCACAGGAGAAGTGGAAGTTCCGCCGCGGTCTCGGCGACTATTTAAAAGTGGCAAGCCCTGCGGAAGTTCCTACGGATCTCGTTTGGACCAATGGCATGGATCAACCGGAGATCGGCGACGCGGCTGCGAAAAAAGGCGGGGTTTTCCGCCGTTTTATTCCGAGTTTTCCGCCCACGCTTCGCCCCATTGGAGACAACTCGAACAATTCCTTCCGCGGCGATCTTTATGACTATATCGACATGCCCATGGTCAATCTTCATCCCGAGACGATGGAAATGATCCCGGGTTTGGCCAAGGAATGGGCGACCTCCGCTGATGGCCGCACCATTTATTTTCATCTCGATCCAGAGGCCCACTACTCCGACGGAGTTCCCGTCAAGGCCAAGGATTTCCTTATCTCTGTCTATCTCCACGTCTCGGACAACATCGTCAATCCCCACTCGAAACAGTATTATCGAGAAAATATCGCCCAGGTTGCGATGTATGACGATCTGACGGTTTCGGTCTCCCTGCCGGAGTCCAAAATTTATGCTCCTGTTGTTGCCGGAGCGATCACGCCAGCACCACCGCATTTTTATTCGGAATACGGCCCCGACTACGCCGAGCGCTACCAATGGCGCTTCCCGCCCACCACGGGCGCTTATGAAGTGCTGCCTGAAGACGTCATCAAGGGGGCGTCGATCACCCAGACCCGCGTCAAAAACTGGTGGGCGAAGGATCGCAAGTATTACCGCTATCGGTTCAATCCCGACAAGTTGGTCCACACCGTGGTCCGCGATGAATCCAAGGCGTTTGAATTGTTCCGTGCAGGTGAGCTCGATACTTTTTTTCTCACCCAGCCGCAGCTATGGTATGAAAAATCGGAGATGGATCCGGTTTACAAAGGCTACATTGAGCGCGTCACTTTTTACAATCGTTACCCCAAGGTGCCGCGCGGACTTTATCTCAATGTCAGCAAGGCCCCCTTGAATGATCTTAACGTCCGCATCGGCATCCAACATGCCATGAACTGGCAGAAGGTTATCGATGTGATGTTCCGCGGCGATTACCAGCGACTCAATGCCTTCAATGAAGGTTATGTCATGTTCAGCGATCCATCGATTGTCGCCCGCCCCTTTTCGATCGATGCTGCCCGCGCGGCTTTTGCCAAAGCGGGCTATGTCCAGGAGGGGCGCGATGGCATTCTAACGAAATCTGATGGCACCCGGCTTTCCATATCGGTTACCTATCCTGCCATGCCTCAGATCGACCGGATCTTCGCCATTCTCCGTGAGGAGGCCAAGAACTGCGGGTTTGAGCTGCGGCTCGACGGGCTGGAGCATACCGTCGCCTATAAAAAGCAGATGCAGAAGCAGCACGAAATGGCGTTTGGCAGCTGGTTGATCGGTCCGCCCACCCCCGACTTTCACCAGTTCCTTCACTCCACAAATGCCATCGATGAAAACGGCAATTTGAAGCCTCAGACCAACAACACCTTCGCTTGGCACCGCGCCGATACGGATGTTCTTAGCGAAAAAGTCCGCACGGCAAGCACGGCCGAGGAGCTCAAAGACGCCGCGTGGAAACTCCAGCGCATCATGCACGACGAGGCATTTTTTGTGCCTGGATACTCGGTGGACTTTGTCCGCATTGGTTCGTGGCGTTGGGTGAAATGGCCCGACTGCGAAACCACGCATTTCAGCCCGCCCGTCGTTTACGATCCCCACGAAACCTTTGTGTTTTGGGTTGATGATGCCGTAAAGGCCGAAACTCAAGCAGCGAGACGTCGCGGCAAATCATTCTCCGAATCGACCCGAAGCATTGAAGGCTACCGTGCGAAGTCGCCTGAATCGAAGCCAACCCCCGAGCAGCCCGGCAAACCATGATTCCCGAAACGGAAAATATCCTCGAAGTTGATAAACTCATCACTTCCTTTGAAACGGATCGCGGTCTGCTGCGCGCAGTAGATCAAGTATCCTTTACTGTGCCTGCTGGCAAAACGGTCGGCATCGTTGGCGAGTCGGGCTGCGGTAAAAGTGTCACCGCCATGTCGATCATCCGCCTGCTGCCGCAGCCGGCGGGAAAGATTCTCGGTGGGCATGTCTATTTTAAAGGTCACGACCTCGTTCATGCCAGTGACTCCGAGATCCATAAAATCCGCGGTGGCGAAATCGGCGTGATTTTCCAAGAGCCAATGGCTGCGCTCAATCCCGTGCACCCCATCGGTCGGCAAGTCGCCGAAGTCTTCCGCATTCACAAAAATCTCTCCAAAAAGGACGCCTGGGCCGCTGCCACCGAGATGCTCGAACTTGTCCGCATCCCCGCCCCCGGAAAGCGGATGATGGATTACCCACACCATCTATCAGGCGGCATGCGCCAGCGGATTGTCATCGCCATGGCCCTCGCCTGCCGCCCATTGCTCGTCATCGCCGATGAACCGACGACCGCGCTCGATGTGACGGTGCAGGCACAGATTCTCGATCTGATGGCACGTCTTCAGTCGGAAATGGGGATGTCGACTGTTCTCATCACCCACGATCTGGGAGTCATCGCAGAGACCTGCGATGAAGTGGTGGTGATGTACGCCGGCCGCGTCGTCGAGCGTGCGAGCGCCAAGGAACTTTTCACCAACCCACTTCATGCCTACACCCGAGGGCTGCTGAGCTCGATCCCGACACTCAGTACGCCTTCAAAATCCCTGCTCAACACCATTCCCGGAATGGTCGCAGCCCTTGCGGATTACGCCCACGGCTGCCGCTTTTGCCAACGTTTGGGCCGCAGCCACCTTGCCCCGCGCGAGCGGCCCATATTTGCAGAGGTGTCACCTCAGCATTGGGTGGAAACCTGTCCGCTTTGTTACCAGTTGTGAACGTCATGCCACTTTTATCCGTCAAAGACCTCCGGGTTCATTTCGCCGTACGCTCGGGCGTCATGCTGCGCCAGACCGCCGCCGTCCGTGCGGTCGACGGTGTCTCGTTCGACATCGGGCCCGGCGAAACGCTCGGGCTGGTTGGCGAATCCGGGTGTGGCAAATCCACGCTCGGCAAAGCCATTGTCCGGCTTCTCAAGCCGACTTCTGGCAGCATTCACTTTGAATCGAAGGATATCAGCCGCGCAAGCCAAGGCTCCTTGCGCCCGCTGCGCCGCGATTTCCAAATGATCTTCCAGGATCCTGCCGAATCGCTCGACCCGCGGATGAGTGTGCGCTCGATCATCGAAGAGCCGTTTGTCATCCATGGCCTTGGCAATCGCGCGGAACGCCTGCGATGGGTCAGCGGTTTGTTAGACCGCGTCGGCTTGCCCGCGTCATCTGCCGAGCGTTACTCCTTCGAATTTTCTGGCGGCCAACGCCAGCGCATCGGCATCGCGCGCGCGCTGGCCTTAAAGCCGAAGCTCATCGTCTGCGATGAGCCTGTGTCCGCGCTCGATGTTTCCGTGCAGTCACAGATTCTCAATCTGCTTGTCGAGTTGCAGCGAGATTTCGGGCTATCCTATCTATTCATCGCACACGACCTCTCGGTGGTGAAACACGTGAGCGACCGCGTGGCGGTGATGTACCTCGGAAAAATCGTCGAGCTGGCGACCGCGGATGCCATCTATCAGGATCCCCGCCACCTTTACACCCAGGCACTGCTCTCTGCGATTCCCTCACACGACCCGCGAGTGAAACGCGAAAAAATCCTGCTCGAAGGCGACGTCCCATCGCCCATCGACCCGCCGCCGGGCAGCGCCTTTGGCCACCGCATGAGTCATCCGCGTTACGACGAAACCGTCGGCGCTGATCTTTCTCTTAAGGAAATTGCCCCCGCCCACTGGGTCGCCGCCGATCCCTGCTGCGTCTCGGCCAGCGACTGGCAAAAACTTCGTCCCGTCAAAGCCAGCTAGGTTTACCGATGCCGCGTGTTGTCTGATCGGCGTCTTCCCTCTTGTATAATTTGCCAGAAGTCGGATTCTGAGCGCATGCCTGCAGCACCCGAAGCCGATTCCCGGTTCAACGAATTTGTCATCCTCCAAGCCCAAAACGCCGGACTTTTCCTCGGGCAAATCCCCAATCCCCACAGCGGCGAGAAGCAGCTCAACCTCCGCGCGGCCAAATCGGTGATCGATTCTCTCGAAATGCTCGCTTTCAAAACCTTGGGAAATCTCACAGGCTCTGAGGAGAAACTCCTAGCCACCGCGCTCGACAACTTGCGCCCGCTGTTCCAAGCGGCGTATGATTCGGCCAACCACTGATCCCCGTATTTTTCCCATGAACTTCGACCCTTTCAACATCGGCAACGTCCCCGTCGGCGGCCCGGCGCCCTTTTTTATCCTCGGCCCCTGCGCTCTTGAAAGCGAGGCATTTGCTTGGGAAATGGCCCGCTCCCTCAAAGAGATCGCCGACCGCACCGGCATCCACTTCATTTTCAAAGCATCCTTTGATAAGGCGAACCGCACATCGGTGGGTGCCTTCCGCGGCCCCGGAGTCAAGGAGGGTTGCCGCATCCTCGGCGAAATTGGCAAAGAACTCGGCGTTCCTGTCACCGCCGACATTCACACCGCCGAACAGGCGGAAATCGCCGCAGAATTCATCGATCTGCTCCAGATCCCCGCTTTCCTCTGCCGCCAGACGGACTTGCTCGAAGCCGCTTCCAAAACCGGCCGCGCCGTGAACGTCAAAAAAGGCCAGTTCCTCGCGCCGCTCGACACCATCAACATCGCCGGCAAAATGCGGGCCTTCGGTTGCGAGCGCTTCCTCATCACCGAGCGAGGCACGACCTTCGGCTACAACAACCTCGTCGTCGACATGCGCTCGCTTTACTGGATGCGCAAAGAGGGGCTGCCTATTATTTTTGATGCCACCCATTCGGTCCAGCGCCCCGGTGGACTCGGTGCTGCGACGGGTGGTGACGGAGAGCTGGCCCCCGTGCTGGCCCGTGCCGCCGTGGCGACTGGGATCGACGGCCTTTTCATGGAAGTTCATTCCGATCCGGCCAACGCCGTGTCCGATGGACCCAACCAGATTCCACTCGAATTCATTGAGGATCTACTCATCAAACTGATTGCCATTCACCACGCTTCGCATTGAGAGCTTCACTCTCCCGATCGCAGACGGCCCTCTAGGCCATGGATTCACCCTGCCTTGCGCCGCCTCCTTACAGTCTTAGTTTTAGCAGCACCCGCCATCGCCTTGGCTGGGGGCGCTCCAGCCGTCCTCCAGCCAAAGAAAAAGATGCTGGCCATCTCGTTGCTCCCCAAGGGCAGCGAACTCAAGGACGTGATCGCGCCCCGCTATGATGAAAACCGCAAACTGGTCAGCGTGCTCAAGGCCAAGTCCATGGTGCTCGTCAGCGAAAGCCAAGTCTCGGGCGAAACTGTATCGGTCGAGATGTTTAATCCCGACCTCAGTCCACGCGGGCGCATCGATCTGGTGCGGGCGACATTTTATCAGGACAAAGGGCTGCTGGTGGCGAAGGAGCCCACCGAAATTCTCACTGATCGAATGATCACCCGCAGCAGCGGCCTTTACTATGCGTTCGAGCGAGGCGAAGGTTTCATGCCCGGCCCGGCCACGACCATCATCCTAGCACCTACTGAGACGACTATGCATCCGCTCCAATCCCCGCTTCGCGCCACGGCTCTGCTCGGCATGTCGCTTTTGACTCAGCCCCTCAACGCCGCCGCGCCACCCACGCTCACACCTGCAGAAATGGCAGCGGTGCAGGCTGATGCCGCATCCAAGTCTGCGGGAGCAAAGGCTGCGGCAACCGCCGCCCGCGCGGGCTTGGACCAAGATCTTTCCGACGCACAGGCCGCCTCGCAGGCCGCGACCAAGTTTTTAGCCGAATCCGACCAAGCCGCCGTCGCCACAGACACGATTCCGGCGCCCGCCAAGCCTCTCGAGGTTCAGCCTGGCCCGGCCGACTCGGTGATCCAGTGCGAGGGGGGGATGTATTTCGATGCGGATGGCGGCGTGCTCGTTTACCTCAAAAACGTGACGGTTAAGGATCCCCGCTTCAACCTTTCCGGAGCTAACGAGTTGAAGATTTTCCTCAGCAAAAAACCCACAAAACAGGGTGCCCCTCCCAACGCGAATCCGGGGAAATCTGAAAAAGCCCGCTTTGGCGATGTTGAGCGGATGGTCGCCACGGGGGCCGTAAAGATCGAACAAAAGGCGCCTGAGGCCGGAAAGCTCCCCATTAACGCCAGCGGGGCTGTTTTCACCTACAACATCAAAAAAGAGGAAATCGTCCTCAGCGGCGGTTACCCGTGGATCACCCAAGGAACCACCTACATGCGGGCCAAAGAGCCCAACCTCATCCTGCGCATATTCCCGAAAACCGGGAGCTTTGTCACCGAGGGGAACTGGGACATGGGTGGAAATATCGAACAAAAAAACTAACCTTTCACCCATGCACGACCCCGGCTCGACTTGCTCCCACACCGAATCTGCCGTCCTCTTTGCCAGCGGACTGCGCAAGACCTACGGCGATCGCCCGGTGGTGGACGGCGTTTCCATCACGGTGCGGCCCCGCGAAATCGTCGGCCTGCTCGGCCCCAACGGCGCGGGGAAGACCACTTCGTTCTACATGATCGCCGGGCTGGTCCCCGCCGATGCTGGGACCGTGCACTTCAACGGCCACGATTTGTCGAGCATGCCGATGCACCGCCGCGCCCGCTTGGGTCTTGGCTACCTGCCGCAAGAAGAGTCGGTGTTTCGCAAGCTTTCGGTGGTGGATAACTTGCTCGCCATCCTCGAAACGCGGCCCAACCTCAATCGCGCGGAGCGTCTTGACCGCGCGCACGATCTGCTCGCCCGCTTCGGCATCACCAAGTTGGCCAAGTCGCTGGCCATCACCCTCTCCGGTGGAGAAAAGCGCCGCCTCGCCATCGCCCGTTCGCTCTGTTCCGATCCGACCTTGCTGATGCTCGACGAGCCCTTTGCAGGGATTGATCCCATTGCCGTTGAGGACATCCAGCGCATCGTCCGCGAGCTGCGCGACCGCGATGGGCTGGCCATTTTGATCACCGACCACTCCGTTCGCGAGACTCTCAGCATCACCGACCGCGCCTTCCTCATCCACGACGGCAGGGTGATCCTGGAAGGTGCCTCCAACGAGCTCGTCGACGACCCGATCGCCCGCAAGTACTACTTGGGCGACGACTTCAAGATGTGAGCCCGATTTGCGCCGTCCTGCAAAAAAGCCAAGCACGAACTCTTGTTCCTTGAATCTCCAGTTCGAGCTGATTAAATCAGTGGCGTGAATCTTCGTTACAGTCTACTTCTGGCACTCTCGCTTGGCGCCTGTGCGGGGCAGCGCGGTCCGCTTGTGGTCAAGCAGTTTCAACTCCGCGACCAAGTTCCGTTTGCGACCGATGAACCGATGACTAGGATGGAAAAGCAGCGGCGCTTGCACGGTGCTGTCACTCTGGCGGATCGCCGCAATCGGCTGGGGCAGTACTACGACATCTTTTGGAATGACGCCGCCGGCGCCAACCAAGGCCCCGTGGAACTGATCTTTGAGTATCAGCAAGGTGCCACTGCCAGCCTGGTCAAGCGCATGAGCCACACGTTTCCCGCATCAGATACCTCGGGCACGGCAGAATTTTCCGTCATCGGAGACGACTACTTCAAGGGCGGCAAAGTGTTGGCGTGGAAAGTCACCCTTTTGCGGGGCGATCGGACCACCGCCACACGGCAATCATATCTTTGGCAGTGAGTTCGCAAATTTCGAGATGGAAGGTTGACCAGTGGCTGCTCGTCTTCTAGACTGCCAAAGCCTTTTGCCGTGGAGATGACGGCCTTTTTTTCGGTGACTACAGAATGCCAAATCTTAATCGGAATTTTCAATGGATTCAGCTGGATCCGTTGCGAAGGCAAGGGCTCTTTCCTCAATAGCCCCTTGCTCAAAGAGTTCGGTGCCGTGCGGATGGATGCGGGCGAAAGCTGCCTCGTCGTCGACCTAGAGGCCTGCACCGGCATGGACTCGACTTTTATGGGGACGCTTGCTGGCATCGCATCGCGCTTGTCGGCCATTGGCGCTGGGGGGCTTCACATCGCCGGCGCCGATGCGCGCAACCGCCGCTCGCTTGAGGACTTGGGATTGGATTTTCTGATGGAAATCGACCCGGCCGACGCGGTCTGGCTCGCTGATATTGAAACGATCCGCGTCGATCTGAGGCCACCGCAACCGATCGCGTCGCAGAGCCCCGTGCAGCGGACCCAGCTCGTGCTGGATGCCCACCGGGTTCTCTCTGAAACCAACGAGAAAAACGCCTCGTCTTTTTCCACGGTGGTTCACTTGCTGGAAGCCGAGCTGACCGAGAAACTGGCATTGGCCCCGAAGTCCGCCCGGGATTAAGCTTTTAGCCACGATGCATCCGAAAGACTGATTTCCGCGAGATGCAAGATTCCATCACCATTGCGCTCGCAGTCGCCGCCCTGATGGCCGTCGGCTTACTGCTCGCCCTCCAGAACCAGCGCCGCAAAGTCCGGCGAGTCAGGAAAAAATTCAATGAGCTCGAAGGCGAAGAACAACGGATGTTCACCTTCCTTCACGAACTGGGCCTCGCCATTGAAAATGAGCCATCGCCCACCATGCTTTCCCGCATCATCGTCGACGGTATCGACAACGTTGTTGCGGCCTGTGGCGGTGCGATTTACTTTGCCAGCCCCGAGGGCGACTTCCTCAACCCATCCTACATTTCGGAAAACTGCCCACCGCTGATCGGCATCCCGATGGAAATCCGCAAAAGGGCCGAGCGCGACCCACGCGCACTCGAAAGCCACCTCCGCCTCTCCCGTGTCCCCGTGGATGAAGGAATCCTTGGCCACTGCTTGAGCGTCGGCGAGGCGATCCACGTCAAGGACGTGAAAAACCATCCCTCCTTCCGAGACGCCTTCATCGGCTACAGCGACAACGTCTCCGCCCTGCTCGCCCCGCTCCGCCACGCCAACAAGGATCTTGGCGTGCTGGTCGTTGCCCGCCGCCATACCGATGGCAGCTTCACCCCCAATGACTTCGCCGTCTTTCGCTCCGCCGCAGAGCAATCCTCCTTCGCCATCGGCAACGCCCGCATCCACCGCGAAGCCCATGAAAAACGCGCCATCGAGGTCGAATTGAAAAACGCCCGCGAAGTTCAACGCATCCTCCTCCCCCAGCAAGATCCCGTCGTCCCCGGCTTCCGCATCAGCGGCACCAACCTTCCCGCCCGCATCATTAGCGGTGATTACTACGACTACATTGACCTCGCCGAGAAACAATTCGGCATCGCCATCGCCGACGTTTCCGGCAAAGGCGTCCCCGCGGGCCTCTTGATGGCGATGTGCCGCAGCACCCTGCGCTCCTTTGCCCCCGGGCAAATGTCGCCCTCACTCGCCATGGCTGCCGTCAACCGCCAGATATTTCCCGACATTCGCGAAGACATGTTCATCAGCATGACCTACGGCATTCTCGACGCTGCCAGCGGCAAGCTCATCCTCTCCCGCGCCGGCCACGAACCCGCGCTCCTCTATCGCCGGGAAACTGGCAAAGTCGAGCTCCTGCGCTCTCCCGGCCTCGCCCTCGGCATCGACAGCGGTTCCGTTTTCGAGCGCGTCACCCGCGACCAGGAAATCGAACTCCATTCCGGCGACTGCGTCCTCCTCTACACCGATGGCGTCAAAGAAGCCCTCGACATCCACGAAGAAGAATTCGGTATGGATCGCATCTCGGAAACCTTCCGCATCGCGGCCCCGCTCGGTGCCGAAGCCATCCTCGCCCAAATGCAAAGCGAGCTCAAACGCTTCACCGGCCCCGGTCCTCAAATGGACGACATCACCCTCGTCGCCATCGAGAAACGCTGACGATGGATACGTGGACGCACCAGAAAATCAAATCAGCAACATGCAATCCCCGTACGAGAAAAAGCGGTACCGCTTCTCGACTGCTTGGCGGTAGGCTTCCATGACCAGTTCTTGGCCTGCGAAGGCACTGACCAGCATGATCAGCGTGCTCTGCGGCAGGTGGAAGTTCGTGAGAAGTGCCCCGACGACGCCAAACTCATACGGCGGGTGTATGAAGATGTCGGTCTCGCCGCGGCGCTCTAGCTCCCCGATCCGCACTCCGCACTCCGCATTCCGCACTCGAATCGATTCCAGCACCCGTGTCACCGTCGTTCCCACGGCGACGACGCGGCCTGCGGAATTCACTTGCTGAGCCGTCGTCGCGCTGACGGCGTAGCGTTCGGAATGCATCACGTGATCGGCGACCACCTCCGCACTTACGGGGCGGAAGGTACCGACTCCGACGTGCAGGGTAAGAAAGGTGTGGCGGATTTTTGCCAGCAGCTCGGGCGTGAAATGAAGCCCGGCGGTCGGCGCGGCGATGGCGCCCTCTTCGCGGGCAAACACGGTTTGATAGCGTTCGAGATCGGCGAGTTCGTCGTCGCGGCCCATGTAGTGCGGCAGCGCGAGGTGGCCGTGCTGGTGCAGATCGACGTGGCTCTCCCAGCGGACGAGCCGGTCGCCGTTTTCGAAGACTTCCGTCACCGTGCCCGCGATTCCGCCGACGCTGACGCTGCGGCCCAGCTTCATCCGCTTGCCGGGGCGGACGAGGCAGCGCCATTCCAGCGGGGATAGTCGATCGAGGCAGAGCAGTTCGGTTTTGCCATCGTCGGAGAATACCCGCGCGGGTATAACCTTGGTGTCGTTCAGGACCAGCAGGTCATCCGCCCGCAGGTACTCCGGAAAATCGCAGAACATCCGGTGTTCGATCAAGCCGCTGTCCTTGTGCACCACCAGCATCCGCGAGGCCGAGCGCTCCGCCAGCGGCCGCGCGGCGATCAATTCCTCCGGCAGGTGGTAGTCGAAATCTTTGGTCAGCAGCGGCATCACTCATCCCTAGTCAGCAACAGTGGGAACTGCAAGAGCAGCGCTTGTTGGACGAATCAAAACGAGGTGAAACCCCCTCAACTTGGATCTGGCAAATGGGCGATTCTCTGCTAACATAGCGACGTGTTTCAGATCGTTTTCAATGAAATCAGCGCCGCCGAGCTTTCCGCTTTAGGGACCCTCGAGCAACTGGAGTTGCTGGAGGAGTTCAAAGTCGGCGAGGAGGATTTGGATAACCTCAACGAAGATCGCTTTGGTAAAATTGATCGCAAAGGCACGGTTTTGTACCGCTTCCGAGCCAAGGATTTCCGCTTTTACTTCGAGGTCAAGGACGGTGCGGTCGTGGTCCATCGGGTGCTGCACAAGGGGACATTTTCCGATTTCAAATTCCGCTCCAGGATGCCGCTGGCCGAGGACGAGGCGCTGGCAAACTCCAAACACTTTTGGAAGCTCATCGACGAGGGCCGCAACGCGCGTCGGCTTTAAGATTCGCAGGATTTTGCTTCCCGTATCGGTCGGGGTTAGAGCATTCTCGGGCATGCTTAAATGGAGTCTGTATTTGGTGCTCGCGGTGCTCGTGGGTGGAAGTTGGATGATGTATTCCAAAAAGGGCAGCGATATCACGTCGATCAACCGGCAAGTCAGCCAGCTCCAAGAAATTGGCGACCCCGATGAAAAACTGCCCGACATCCAAACCCGCCTCCACGCCTTGGAGGGGGAGCGCACCTTCAGCGGGATTCTTCTCACCTTCCTCAGCGCGGGCCTCGCCGCAGTGTTTTTCGTCATCTATGCGCTGCCGTTTTTCGCCCAACGCGTCAGCCAGTCAGTTTACGACAGTGCGGAATCGGTGGAAAAGGACTTCATGCGCGATGCGCGCTCATTGTTCGCGCAGGGGGATTACGAAGGAGCGATTGAGGCGTTCAAAGTGGCGGCGGATGCCGATCCCATGAACCGTTTGCCCTGGGTGGAAATCATCAAAATCTACAAAGAAAACCTGCACGATGCGGCGGCGGCGGTCCAGACGGCCCGCCAAGCGCTCGAAAGCCACGAATGGCAGCCCAACGATGCGGCCTATTTCCTTTTCCGCCTAGCCGAGCTCCACGACGAGGTCGAAGGCGACCGCGCCGCTGCCGTGGCCATCATGAACCGCGTGGTCGAAGAGTTCCCCGGCACCCGCCATTCCGCGAATGCGACCCACAAGCTTCACGAGTGGAGCGCGGCGGGTAGCGCCGGAAATGTCGTCCCCCGCGTTAGCGACCTGGCCGCCGAGGAAGAAGAATACTTGGCGCGGATGCGTCAAACAACGACCCAGCCGCCGGCGTAAAGTCTGCGGCATGGTCCGCGTCCCTCCCCCTCGATGTCATCCCCCCCTGATGTGGCAAAACTCATTCAACAACTGCGGGCCGGTCGCTGCATTTTGTGGCCGGTACCCCCTCTTCGTCGCCGCGCTGGTGGCGGCTTTTGGCGTGGTGGCGGCCGATCACGGGGTTGCGGCGGGGGTGGTCCCCGGGCCGCTGCTAGCGCTCGCCGCCTGGCGATTGCGCGGCTGGCGCGTTGCCTTGGCCTGGCTCCTCTGCGGCTGGCTCGCCGCCGGGCTTTTCATCTGGCGCGATGCCGCGGGCAAATCGGCCGAGCGCGATTTGTTAGCATCGGCCGCGGGCGAGATGCAGGCCCGCGTGCTTTCGGATGCCAAGGCCGGCGGCAAGTCGTGGTCGGTGCCCGCGGTTTTACTCAGTGGCCGCCACGCGGGGGCTAAAGTCTGGTGGGAAGGGCGGGGGAAGCTGCCGGTGGCGGGGTCGCTGGTGAAATCCCAAGGCAATTTCGGCCCGCTGCTGGCGCCGCGCAATCCCGGCGAGTTCGACCGCGCGGCGTGGCTGCGCAGCCAAGGCGTGACCGCTGTTTTTCACGCCGGCTGGGTGAATGGCAGCGTGGTGACCGGCCGCTGGGCGGAGTTCGGCGCGAAGCTGCGCCACGGATTTCGCACAGCGGTGACGACGGGTCTGGCCGAAGATTCCCAAGAGGCCACGGTCATCCGCGCCGTGGTCATCGGCGAGCCCCCGCCCGATGCCGAGGAGCTGGTTGCCGCGTTTCGCAACAGCGGGACACTGCACGCCTTTTCCGTCAGCGGCTTGCACGTGGCGATGGTCGGCAGCATCGGCTGGCTCGTGCTTCGGTTGGCGGGTATCCCGCGCAGGTGGGCGGCGCTGGCCCTGTTGCCGTTGATCTTCGGCTACTCCTGGCTCACCGGCAACAGCTCGCCGGCCGTGCGGTCGGCATGGATGGCGGCGGTTTTTTTGGGGGCCTTTACCGCGCGCCGTCGGCCGGATTTGTTGAATGCCCTCGGCGCGGTCCTGCTGGCTGTGTTGCTGTGGGATGGTCGTTTGATTTTCCAACCAGGTGTGCAGCTTTCCTACGGGGTGGTGGCTGCCATCGCCTTTGGCGCGGACTGGGCCACGCGGCCGTTCGAGTGGCTCGCCCGGCTGCCGCTGTATGTTCCGCGCCCGCTGCTGACGCGGTGGCAAATTGTCTGGCTCGGCGTACGCCAAAACGTTGCGCAGTCGCTCGGGGTCTCCGTGGTGGCCGGCATCGCCTCCTCCCCGTTGACGGCCTACCACTTTGGTTTGATCACCCCGGTCTCGGTGCTGGCAGGGGTGTTTTTTGTGCCTCTGGTTTTCATCCTGCTCAGTCTCTCTTTGTTGGCGGCCGCGTTGTTTCCGCTGATGCCCCCGGCCGCACCGTGGCTGAATCGCGCGAATTTTTTCGTCGCAAAAGCATGCATCCAGACGGCAGAGAAATTTTCGGCGATTCCCGGCGGCCACCTTTCATGGAAAGGCGACTCGCGACCGTTCCTCCTCGTCTATGATCTCGACCACGGCGCCGGCGCCGCATGTTTTTATGACGGCAAGAGCGCTGCGGTGTTGTTCGACTGCGCGGATCGCTTTAGCTTCAGTCGGCGGGTCGCGCCTTCCCTGCGGCGGCTGGGGATCGCCCCGGATGCCGTCGTCCTCAGTCACCCCGACGGTGGCCACCTCGGCGGCGGCGCGCCGGTTTGGGCCGCATTCCCGATTCGTCAGGTCATTTTGCCGGTCGAGCGGTCGCGCAGCCCGGCCTTCCGGTCGTGGCTCGACGCTGCACCGCTCGCCGGGATCAAGACCGTGCAAGCGGCCGACTTCCGCGAACTGCCGCTGCCAGACGGTGCCCACCTTGAAATCCTCCACGTTCCCCGTCCCGATACCCAAAACGCCAGTGCCGATGACCGGGTCGCCATCTATCGCCTCCACTGGCGCGGCTGGAAACTGCTTTTGACCAGCGATGCGGGCGTCGGCACCGAGTCGGATCTGCTCGCTGCCCACACCGATGTCGCGGCCGATGTGATTATCGCCGGCCGTCATCGGCGCGTCTTAAGTTTGGGCGATGCGTTTCTCGCCGCCGTCCACCCGCAGGTGATCGTCGCTTCCCATTCCGAGTCCCCGGCCAGCGAGCGGCTCCAGCCAGAAACCGTCGCCTACTGGCGGTCCCGCGGCATCCAAGTCATCCATCAGGGCGAGTCCGGCGGAGTCACCATCGAGATCGACGACTCAGGGAGCCTGAGGTTGCAAGGCTTCGCCGATCATTCGGTCAAGGTTCTCCATCGGCCCTGAGCGGAATGACTCGCTCGTGATTTTGTGGAGTGTTATTTTTAACCACAAAGGACACAGGGAGCACAAGGCGATGAAGACTGATTTAGAAGTGAAAGCGCTTTGTGATCAGGTGAGGCAACAGGATGAGATCAGGGTCTATGACGAGGACAGCGTGTTGTTCGGGGATTACTTCGCGGACATCATGGTCGGCGGTTGGCTGATCCTCGAACTGAAAGCCGTCAAGGCACTGGCTCCCGGACACACGGCCCAAATCATGGGCTACATGAAGTCCGCCAGGCTCAAGCACGGACTCCTCATCAACTTGGGTTCCTATCGTTTCGAGATCAAAAAATACGTCCTGCGAGTGTTTCCAAGCCGCATGAACCCGAGGAATCAGAATCCGCCTCTGTGCTCCTTGTGCCCTTGGTGGTTCAATCGGTCGGCTTGCGGCAGCGCAGCCGCCACATCGACTTGCCCTCCGCCTCCCACTGCAGCTGGAAATCGGTCTTGGGGTAAAAAAACGAATCCTCGGTCCATTCGAGCCGCTCAAACATGCCGAACTCTGCGACTTTGCCGACGGCCCACTGGAAGTATTCTTCGTGGTCGGTCATGAATAGGAATTCGCCGCCCGGCACCAGCGCCTGCCGCACCGCTTCCAGAAAGTCCAATTGCACGATGCGCCGCCGGTGGTGGCGCAGCTTGGGCCACGGGTCCGGGCACAACAGATGCAGGCGCGAAACCGCCGCCGCAGGCAGCAGCCACCCAGTGGTGTAGTTGCTCTCCAGGCGCAGCACCCGGGCATTCGCCAGATTTCGGCGGGTGAGCTTCTTGCAAACCTTGCGCACCCGGCCCAGCAAGCGCTCGACCCCCAGAAAGTCCCGCTCCGGGAATTCCTGCGCCATCCCCATCAAAAACGCGCCGTCGCCGCAGCCGAGATCCACTTCCAGCGGTCGTCCGCCCCGGCAAATCTCGTCCCGTTCCAGTTTGCGGAAATAATCCGCCGGCACGAATTCGCCAGCCAGCGCGGGGCGCGGAAGGATGTTGAAAGGCTGCGTCGCAATCACCGGCGCATGAAAAAGTGCAGAACACGGGGTGGCGAGCGCGGAATCGAAGAAAAATCGCGCCGAAGCATCCCGATGCAAATGCGGCAGGGGCGGCGGCCCGCTTTTTCGACGAACGAGTCACACCGTCGGATAATACGCTTCCTTGTGCGGGGGGCGCGGTCCTACAGTCGCCCTCTAATCGATATGGATCGAGAGAGCTGTGGGTTCGGCGATGGCCGTGCTTACAAGCGCCGTAGCCGCAAGGAACGATAGTGGAAGCATGGGTTTCATTTCGGGATTGAATGGTGAGTGGCGATGTTCGCGTGGCGATTGCTGAAAAAAGTCCGATCCCATCGTGATGGTTTGCGCCCGCACCATTCCGAGCCTATGGCTGGGCGACGACGGGCCAGCCTTCTGGACTCCACTTGATTACCTCGATGCGCAGTTTGGGCAGCGCCTCTTTGGTGCTGGCATCATAGCCATGGAAAACGAGGTAATCGACGCCGTCGAACTTGTAAGCGGAATTGTGTCCCACGCCTTGCCAGTCTTTGTTACCTTGGAGCAGGAGGGTGCCGCCGCCTTCGAGCATGGGGACACCGTCAGTATCGAGGTAGGGACCCGTCACCGACTTGGAACGGCCAACGATCATTCGGTAAGTGCTCGCCGGGCCGAGGCAGCAAAGGCCGGTGGAGGCGAATAAATAGTAGTAGTCGCCGTGATGATAGATAAACGGGCCTTCGACGTCTTTTTTGCCTTTTTCCAAGGGCGAATCTTTGCCGGCTTTATGGACGCGCTCGCGCGAAGCGATCGTGATGAATTGTTTCCGGTCATCGATCACGGACATCCGATCTGGGGAAAGCCGGGCGAGCTTGAGGCCACTCCAGAATGAGCCGAATGCGAGGTAAGCTTGGCCGTGTTCGCCTTCGACTAACTGGGGGTCGATGGCATTCCAGTTGTCGGCACCTGGAACGGAATCCAGCACAATGCCGTGATCGACCCACTGGTAGGCTGGGTCAGTCGGAGAGAGGGTTTTGTTGGTGGCTAAACCGATGCAGGAGCGGTTGCTGCCAAAAGCAGAAACCGCATAGTAAAGGTAATAGGTGCCGTTGTAGAAGCTGATGTCGGGTGCCCAGAGATGGCCATTGAACTTCGGCACTGCGGCGTCAGCCCATGCGGGCCGGTCGGGGTAGATACGGCCTTCTTGCAGCCAGTGACGCATGTCTTTCGACTGCCAGATGGTGATGCCTGGCCCGGTGGTGAATAGATAACAAACTCCCTTTTCGCGAGCGATCACCGGGTCGTGCGCGAGCACTTTCTCCGTGATCAACGGCTCGGTGCTTTTTGCCGTCACCGGTGGATTCGTAATCATGTCGGCCATGGCCGTGGCCGTGCCTATTAGCAGGATGGTTGCTAAAATCCTTTTCATATCAATATCGCTGGTTGGTCTATGCCTGAGGGCATTCTGTGTTTACTCGCCGGGTTTGCCGAAGACCGGCCAGCCATTCGCATCCCATACCACGGGCTTAGTGAAAGTGTGGCGGTTAGGGTCCCATAGTGGATCGCCGACGATCTCGGTGTAGGTGCGCGCGTGATAGACGAAGATGTCCTGCGAGCCATCCTCTGAAGTGGTGAAGCTGTTGTGGCCGGGGCCAAAGATTTGATGCTCTGGCGCGCTTTGGAACACCGGGCGGGGCGACTTGGTCCAGCTCGTTGGGTCGAGTAAATCAGCGTCCATATCGACGCTCAAGAGGCCGACCGCGTAGTTTTCATCGGTGGCACTGGACGAATAGGTCACAAAGATCCGGTTGCCGTGACGCAGAATGCCTGGGCCTTCATTCACGCTGAAGCCGATGCATTCCCAGTCGTATTCCGGCACGGTGAGAAGCACCGGTTCGGTGGCAAGCGTGACCGGCGTGGCCATGCGGGCGATATAGAGGTTGGAGTTACCAGCGATGCCGGGCCCCTTTTGCGCCCACAGGTAGTAGAGCACGTCCTTGTGATAGAAAGTCGTCGCGTCGAGGCAAAAGGTGTCGATCCCCGTGTCGATTTGCACGACCTCGCTCCAGGTCCCGGTGAGCGGATTGGCATCGGCGCAGGAAATGGCATACATCCGGTGCTGGAAGAGATCGTCCTTGATCTCTCGGCTCGGTGCCGCAGCAAAGTAAATATACCAGGCGCCGTCATTGAAGTGGATCTCGGGGGCCCAGATCAGTTCCGAAAACGGACCGGTGCCGGGCTTGCGCCAGACGGTCACGCGCTCCGCATCTGCCAGTCCGGCGATGCTGCTGGCGCGGCGCAGTTCGAGGCGATCGTACTCCGGCACCGAGGCAGAGAAATAATACATTCCGTCGCTGTGCTTGAAAACAAACGGGTCTGCGCGTTGCTCAATGAGAGGGACGTCGACTTTCAATGTGCTCATCGTGATTAGGTGTTAGGAAAGAGGTCGCTTTTGACGGTGTGGTCATCTGCTTTTGGTACGGACAGCGATTCGTAATAGGCATCCGTGATGCGGTAAAAGAACATCAGCACGCCCATCACGACGTGGAAAAATCCGGGGATGATCGAGAGCATGAGCGCGATGCCCATCAGTGCGCGTGGGCTCTGGTGAACCTCGTTGGGTATGTATTTGAAAACATCGAGCAGCCAGCCGACCACCGCACCGGCGATGCCCATGCCCGCTTTTTGGCAGAATGAAATGCCGCCAAATGCGAGGCCAGAGACGCGCTTGCCGGTTTTGACGTGGCCATAGTCGACCGCCTCAGCAATCGCCGACCAGAAGACCGGCGCGTGAAGATCCACCACAAAGGAAATGAGGAAGTAGAGGACAAAAGCCGGAATCACGTCGCCTTGTTTTGGCACCACAAACATCAAAATGCTGAGCACTCCGACCAGCAGTTGGCTCCAGCGGAACAGCTTGATTTTGCAGAATGATTTGGTGATCCACGTCGAGGCCACCATGGCCAACACGGCTGCCACCACGCCGGTGCCCATGAAGGCCGACTGCAAGCTGGCGTCGCCACCGAGATAATACTTTGCGTAGAAAATCGCCACCGATCCGCGGATGACATAGCCCACGGTGCCGATCACGCAGACCGAGCAAAGGATCAGCCACTGGTCGTTTTTAAGGAGCAGTCTGAGTTGTTCCATAAACGGCTTCTTGTCGATCTCGTGTTCGACACGCTCGGTGGTCGTGAAAAAGCAGAATAGAAACAACGCCACGCCCAGCGCGGCCATCAATGCCATCGCGGCTTGGTAACCGCGTGCTGCATCGCCGCCGCCCCATTTCACGGCTAGAATCGGCACCACGATGGAGACGAGAAAGGCCGCTACCTTGGCACAGAAAAGCCGATAGCCATTGGCGGATAGTCGCTCTTGTGGCGAGTTCGTCAGCACGCCGATTAGCGAGATATAGGGAATCGTCACCGACGTGAACGCCAGCATCACTAGTGTGTAAGTGGCATAAGCCCATGCCAGTTTGCCAGCGTAATCGAGCGATGGCGTGGTGAATACTAAAAACACCGAGACCCCAAACGGCACGGATAGGAAAAGGAAATACGGACGGTAGCGGCCCCAGCGAGTCGTCACGCGGTCGGTCAGCATGCCCATCAAGGCATCGGCCACCGCGTCAATCATCCGCACGACCAAGAACATGATTCCCATATCAGTCGGCTTTAATCCAAACACGTCGGTGTAGAATAAAGTAATGATCAGGAACATCGCAGAGATCACGACGTTGACCGCCATGTCGCCGGCGCCAAATCCGATTTTCTCGAGCACCGAGAGTTTGTGGTTTTTCATAGGTTGTTAGGAATATGATGATTGGGTTTGGATGTGCGTCGGAACCTGCGTGAGAGGTGCCGAGACGCGGAAATGAAGAATGGCGCCCATGCGACTCCCTGTGGTGAGCACAGGAAGTTCTATCGGCTAGACTTAGTGCTCAAGACCCTAGGCATCCTGCCTGCCTTGCCAAGGAAGTTTTAGGGGGATCGATTTTTATGGGCTCAAGCTGGGCGAATTGATTTCTTGCGGGTCGTCTCGGATTCATCCGGTCTTCTTCCATCCCTTGAAAGCCCCGTGCGCGCCTGCGCAGCGCCGGGTCTGCTTTTTTAATTTGATTCCCGGCGGTGGGCCGGTATGCTCCCCAACAAGAAAAGCTGCTGATCCTATTGGATCAGCAGCCCTCTTGGATCAACGCTTACGCGGCGTTGTTTGATTCGGCTTACTACGGCGATGAATCAAGCAACGTTCGCGGTCGGCGTTATGGCCGGGACGACGACCCCCTTGCGCGCGGGACGCTGCCGTTCGTTGTCGACAATGAAGCCGAGCGAGCGGTAAAACGCGCTATTTGGCCCAAAGGGTGGAGTGGAGCGGATGGCATTTGCCAGCATGATCAACGTTTTCCTCAGGGTGGTATTGGCTTCGTCGCGCTCCACGAGCAGGCCCTTATACACGGCTTTCGCCGTATCGATGCGTTGCTGGATCTCTCCCGGCGCGAGCTTTTCAACTTCGAACTGGGCGAGCGTCCGACCGGCGAGGCTGACTTCGGGGGCGTATTCACGCCACGAGGTGATCAGCTCATAGCTGCGGGCGGCGAGGGTTTGTGTTTTTAATTTAGTAACCATGGTGGTGTTTCCTGTGAACGTCCGGATTGAATTGAGCAGGGCGGTACCGAGTGCATCGCTTGGCAGCTCTTCCGAACACCTGAAGATTGCGCCAAACGACGGATCATGGCAAACCGATTTTTGCCCATCTGGTATTAACAAATTATTCACAGTCCCACATGTTGTGGTTGAGTCCTTGTGATTACAATGTAAACAACAAGCGTTTAAAAGGGTTTGCGGCGACTCGCAGCGGGGCCACTTGGGGTTTTGTGGGTTAAAAAAAACTTTGCCATGAGTCGAATCTGGCCCGCGGTGCAGCAAATTTTAAAAAATTTGCTTAGGTTTGCGTAGCACCACCGTTTTTCGAACGTCGCGCGCCATAAGTCATTTGAAATGAATTGTAAAATTTTATGGGTCGGCCGATGCGGAGGCGGTTTTGGCGGCGGATTTTTGGAAAGCTCCGGGATTCTCGCCGAAGTTCTGCCGGGCTTGCGCGTGCGCGTCTTCGAGATGGAGGCGCGCGTTTTCGGGGTGGACGTGTTGCCCCTTGTTGCGAGTGATCTCATCGCGGATACGGTGTCAAAAAAAAATTGTTTTTTCTTGTCGGAGTGGGGGTAGGGGGAAATGATGAAATGTTTGTTAGATTCAAGATGTTGGCTTAAATCAATTTTTGCATGAAATATTTCAAATGGCTCCTCTTCCTGCTGTCGGCGACTTGCCTGCAGGCTTTCCCGCCCGCGCCTTATTACACGCTTTACGGGATCGTCCGCGACCAGGTGGGCCAGACGGTGACGGCGGAAGGCGCGGAGATCATTTTGCTCAAGGGCG